>NZ_ASHX02000001.1:4384993-4724987 GCF_000478605.2 Streptomyces thermolilacinus SPC6 | reverse complement strand
GGACGGCCTTCTGGACGATCATCGACATGAGCTCCGCGGGCGCCGGGATGATCCTCGGCCTGCTCGCCACGATCGCGCTCGCCGCGGGCGCGGTGGCGTCCCCGCTGGTCCCGGCCCTGAAGGCGCCGCTGATGGGCGCCCCGAAGCCGCAGACCCCGCAGCCGTACGGCGCCCAGCCGGGCGTGACGGGCGGCGCGGGCTACGGCTACCCGGGCGGCCAGCAGTTCGGCGGCCAGCCGGGCGGTACGGGCGGCTACGGCTACCCGGCCGGTGGCCAGCAGCCGGGCCAGCCGGGTCCGGTGGACGGTGCGCACCCGCAGCCGCAGCCGGAGCAGCAGGGGGCTGCGGCCACGGCCCAGCAGAGCGCCCCGGCCGGTGACTTCTCGCCGTTCTGGTTCGCCGTGCCGGTCGCCCGACCGCTGTACGCGGAGGACGGCTCGCCGGCCCCGATCGCGGAGCTGGCGCCGGGCACCTGGTACCTGGCCGTGGAGCAGCGCGGCGCGGCCCTGGTCGCGCAGACGCAGGACGGCCGCCGCGGTGTCCTCCAGGACACGACGGGCATCCAGCGCGGCTGATCCCGCGCCCACCACGGGAGAACGGGCCCGCCACCACGCCTGAAGGCTGGTGGGCGGGCCCGTTCTCGTGGGCGGTGACGTACGGGTCCGGGGTCCCGCGCTCAGCAGCGGTCGGGCGCCGGAGACCCGGTCCCAGCGGCAGCCGGGCGCCGGAGGCCCGGCCTCAGCAGCAGTCGGGCGCCAGGCCGCGCGGCAGGCGTTCGCCGCCGAAGACGGCCGTCGTGGCCTCGTCGCCGCCGAGCGCGGCGACCGCGAGGAGCAGCGACCCGGCCGTCCAGGTGGTGAGCTCCTCGGGCCAGACCGCGCGGTTTCCCTCGAAGACGTACCCGGTCCAGTACAGCCCGCCCTCGGCGCGCAGGTGCCCGATGGAGCGCAGGATGTCCACGGCCCGGTCGGACTCGCCGATCGCCCAGAGGGCGAGGGCCAGTTCGCAGCTCTCGCCGCCGGTGACCCACGGGTTGGGGACGACGCACCGCACGCCGAGGCCGGGGACGACGAACTCGTCCCAGCGGCTCTCGATGCGCTCCTTCGCGGCCGCGCCGGTGACGGCTCCCCCGAGGACCGGGTAGTACCAGTCCATCGAGTAGCGGCTCTTGTCGAGGAACCGCTCCGGGTGGCGGGCGACGGCGTGGGCGAGGGCGCCGGTGGCCAGCTCCCAGTCGGGCTGGGGCTCCTCGCGGTGCTCGGCGATGGCGAGGGCGCAGCGCAGGGCGTGGTGGATGGAGGAGCTGCCGGTGAGCAGGGCGTCCGTGACGGGCGTGCCGTCCTCCTCGCGCTTCCAGCCGATCTGCCCGCCGGGCTGCTGGAGGGCGAGGACGAACTCGACGGCGGCGTACACGGCGGGCCACATCCGGTCGAGGAACGCGTCGTCGCCGGTGGACAGGTAGTGGTGCCAGACGCCGACGGCGAGGTACGCGCAGAAGTTGGTCTCGCGGGCGCGGTCCGTCGGCCGGTCGGCGTCGCCGTCGTGGTAGGCGGCGTACCAGGAGCCGTCGGCGTTCTGGTGGCGGGCGAGCCACTCGTACGCGCGGGCGGCGGCCTCGTGTTCCCCTGCGGTGTCGAGGGCCATGGCGGCCTCGGTGTGGTCCCACGGGTCGAGGTGGTGGCCGCGGAACCAGGGTATGGCGCCGTCGTCGCGCTGGGCGGCGAGGATGCCCGCGACGGTCTCGGCGGCCTGCCCGGCGGTCAGCACGCCGGGCAGGGTGAGGTGTTCGGTGCGCTCGGGCCGCATCACAGCGCGGCGTCCGCCGGGAGGTGGGGCTTGGTCGCGTACACGACGAAGCTCTTGCCGAGGACCGGGTTGAGCGCCCGCTCGGCGACGCGGGTGGCGAGCGGCTTCTTCATGATGTCCCAGACGAGGAGCTTGTGGTACGCGCGGACGGGCAGCGCCTTGTCGTTGTCCACGCCGAACGCGCACTTCAGCCACCAGTACGGGGAGTGCAGGGCGTGCGCGTGGTGGGTGCCGTACGGGCGCAGTCCGGCCTCGCGGACCTTGGCGAGCAGCTCGTCGGTCTTGTAGATGCGGATGTGGCCGCCCTCGACCTCGTGGTACGCGTCGGACAGCGCCCAGCAGACCTTCTCGGGGCCGTAGCGGGGGACGGTGACGGCGATGCGGCCGCCCGGCTTGAGGACGCGGACCATCTCGGCGAGGACGCCCTTGTCGTCGGGGATGTGCTCCATCACCTCGGAGATGATCACCACGTCGAACGAGGCGTCGGGGAACGGCAGGTTGAGGGCGTCGCCCTCCATCGCGGTGGCGGTGGCGCCCGCCGGGGCCTCGCCGGCCTCCTTCATGGCGGCGAACCACTTGGCGACCTCGCGGATCTCGTCGCCGTTCCGGTCGAGGGCCACGACCCGCGCGCCGCGCCGGTAGCACTCGAACGCGTGCCGTCCGGCGCCGCAGCCCAGGTCGAGCACGCGGTCGCCGGGGGCGAGCGGGAAGCGGGTGAAGTCGACGGTCAGCACGTGCGGGGCCTGCTTTCACGGTCCGTGGCGGTGGGCGGGGATACGAGGGGGACGGCGGCCGTCGTCGTCATCGGCGGGCCCCGTGCGCGGCGGCCGGGCGCGGGCGGGCACCGTGCGCGGCCGTCATCGGCGCGCTCCGTGCGCGGCGAGCGCCTCGCGGTAGCGGTCGGCGGTGCCCTGCGCGGCGCGGGCCCAGGTGAAGCGGTCCAGGACGCGGGCGCGTCCGGCGGCGCCGAGGCGGGCGCGCAGGCCGGCGCCGTCGGGGCCGAGGAGGCGGCCGAGCGCGGCGGCCAGGGCGCCCGCGTCGCCGGGCGGCACGGCCAGGCACGTCTCGCCGTCGGGTCCGGCGACCTCCGGGATGGCGCCGCCCGTCGTGGCGACCAGGGGCGTACCGGTGGCCATGGCCTCGGCGGCGGGCAGCGAGAACCCCTCGTACAGGGAGGGCACGCAGGCGACCTGCGCGCCGCGCACCAGGTCCACCAGCTCGGCGTCGCTGATGCCCTTGACGAACCGGACGGCGCCGTCGAGGCCGTACCGCTCGATGGCACGGGCGACGGGCCCGTCCTCGGCGCGCTTGCCGACGACGACGAGGTGCGCGCCGGGGATCTCGGTGCGGAGCTTGGCGAGCGCCTCGACCAGGTACACGAGGCCCTTGAGCGGGACGTCGGCGCTGGACGTGGTGACGATCCGGCCGGGCACCTCGGGGACGGACGGGTCCGGGGACCACAGCGTCGTGTCGGCGCCGATCGGGACGACGTGGACGCGGTCGGGGCGGACGCCGAGGTGGTCGACGATCTCCTGGCGGGAGGAGCCGGAGACGGTGAGGACGGACGGCAGGCGGCGCGCGACGCGCTTCTGCATGCGCGTGAAGGCGTACCAGCGGCGTACGGAGGCGCGGCGCTTCCAGTCGGCGGCGGCGTCCAGCTCCAGCTGCCGGTCGACGGTGATGGGGTGGTGGATGGTGGTGACCAGGGGGGCGCCGAGCGGGGCGAGGAGCCCGTAGCCGAGGGTCTGGTTGTCGTGCACGACGTCGAACTCGCCGCGGCGGGCGGCGAGCAGGCGCCGGGCGCGCAGGGAGAACGTCAGCGGCTCGGGGAAGCCGCCGGTCCACATGGTGGCGACTTCCAGCGCGTCGATCCAGTCGCGGTACTCGTCGCGCTTGGGGGTGCGGAACGGGTCGGGCTGCCGGTAGAGGTCGAGGCTGGGCAGCTCGGTGAGCGTGACGCCCTCGCCGACGGCGTCGAGGACCGGGTACGGCTGGGAGCCGATCACCTCGACGGTGTGCCCGAGGCGCGCCAGCTCACGGGAGAGGTGCCGTACGTAGACGCCCTGGCCGCCGCAGAACGGGTTTCCCTTGTACGTGAGGAGCGCGATGCGCAACGGGCGTCCGGCGTCGGCTGCCGCACCCGGTCGGGGGCCTGCTGCTACGGCCTCAGCGGTCACTCGCGGCCCCTTCCATCCCTGCGTTTCGGCGGAGCGTAACCGGTCGCGCTAATCTAGAACAAGTTTCAGAGTTGATCGTTGTCGATCGTTCTCGGGCGCTCGGAGGAGCTTCGAATCTACCGGCAGGTAGCGCCGCTGTGAGGGCCGGAACGGGTGATTCACGCCACGGGCACGGCGGGGGCGGGGCCATACTGTCGCGCATCACGGCACGGCTGTCGTGCGCCACGGCACGGAACACCACCACGGCACCGAACACCACGACGGCACGGATACGTTGACGCACGGATCGACGGGGACCTATGACAGCGGAAGGCAGGCCGGCGTCGCCGCCCCTGACCGAACGGCAGGAGGCGCGCCGCCGCCGCATCCTCCACGCCAGCGCGCGCCTGGCGGGCCGGGGCGGCTTCGACGCCGTGCAGATGCGGGAGGTCGCGGAGGCGGCGGAGGTCGCGCTCGGCACGCTGTACCGCTACTTCCCCTCCAAGGTCCGTCTGCTGGTGGCGACGATGCAGGACCAGCTCGACGGCCTCCACGCGACGCTGCGGAAGCGGCCCCCGGCCGGTGAGAGCGCGGCCGAGCGGGTCGCGGAGACGCTGATGCGGGCGTTCCGGGCGCTCCAGCGGGAGCCGCAGCTGGCGGACGCGATGGTGCGGGCGCTGACGTTCGCCGACCGGAGCGTGAGCGCGGAGGTGGACGCGGTGTCGCGGCAGACGACGGCGATCATCCTGGACGCGATGCGCCTGGCGGAGCCGGGGCCCTCGCCGGAGCAGCTCGCGGCGGTGCGGGTGATCGAGCACACCTGGTACTCCGCGCTGATCTCCTGGCTGTCGGGGCGGGCGTCCATCGCGCAGGTCCGCGCCGACATCGAGACGGCCTGCCGCCTCATCGAACCGTAGCCCCGGCCGCTCCTCCCCGCGCCGGGCGAAGGCAGGGGCGCGGCCGGGGGTCCGGTCGGGCGGGCCGCTGTCCGGGGGCGGACCAGGGGGGGCGGGACGGCCTGGGGGGCTGGTGAACCCACGGGTAGAGTGTGGCCGTCGCTTCATGCCCGTACGGGGGGAAGCCGGTGCAAATCCGGCGCTGACCCCGCAGCCGTGAGCCGCCCCGCGCGGTGAGCCGGAATGCCTCGTCACGGGTCTGACCGGCTCTCGCGTCCCGGGAACGGCCCGGTGACCGGCACCGTCGAGGAGTACGGAGCCGAGCCTGGTGCCCTCGCGCGCCGGTGCCCGGCCACCGGCCCCCGCCAGAGAGGCACCCCGCCATGACCACCGTTCGCCGCGGCGCCACGGCGCTCGCCGCCACCGCCGTCCTGCTCGCGGCCGGCGCGGGAGCAGTGGCCCCCACCGCGCTCGCCGCCCCGTCGCCCGCGCCTTCCGCCCCCTCCGCCCCGGCCTCCCCCGCGGCCTCCGCGCCCCCCGTGACTTCCCCCGCGGCCTCCGCGCCCGCCGCGCCGTCGTCGCCCGCCGCGCCCACCGTCCCCGCCGGGCTGTACGGCACGAAGGACCCCACGTACGACGGAGTGTGGCGGCAGTCGCTGGCGTTCCTCGCCCAGCAGTCGACCGGCGTCGAGCCCGCCGCGCAGGCCGTGGGGTGGCTCCTCGGCCAGCAGTGCGCGAACGGCGGCTTCCCGTCCTTCCGCGCCGACACGTCCGGGCCGTGCCCCGACGACCTGCCCCTCGACACGAACGCCACCGCCGTCGCCCTGCACGCGCTGAAGGGCGTGGACAGCCACGAGGAGAAGACCGACAAGGCCCGCCAGGACGCCGTCGCCTGGCTGAAGCAGGTCCAGAACGAGGACGGCGGCTGGGGCTACAACCCGGGCTTCCCCAGCGACGCCAACTCCACGTCCCTCGTGATCAGCGCCCTCGCCGGAACCGGTGAGCGGCCCGGCGAGTTCCGTACGGCCACCGGCAAGAGCCCGTACGACGCGCTGCTCACGTTCACGCTGCCCTGCACCGCGAAGCCGGGCGGCGGCGCCTTCGCCTACCAGCCGGAGAAGGACGGCACCCTGCGCGCCAACGGCGACGCCACCGCGGCCGCCGTCCTCGCCGGGCTCGGCAAGCACCTGCTGGTGCGCGGTGTCACCCCGGACCAGAAGCCCTCCTGCGTGGACACGGCCGAGCCGACCGCCGAGCGGGCCGCCCGCAACGGCGCCGCGTACCTGGCGGCCACCCTCGTGAAGAGCGGCCACCTGGACCTGCCGCCCATGCCCGGCACGACCGCCCCCGCCGACCAGCCCGACGTCGGCAACACCGCCGACGCCGTGCTGGCCCTCGCCGCCGCCGGGCACCGCGAGGCCGCCGACGCGGGGCTCGCCTGGCTGGAGAAGAACAGCGCCGCGTGGGCGAAGGAGAGCGGCCCCGCCGCGTACGCGCAGCTGATCCTCGCCGCGCACACGGCCGGCGGCGACCCGCGCGACTTCGGCGGCGCCGACCTCGTCCAGCAGCTGAACGCGACCGGCCCCGAGCCCGCGTCGACACCCGACACCGGGCAGGAGAAGGCCGAGGAGGAGCAGGAGGAGTCCGGCTTCCCGGTCTGGCTGCTCGTCGCGGTGTTCCTCGTCGCGGGCATCGGCGTCGGGTTCCTGCTGAGCGGGCGCGGGAAGCGGAAGCCGTGACCGGCGCTCCCGCCCGCCCGGCCGTGACCCACACCTCCGCCCGCCCGGCGGCCGCGACCGGCCGCTCCACGCGCGCGTACCGCCGGTTCGGCGCGCTCGTGGCCGCCGCGTGCCTCGCCGTGCTCGTCGGCGTACCGGCCGCGTCGGGCACCGCGCACGCCGCCGGGTACCGGTACTGGTCGTTCTGGGAGGGCGGCGCGGGCGGCTCCTGGGCGTACGCCACGCAGGGCCCGGCGACCATCCGGCCCGCCGACGGCGCCGTCCACGGCTACCGGTTCGCGGTCAGCGCCGACAGCCAGGACGCCGACCGGCCGCGCCGCGCGCCCGACTTCGCCGCGATCTGCGCGGGCACCCCGACCCGTGAGGGCACCAAGCGGGTGGCGCTCGTCCTGGACTTCGGCACCCCCGCCGACGCCCCGCCCGGCGGGACGCCGCCCGCCCAGCGCACCGCCTGCGCGCGCGTGGCGCCCGACGCGACCGGCGCGGAGGCGCTGGCCGCCGTGGCCGCGCCGCTGCGCTACAACAGCCAGGCCCTGCTGTGCGCCATCGCCGGTTACCCGAAGGAGGGCTGCGGCGAGCAGGTGGACACCCCGGCCACCACACCGGCCACGTCCGCCACCACGGCCACGCCCGGAGCCGCATCCGGCCAGACCGGGGGGAACGGCGGGAACGCCCCCGCGCTCGGCCTGTACGCCGGGGCCGCCGCCGTCGTGGCGCTCGGCGCCGCCGCCCTCGTACGGGCCCGGCGGCGCGGCCGGCGATGAGACTGCGGGCTCCCGAGGCGCACCGCTCCAACGCCGTGCACGCGGGCGCCTGGTGGCTGTGGGCGCTCGGCCTGGCCGTCGCCGCGTCCCGCACCACGAACCCGCTGCTGCTCGGCCTGGTCGTCGGCGTCGCCGGGTACGTGGTCGCCGCGCGCCGCACCGACGCGCCCTGGGCCCGCTCCTACGGGGCGTTCCTCAAGCTGGGCCTGGCCGTCCTGGTGATCCGGGTGCTGTTCTCCACGCTGCTCGGCTCGCCGATCCCCGGCGCGCACGTGCTGGTGACACTGCCCGAGGTGCCGCTGCCGGACTGGGCGCGGGGCATCAGGATCGGCGGCCGGGTCACCGCCGAGCAGCTCGTGTTCGCCCTGTACGACGGGGCGAAGCTGGCGGCGATGCTCGTGTGCGTGGGCGCAGCGAACGCCCTCGCCAACCCGGCGCGGCTGCTCAAGTCGCTGCCGGGCGCGCTGTACGAGGCGGGGGTCGCCGTGGTGGTCGCGACGACGTTCGCGCCGAACCTGGTCGCCGACGTGGCCCGGCTGCGCACCGCGCGGCGGCTGCGCGGGCGGCCCACGGGCGGGGTGCGGGCGGTCCTCCAGATCGGGCTTCCGGTGCTGGAGGGCGCGCTGGAGCGGTCGGTGGCGGTGGCCGCGTCGATGGACGCGCGCGGGTACGGGCGTACGGCCGCCGTCCCGGCCGCCGTACGGCACACGACGACCGCGCTGACGCTGGGCGGGCTGCTCGGGGTGTGCGCGGGCACGTACGGGCTGCTCGCCGTGGAGGGCGCCGGGTACGGGGTGCCGCTGCTCGCCGGGGGCGTCGCGGCGGCGCTCGGCGGGCTGTGGCTGGGTGGCCGCCGCACGCCCCGCACCCGCTACCGGCCCGACCGGTGGGGGCCGCGCACCTGGCTGGTCGCCGGGTCGGGCATCGCGGTCGCCGCGCTCGTCGTGTGGGCGTCCACGGGGCCCGCCGGGGAGGCGCTGCGGCCCGGGGTGACTCCGCTGGTGGCGCCCGGACTGCCCCTGTGGCCCGCCCTGTCCGTACTGGTGGGGCTGCTGCCCGCGTTCGTGGCGCCCGTACCGAAGGCCGCGCGGACCGCTGAGACCGCTGCCGAAGACCGCGAGGAGCACCGGTGATCCGGTTCGAGAACGTCACGGTGACCTACGAGGACTCCGCCGAGCCGACCGTACGGGACGTGGACCTGCACGTGCCGGAGGGCGAACTGGTCCTGCTCGTCGGCCCGTCGGGCGTCGGCAAGTCCACGCTGCTGGGCGCCGTTTCCGGGCTCGTCCCGCACTTCACGGGCGGCACGCTGCGGGGCCGCGTCACGGTCGGCGGGCGGGACACCCGCACGCACCGGCCGCGCGAACTGGCCGACGTGGTGGGCACCGTGGGCCAGGACCCGGCCGCGCACTTCGTCACCGACGTGGTCGAGGACGAGCTCGCGTACGGCATGGAGTCGCTGGGCCTGCCGCCCGAGGTGATGCGGCGGCGCGTCGAGGAGACCCTCGACCTGCTGGGCCTCGCGCCGCTGCGGGACCGGCCCGTCGCGACCCTGTCGGGCGGGCAGCGCCAGCGCGTGGCCATCGGCTCGGTCCTCACCACGCACCCGAGGGTCCTGGTGCTGGACGAGCCGACGTCCGCGCTGGACCCGGCCGCCGCCGAGGAGGTGCTGGCCGTCCTCCAGCGGCTGGTGCACGACCTGGGCACGACCGTGCTGATGGCCGAGCACCGGCTGGAGCGGGTGGTGCAGTACGCGGACCGGGTGGTGCTGCTGCGGGAGCCGGGCGCGCCGCTGGTGGTGGGCGAACCGGCGGAGGTGATGCGGGTGTCGCCCGTGTACCCGCCGGTGGTCGGCCTGTCGCGGCTGGCCGGGTGGACCCCGCCCGCCCTCACCGTCCGCGAGGCCCGCCGCCGTGCCGCCCCGCTCCGGGAGCGCCTCACGGGACTGGAGCCGGTGCGGGGCGCCGCGCACCCGGGCCCCGCAGAGCAAGCGGGCCCGGGGGCGAAGGCGGAGGCGGGCGCGGCACCGAGCCCGGAGCCGTCGAGGCCGCGTACGTCCTGGTGGCCGCTCCGCCGCCGTACGAACGACGCGGCACCCGCCCCCGTCGGCCCCGCCGGCCCGGACATCGCCCGCGTGGACGGCCTCGTCGTCACGCGCGGGCGCGTCGAGGCGCTGCGGGGCGTCGGCCTGGGCGTGCGGCCCGGCGAGACCGTGGCGCTCATGGGCCGTAACGGCGCGGGCAAGTCCACCCTGCTCGGCGCGCTCGTCGGCATGGTCGCCCCGACGTCCGGCCGCGTCCTCGTGGCGGGCCGCGTCCCGCACCGCACCCCGCCCGCCGAGCTGATCCGCGAGGTGGGCCTCGTCCCGCAGGAGCCGCGCGACCTGCTGTACGCGGACACGGTCGCCGCCGAGTGCGCGGCGGCCGACGGGGACGCGGGGGCCGAGCCGGGCACCTGCCGCGCCCTGGTGGCCGGGCTGCTGCCGGGCGTACCGGGCGACACGCATCCGCGCGACCTGTCGGAGGGGCAGCGGCTCGCCCTGGCCCTGGCGGTCGTGCTGACCGGGCGGCCCCGGCTGCTGCTGCTCGACGAGCCGACGCGGGGCCTGGACTACGCGGCGAAGGCGCGGCTCGTGGAGGTGCTGCGGCGCCTCGCGGCGGAGGGGCACGCCATCGTGATGGCCACGCACGACGTGGAGCTGGCGGCGGAGCTGGCGCACCGGGTGGTGATCCTCGCGGAGGGCGAGGTCGTCGCGGACGGGCCGACGCACGAGGTGGTCGTGTCGTCCCCCGCGTTCGCCCCGCAGGTGGCGAAGGTGCTGGCCCCGCAGCCGTGGCTGACCGTCGCCCAGGTGGAGGCGGCCCTGTGACCGCGCGGGAGCGGAAGGCCGGGACGGCGGGGACCCGGGCGGGGAGGGCCCGGACGGCGGCGGGGCACGCCCGGCCCGTGCGGCTGGGGCCGCGCGCGATCGCCGCGCTGGTGCTGATCAGCGCCATCGGGGTGGCGGCGTTCGGCTGGCCGCTGCTCGCGGACGGCGGGTCCGGTCTCGCTGCGGCGCACGCCGGGGTCGCGCCCTGGCTGTTCGCGGGGCTGCTGCCGCTGCTCGTCGGGGTGGTCGTGGCGACGATCGCCGACTCGGGCCTGGACGCGAAGGCCGTCGCGATGCTGGGGGTGCTGGCGGCGGCGGGCGCGGCGCTGCGGCCGCTGGGCGCGGGGACGGCGGGCCTGGAGCCCATGTTCTTCCTGATGGTGCTGAGCGGCCGGGTGCTGGGGCCGGGCTTCGGGTTCGTGCTGGGCGCGGTGACGATGTTCGCGTCGGCGCTGCTGACCGGCGGGGTCGGGCCGTGGATGCCGTACCAGATGCTGTCGATGGCGTGGTTCACGATGGGCGCCGGACTGCTGCCGGGGCCGGTGCGGCTGCGGGGCCGGGGCGAGCTGCTGATGCTCGCCGCGTACGGGGCGGTGGCGTCGTTCGCGTACGGGACGGCGATGAACCTCCAGGGGTGGGTGCTGGCGCTGCCGGAGGGGTCCAGCGGGATCGCGTTCCACGCGGGCGAGCCGGTCCACGAGAACCTGGTGCGGTTCGCCGCGTACTGCCTGGCGACCTCCATGGGCTGGGACCTGGGGCGGGCGGCGCTGACGGTGGTGCTGACGCTGACCATCGGATCGACGGTCCTGAAGGCGCTCCGGCGTGCGACTCGACGGGCGGCGTTCGAGGCCCAGGTCACATTCGAAGGCGGCGAAAAGCCTCATCCGGGGCATTCCGGGGTGAGGCGCCCCACAGGACCCACGTCACATACGTCCCCGCTTAGTAGGCCCGCAGGGCCGGCGGAGGGCCCCCCGTTCGCCCGCGGCGACCTGCGCTGACACCGTCCGGCGCGGGCGCCCGGCAGGGCGGCGTCTCCGGTCGCGCCTCGTACATGGGGGGCGTTGCCAGGGCTGGGCGGCCCTGCTTTGGTGGATGACGTCGCCGGGCACCGACGGCAGCGCGACCGCCTCGCGGTCCGGCCGCCACGTGCCCCATGGCAAGCCTCCGAGCCACACCGGGTCTCCCCGGGTCCTGGTTCAGGCATGCCTGCGCCAGCCCTGTCCCCGACGTGAGGTCTCTTACGTGTTCCGCTCCATCTCCAGCCGTTTCTCCGCCCGCAACAAGTCCGCCGTCGCCGCAGCCACCGTGCTGCTGGGCGCCTCGGGTGCGGTCATGGCGGTGACGGCGCCGGCCTCGGCCGCCGCGCCCACCTCGGCCCAGGCCGTCGCCAAGAAGATGGTCCCGGCCGGCCAGTACCAGTGCTTCAGCAAGATCGTGGAGCACGAGTCGGGCTGGGACCACACCGCGACCAACGCCTCGTCCGGCGCGTACGGCCTGGTCCAGGCCCTGCCCGCGTCGAAGATGGCGTCCGCGGGCTCGGACTGGAAGACCAACCCGGCCACGCAGATCGAGTGGGGTCTCGACTACATGAACGACCGCTACGGCAGCCCGTGCGGCGCCTGGGAGTTCTGGCAGAACAACCACTGGTACTGAGCCGCCCGGCCCGCCCCCGCGCGGCGGTGAGCCACGGCCCGAAAGCCCCTGGTGAGTACGCTCACCGGGGGCTTCGCCGTGCCCGCGCGCAAACCCGCCCGCTTTCGCGGCACTTCTCGACTACGTTCCTGACCATGACTCAGCGAAACCACAGCACCGAGGACCAGGCCGCCCGCTGGACCGCCGTCGACGCCTATCTCACCGACCAGCTCGCCCCCGCCGACGAGGCGCTGACCGCCGCGCTCGCCGCGAGCGACGAGGCGGGCCTCCCGAAGATCGCCGTCGCCCCCAACCAGGGCAAGCTGCTGCACCTTCTCGCCCGTGTCCAGGGCGCCCGCACGATCCTGGAGGTCGGCACGCTCGGCGGGTACAGCACCATCTGGCTGGGCCGGGCCCTCCCGCCGGACGGGAAGCTGATCTCGCTGGAGTCCGACCCCGCGCACGCCGAGGTCGCCCGGCTCAACCTGGCCCGCGCGGGCCTCGACCAGGTGGCGGAGGTCCGTACGGGCGCCGCCCTCGACTCGCTGCCGAAGCTGGAGGCGGAGGGCGTCGGCCCCTTCGACCTGGTCTTCATCGACGCGGACAAGAAGAACAACCCGCACTACATCGAGTGGGCGCTGCGCCTGACCCGCCCGGGCAGTGTGATCGTGGTGGACAACGTGGTGCGCGGCGGCGCGATCACGGACGAGGAGTCGTCGGACGAGGCGATCGTCGCCACCCGCGAGATGTTCGACCTCGTGGCGCGCGACCCCCGGCTGGACGCGACGGCGTTCCAGACGGTCGGCGTGAAGGGCTACGACGGCCTGCTCATCGCCCGGGTGGTGTCCTGAGGCCATGCCGACGGCGAACCGGACGACCAGCTGGGACATACGCCCGGAGCGGTACGACACGGACGACGCGACCGCGCTGCGCCGCGACTACTACGAGGACGTGGCCAGCCGCTACTGGCGCCGCCCCGCCACCTCCCAGGAGGTGGACGAGGGGCTGGCCGGGGACGGCGTGGAGGCCCTGGAGCCGCCGACCGGGCAGTTCCTGGTGGGCCGGTACGACGGTAAGGCCGCGGGGTGCGGCGGGGTGCTGATGCTGGACGCGGAGCGGGCGGAGCTGACCCGCGTGTTCGTACGGCACGCCTTCCGGGGCACGGGCGGTGCCGGGACGCTGCTGGCCGCGCTGGAGGATGCGGCCGTGGAGCTGGGTGCGCGGCGCATGGTGCTGAACACGCGCCTGGACCTGGTGGAGGCCCGCGCCCTGTACACGCGCAACGGCTACCGGGAGATCCCGGCGTACTGCGAGGGCCCGTACATGGAGATCTGGTACGGCAAGGAGCTGGTCCCGGGCGCCTGAGCGCCCGCCGCCCCTCCCCCTCGGCCCGGCCGTCTCCCTCCCCCGCCCCGGCCGCTCAGGCCCGGTGGTCCCGGCGCGGCGGCTCGTGCCCGGGGCGTTCCCGCTCCGAGCCGCACAGCTCGGCGGTCAGCTCCTCCACCAGCTGGATGAGGTCGGTCGGCCGGTCGGGCCCCCACCAGTCGCCCAGCAGCTCGGCCAGCGACTCCTCGCGGGCGTGCGCCAGCCGGGCCGCCACCTCCACGCCGTCGTCGGTCAGCATCAGATGAAGGCCCTCGCGGCGGGCCAGGCCCCGCGCCTCGACCTCCCGGGACGCCTCCGTGACCGCGCGGAGCGGCACGTTCGTGGCCTCCGCGAGGCGCGCGGGCTCCACGGTGCCGTGGCGGCGGATGCGCAGCACCAGCCAGCTGGACGCGGGCAGCAGGTCGAGGCCCGCCCGGGCGGTGATCTTCTCGTACACGGCCTTGCGGCCCTCGCGGGAGCCGAGCACGGACAGGGCGCGGGCCACCTCGTCGTACGAGGACCGCTGGACGGGGTTGGAGGCGAGGGTCTCGCTCGGGTCGGGCGCGGTGACCGAGCCGCGCAGCGGGTCCTCGCGCAGCAGCCAGGCGATGGCGAACGCCAGCAGGACGATCGGTGACGCGTACAGGAAGACGTCCGTGATGGATGTGGAGTACGCCTCCAGCGCGGGTGGGCGCAGGGCGGGCGGCAGCTCGGCGATGGCGCGCGGGTCGGCGGCGACCGCGTCCGGGCCGGCGCCGGGCGGCAGGTCCTGGCCGGAAAGCGACTCTTCCAGCTTTCCGGTGAGGCGGCTGGTGAAGATCGTGCCGAAGACCGCGACACCGAAGGAGGCGCCGATGGAGCGGAAGAACGTGGCGCCGGAGGTGGCGACGCCCAGGTCCTCGTAGCCGACGGCGTTCTGCGCGACCAGCACGAGGACCTGCATGACGAGGCCGAGTCCGGCGCCGAAGACGAAGAAGTACAGGCTCATCTCCCAGGTGGGGCTGGTCGTCTCCATCCGGTGCAGGAGGAGCAGGCCCACGGTGGTGATGGCCGTGCCGGCGACGGGGAAGACCTTCCAGCGGCCGGTGCGGCTGACGATCTGCCCGGAGACGGTGGAGGTGAGCAGCATGCCCGCGACCATCGGGAGCATGTGGACGCCGGACATGGTGGGGCTGACGTGCTGGACGACCTGGAGGAAGGTCGGCAGGTAGGTCATGGCGCCGAACATCGCGAAGCCGATGACGAAGCTGATGGCCGAGACGAGCGTGAACGTGCGGATGCGGAACAGCCGCAGCGGCAGCACGGGCTCGGCGGCGCGCCGCTCGACGCGGACGAACAGCACGAGCAGGATCACGCCGAGGACGGCGAGGCCGATGATCCGGGCGTCGCCCCACGCCCAGGTGGTACCGCCGAGGGACGCGACGAGGACCAGGCAGGTGGCGACGGAGGCGATCAGGAACGTGCCGGCGTAGTCGATGCGGTGCGGGGTGCGGTGGACGGGGATGTGCAGGGCGGCGGCGATGACGAAGAGGGCGACGATCCCGACGGGCACGTTGATGTAGAAGACCCACCGCCAGGTCAGGTGCTCGGTGAAGACACCGCCGAGGAGCGGCCCGAGGACGCTGGTCGCGCCGAAGACCGCGCCGAAGACGCCCTGGTAGCGGCCCCGGTCGCGGGGCGGGACGAGGTCGCCGACGATCGCCATGGACAGCACCATCAGCCCGCCGCCGCCCAGGCCCTGGACGGCGCGGTAGGCGATGAGCTGCGGCATGTCCTGCGCGACGCCGCACAGCACGGAGCCGAGCAGGAAGATGACGATGGCCGTCTGGAAGAGTTTCTTGCGCCCGTACTGGTCGCCGAGCTTGCCCCACAGGGGCGTGGCGGCGGTGGAGGCGAGCATGTAGGCGGTGACGACCCACGACAGGTGGTCCATGCCGCCGAGTTCGCTGACGATCGTCGGCAGGGCGGTGGACACGATGGTCTGGTCGAGTGCGGCGAGCAGCATGCCGAGGAGCAGCGCCCCGATGGGCACCAGGACCGTGCGCCGGTTGTAGTCCGCTCCGGGCTGCGGGGTGGTGGCCGGGGTGCCGACTGGCCGCGTCATGGGCGCCTCCCTCACTGTTTCCCCATCCATCGTGGGCGGTGTGCCCCGTTATGGCCTGCCGAGACCGGTTCCGGATGTTGGGCAGATCACGTCCGGGCTGCATAATCGCTGCCAGTTCATGGGGGCGGTATTCAGTCAGCAGGACCTCTAGGGGAGGGACCCACAGTGGCCGGAATGGTCTGTCCTGAGTGCGGCACGCCCGCGGGGCCCCGGGGCGCGGGATGCGCCTGCGGCGGGGTGCGGGGCACCGGGCCGGGGCAGGGCGCTTTCGAGCCACTGCGGATTCGCCCGTACGTGAACCTCCAGCCCCCGTCCGGTCCCGACGCATCCGGTACGGCCCCGGCCGCCCCCGACGGGTACGGCACGGGCCCGGCCCCGCACGCCCAGGCACCACAGGCCCCCGCCACCCCCGACGGGTACGGCACGGGCCCGGCGCCGCAGACCGAGGGCTCCCCCGGCACGCACGCCGAGGGCTCCTCCGGCACGTACGGCACAGGCCCCGGCCCGCAGGCGCAGACGCCCCGGGAGCCGACCGGCCAGGTGCCGGGCGGCCCGGCCCCCGAGGCCCGCACGGGACAGCCTCCCGCCCCGCAGGCCCCGCAGGCCCCGCCCGGCCACGCACCGCCCGGCCAGGCACCCGACCCCCGGACACCGGCCGGCCAGGACCCGCGCGTACCGGCTCAGGGCGGCGGGGTGACCGCAGGAGTGCCGCTGCCTCTGGAGGAACCGCCCGCGCGGGACGGCCGTCAGCAGGACCCGGACGTGGAGACGACGGCGCCGCTGTACCTGGGCGCGGCCCTCGCGGCGGGCGCGGCGGCGGGCCCGCAGCCGCCGGTCGCGGCGCCCGGCGTCGTACACGATCCGCACCTCGCGCACCCCCCGAACGGCCCCCACCCCCCGAACGGCCCCCACGCCCCGAACGGCCCCCACGCCCCGTACGACGCACACGCCACGTACGCCCCGCTGGACGGGGACGCGGGCGAGGACGGCACGGGCGCGTTGGACGTGACGCCCGGCCCGCGCCGGTCGCGGCGGCAGCAGGGCGGGCGGAAACGGCCGGGCGTGGTGGTCGCGGCGGTGGCGGCGGTCGTCGCGGTGATCGGCACGGCGGCGTTCGCGAGCGGCCTGTTCGACGGCGAGGAGACGTCCGACCGGGTGGCGCCGGACCCGAACCTGAGCGCGCCCCCGTGGCCGTCGGCGGACGAGAGCGGCACGCCGTCGCCGAGCACGAGCACGAGCACGAGCACCGGGACCAGCACCGGGACCAGCGCCTCGCCGGAGGAGTCCGCGTCGCCGTCCGCCGCCGAGGAGCCGTCGCCGTCCACGTCGAGCACCTCGGCGAGCCCGGCCCGGCCGGAGGCGACCGAGGTGCGGGTGACCGCGTCGGTACGGCCCCGCTCGGAGGCCCCGAGCCCCACCCGGGAGACCGGGCAGGTGAGCGGCTCGACGCTGAGCCGGGGCGACGAGGGCGAGGAGGTGCGGGAACTCCAGACGCGGCTGCGGGAGATCGGCGTCTACGACAGCGCCATGCACGGCCGCTACGACAAGAACGTGGAGCGGGCCGTCGCCAAGTACCAGCAGCGGCGCGGCATCACCGGCGACGCTCCCGGCGTGTACGGCCCGGCCACCAGGGCGGCGCTGGAGGGCGAGACGAGCGGCCGCTGAGCCACGCTGAGCCGCCGCCCGCGCCGCCGGGAGATGTGTCACAGGGGGCCGGGTGGCGCCGCACGCCCTTTGTTTTGTATCGTACAAAAACAAAGTGGTCCCGCCCGTATTCCCTGACCGGCGGGCGGGCCCACTTCGTTTGCCTTCCCGCGTCTGGAGTGCCATGCCGGCCACCGCTTCCGCCCCCGCCACCCTGACCGCCCGTGCGCTGCTGCTCGACATGGACGGCACGCTCGTGAACTCGGACGCGGTGGTGGAGCGCGTCTGGCGGCGGTGGGCGCTGCGCCACGGGCTGGACCCGGACGAGGCGATGAAGGTGGTGCACGGCCGCCAGGGGTACGCCACGATGGCGATCCTCCTCCCGGACCGCCCGATGGAGCTGAACCACGCGGAGAACCGCGAGCTGCTCGCGGAGGAGACCGCCGACCTCGACGGCGTGGTGCCCGTGCCCGGCGCGCCCGCGTTCCTGGCGTCGATCGCGGCGCTGCCGCACGCCCTGGTCACGTCGGCGGACGCCCCGCTCGCGGCGGCCCGGATGGGCGCGGCGGGGCTGCCGATGCCGCAGGTGCGGGTGACGGCCGAGTGCGTGAGCGCCAGCAAGCCGGACCCGGAGGGCTTCCTGAAGGGCGCGGCGGAACTGGGTTTCACGCCCGGGGAGTGCGTGGTGTTCGAGGACTCGGAGGCCGGTGTCACGGCCGGGCGGGCCGCCGGTATGCGGGTCGTGGGCGTGGGACCGCGCGCGGCGGCGTACGCCCCTGACCTGCACGTGGAGGACCTGACGCGGCTGCGCGTGGAGGCGGGCGCCGACGGGTCGATCCGCCTGACCGCCACGGCCTGAGCCACCGGCCGGGCGCCCCGACCGGGCGGGCCCCCGCCCAGGCGCGCACGGCCCCTGACCAGGCCGGCACGGCACCCGGCCGGCCCGGTACCCGGCCAGTCGGTCCGGCGCCGTACCGGCGGACGCCACTCGCGCCCGCCGGTCACCGTCGTACGCCCCCGTACGTCCGTACGCCCGGCTCAGCCCATCACGGCCTCGTACAGGCTGAAGCCCGCGAGGGCCAGCATCAGGCAGGCCGCGACCTTCGTGATGAGCCGCAGCGGCACGTACTTCATCAGCGTCCGCCCGCCGACGATGCCGATTCCGGCGACCGCCCACAGGGCGAGGACCGCGCCGAGGCCGACGGAGAGCGGGTTGTCGTAGCGGGCGGCGAGATTCGCGGTCATGATCTGCGTCAGGTCGCCGAACTCGGCGACGAGGATCAGCATGAAGCCCGCCCCGGAGACCTTCCAGAACGACTGGTCGGCGGGCGCCTTGATCTTCTCTTCCTCGTCGTCGTCCTTCTTCAGCAGCAGCATCGCCGCGCCCGCGAGGAACAGCACGCCGACGAACGCCTGCACCAGGCGGTGCGGCAGCAGGGTGAGGACGCTGCCGGCGGCGACGGCGAGCGCGACGTGGACGGCGAAGGCGGCGGCGACACCCGCGAAGACGTAGGAGGCGCGGTAGCGGGTGCCCAGCATGAGGCCGGCGAGGGCGGTCTTGTCGGGGAGTTCGGCGAGGAAGACGACACCGAAGGTGATCGCCATGATCGTGAAGCTCAGCACGGGCTGGATTCCTCAATCGGTTCGGGCCACCGCCGTACCGAGAGACCTTCGCTCGCGCGCCTGCGCGTTTCAGGGGTCGCTTCGGCACGGCAGAGCCATGGGTACATGGATTCTGCTGGTGCCGAAGGTCTCGCTGGCGGTCCTCTGACGAGGCCCGCCTCCGGGCGCCGGCCGGGCACGAGGCCCCGCAGTATGTCGACGGTCCGGCGAAGAGCTACTCCCCTTCTGCTCCGTCCAGGGTACGCGACCTCCGCCGGAACCCCCACAGCCGCCCGCCGGGCCCGGCCGCCCCGCCCCTCGCGCTCCCGCGTCGCCCGGCGTCCCTCTCGGCCCCGTCCCGGCGCAGCAGGCCCCGCGCGACCAGCTCCAGCACCACGGCGACCGCCACGGCCTGCACGGCCATCAGCGCGACCAGCACGAACAGCTGCACGGCCCCCGCGTGCAGCGGTGACGCCCCGCCGAGCAGCATCCCGACGAACGCGCCCGGCAGTGTGACGAGGCCCACGGTCCTGGTCTGGTCGAGGCCCGGCAGCAGGGCGTCGGCCGCCGCCCGCCGGGCGACCTCCAGGCGGGCGTCGCGCGGCAGCAGCCCGAGCGCGAGCCCGGCCTCGACCTCGCCGTGCCGGGTGGCGAGCTCGTCGAGGGCGCGGCGTCCGCCGAGGACGGTGGCGGTGAGCGCGCCGCCGATGAGAATGCCGGTCACGGGGATCAGGGCGATGCCCCGGACCGGTACGAGCCCGGTGAGCACCAGCGCCGCGACGACCGGGAGGACCGCGGCGCCGATGGGGGCGGCGGCCCACCACCAGGTGCGGCCGGAGGTGAGGCGCCGCCCGGCGGTGCGCACGGCGACGCCGTACATGACCAGCAGGAAGAGCAGCAGCAGCGGCACGGCTCCGACGACCCAGCCGATGGCCAGCGACACGGCCGCGAGCTGGACCGCCGCGCGCACCCCGGCGGTGACGGTCTCGCGGGGCGGACGCAGCCGGGCGACGGCGACGACGGCCGCGGCGGCGGCGAGCAGGACGGCGAGGACGGCACCGAGGGTGAGGTCGACCGGCAGCAGCACGGGTCAACCCTAGGACGAGACGCGGCCCCTGTCTGTCTGTCAAGAACTCGACACAGCCCTTGATGTGACGTGTTCATGTCGTCACTCTGTTACCTGGCGCCCACCCGCAGGTCACCCGGCGCCACCACCATGGCCGGGCGCGCCCACCGGGCGCGACGGCCAACACCCCCATGCACCCAGGGAGTTCGCATGTCCCGCGTCTACGCGCGTCGATTGACCCGCCGCATCACCGTGCTCGCCTCGGCGGCCGCCCTCACCGTCACGGGCCTGCTGGTCACCGCGCCCGCCGCCCAGGCGGCCCCGCCCACCCCCGTCAGCGCCGCCACCGCGCGCACGTACCTGAGCCAGCTCACGGTCAGGGCGGAAGGCTCCTCCTCCGGCTACAGCCGCGACCTGTTCCCGCACTGGATCACCCAGTACGGCACGTGCAACACCCGCGAGGTCGTCCTGAAGCGCGACGGGGTGAACGTCGTCCAGGACTCCAACTGCGCCGCCACCAGCGGCCGCTGGTACTCCGAGTACGACGGCGCCACCTGGTCGCTCGCCTCCGACCTGGACATCGACCACGTGGTCCCGCTGGCCGAGGCGTGGCGCTCGGGCGCGGCCTCCTGGACGACGACGCAGCGCCGCTCGTTCGCCAACGACCTGTCCCGCCCGCAGCTCATCGCGGTAACGGACAACGTCAACCAGGCCAAGGGCGACCAGGACCCCGCCGAGTGGATGCCCCCGCGCACCGCGTACCGCTGCACGTACGCCCGCATGTGGGTGCACGTGAAGCACTACTGGAACCTGTCGGTGGACTCGGCCGAGAAGAGCGCCCTCCAGTCGGTGCTGAACAACTGCTCCTGACGAAACGTCACTCCGCGTCGGCGGGTGCCCGACCGCGCCCACTCCGCCCCTGTTGGGCACCCGCCCCGCCCGCCCCGTGCAGCGCATCTGTTCCCGGGGCCTCATCGCGCGTAGATTGTTGTCGCGAACATGCCACCCCCCGCCCCTTTCCCCGGTGAAACGGAGTCCACATGTTCAGACGGTTCACAGCCGTCGCGCGCACGTGCACCCTCGCGGCCGCCCTGGCTCTGGGCGTGACCGCGATACCCGCCGCCTCCGCCGCCCCCGCCGTCTCCCCCGCGGCGCCCACCGCCGACCGAGGCCCCGCCACCGCCGTCGAGGAGCACCTGCGCGGCAAGGCACACTCGGCCATGAGGTCCGGTACGGAGACCGAGCCCCGCGTCAGCGTCAAGCGCCAGGCGGGCGGCTGGGCCTTCGGCACCGCCGTCCTCGCCACGGCCCCCGGCTCGTCCGAGCTGCCCCAGGGCTGGCTGTTCGTCGCGCACCGCGAGAACGGCGCGTGGAAGGTCGCCCTGGAGGGCGAGGCCGCCTTCACCGGTCTTTCCACCAGGGCGGAGCCGGTCCTGAGGGCCGCCGAGCGGCGCGCCTTCGCCGCCACCGGCGAGACCGGCACCGCCGAGGGCGGCATGACGACCCAGCTGGCCAACGGCGACTACCGCACCGGCATGGCGCTGCCCTTCGCGGTGGGCCAGACCTGGTACATGACCAGCGGCCCGCACGGCTGGTCCGGGTCCAACACGCCGTGGAGCTCCCTGGACTTCGCGGGCGGCGACCAGATCGTGCGCGCCCCGCGCGGCGGCACCGCGTACACCATGTGCAAGGGCTGGATCCGCATCGTGCACGACCGCGGTTACGCCACGGACTACTACCACCTGGTGAACAACATCTCCGTGGACGGTGCCGCCGTCGCCGCCGGCGCGTACCTCGGCTACACGGGCAACGACGTGACCTGCGGCGGCTCCTCGTCCGGCCGCCACGTCCACTTCGCGCTGCGGCAGAACGGCAACTACATCGGCATCGCGGGCCACGACTTCGGCCGCTGGCGCCCGGAGAACGGCGGCGCCGCCTACAGCGGTTCGGCCCTGCACGGCAGCCGCCGCGTCGCGGCGGGCGGTCAGCTCTACAACTACGGCGCCCTCGGCTTCACCCAGGGCATCATCGACACCAACGGCAGCGGCACGACCCTGAACAAGCGCAGCGGACCGGGTACGGGCTACGCCGTCGTGGGGACCGTCGCCGACGGCGTCACGGTCACGGTGTCCTGCTCCGGCAACGGCACCACCCACACCGGCCGGTACGGCAGCACCGCGCTGTGGAACCGCCTCTCCGACGGCACCTGGGTGAGCGACGCCTACATGTGGACGGGAGTGAACGGCCCCGTCAACGGTTACTGCTGATCCGTCGCGGCGGACGCGGGCCACGGTGAGAGCCACGGCGCGGCCCGCGCCCGCCGTCACGGCGCGCACGTACCCGAACCTGCTCAGGGTCGGCTCTGAGGACCCGCTCCCGGCACGACGTCACGGCGGAGCCGGAGGGAGATCAGGGCCACAGCAACTGCTTGGTCCACCCGGCGGGGGAGGACAGGTAGACGAGCCGGGTGTGGCGGCGCTGCTTGTCGCCCTGCCAGAACTCCACCGACTCCGGGCGCAGCGAGTACAGCGTCCAACCCGGCGCCACGAGGTCCGGCTCGCTCTTGAGCCTCGCGAGCGACGCCTCCACCTGCGCATCCCTCTCGGCCAGATCCGCGAGCGGTTGTGACTGCCGTCCGAGCAGAGCTTCCGCCCGCGCCCCCTCACCGCGGGCGAGGAAGTCCGCGGCGCACCGTTCGGGGGTCTCCCGCACCACCGGTCCGCGCACCAGGACCTGGCGCGCGAGCGGTGCCCAGTAGAAGGTCAGTGCCGCATAGGGGCGGGCGGCGAGATCGCGGCCCTTGCGGCTGCTCGCGTCCGAGGCGAACTGCCAGGCCTCGGCGCTCACGTCCTTGAGGACGAGTACGCGAGCGCTCGGATCACCGCCCGCGTCCGCCGTGGACAGCGTCATGGCATGCGGCTCCCGCACCCCGGCGCTCAACGCCGTGAGCAGCCACTCGGTGAACAGCTCGACCGGCGTGTCCGGCGCGACCGACGGGTCAAAGTCGGGAAGCTCACCGGCGAAGACCTCGATGTCCCGCAGCGTCTGACGCAGGTCGGCCGCACCGGTCACGTCCCCACTCCCTCAGCAGTGATCAACCAAGCCCGTACCGAACCTATCAACCAGTTGCCCCGCAAGGCCTTCGCAACCACCCATCGCCCCACGGACGCGGCGTCCTCACCCCCACCGCCGACGTCCGGCACCGGGGTGGCGTCAGTCCAGGGACGCGACCGTGAAGTGCCGCACCTGGAGCGGGCCCAGGAGGTACTCCTCCTCGCCCGGCAGGACCACGGGCTGGTCGCCCCAGCCCTCACCGGCGTACGCGACCAGGTCCTCCTCGCCCCGCCAGCGGCTGACGTACAGCAGCGTGTGGGGCGGCGCGGCCAGCACCTCGTGGTCCACCAGCCCCGCATAGCGCCCGGGAAACTCACGCACCGCGGAAACGATCATCTCGCGGAAGTCATCGAACCGCTCGGGCCGTACACGCGCCTCGCTCACCCTGACAATCACGCAATCACCCTGCCACACCGCCCCCTCCGGCACCGCCACCTCACCAGAACGGAGCGGCGACACCGCCAGGCACGGCACCCGGAGATGAGTACGGGGACTCAAGGGCCGCCACCCGCTACGAATGAGCCGAACGCGGCAAAGCCGGTCATAGCCCACGGCAGGCCCACGCAGGAGAGCGGTGGCCGCGCTGGCACCAATGCCCGGACGGAGGCCGGGATTCGCCTCCGCCACGTGCGCCGCCAGGCTACGAGCCCGGCGCCACCGCACCTGAGGCGTGGCCCGCATCGCGGCCAGGGAATCTCGTCGCCGAAGGCGGGACGGAGGACGATGGACGCGCGCCTAAAAACTCCTAACGGAATGGTCTTCGGAGGCCAGTGCCGTCGCTCGCTGGTGAGTATCCGACGTTGACCAGAAAGCCGCCGAGTATGCCGGTCTCTTCGAGCATGCCGCGTCGGCGGTGTAGCCCGGCGCTGGGCACCTTCCCGGCTCGGTGATCCCGTGGGGGGGGTCACGCGGGCACCGACGGCCTTTCTCGGCTGACGGTGTCGAGCAGTAGTTTCGCGGCCACTGCTGCTCCGTCGGTGCGGATGCCGTCGGCCACGGCCCGTGCCCGTGCGAGGGTCTCGGGGCCGAGGGCCGTCCCGAGTGCGGCTGACAGGGACTGGGTGGTCGGAGCCGAGCCGTCGTGTGCCGCACCGATGCCCAGGGCGGCCACCCGGCCGGCCCAGTAGGGCTGGTCCGCCGCCTGGGGCACTACCACCTGCGGCGCTCCGGCCTGGGCGGCCGTCGTCGTCGTGCCCGCTCCGCCGTGGTGCACGACGGCGGCCACCCTGCCGAACAGTGCCTGCTGATTGACCTCGCCGACGACGAAACAGTCGTCCCGGTCGTCAATCAGGGCCAGTTCGGCCCAGCCGCGGCCGACGAGTGCGCGGCGGCCGTGCACGCGGATCGCCTCGATGGACACCCGGGCGATGTCCGCGGAGACGCCGCGCATGCTGCCGTAGCCGACGAACACCGGAGGTGTGCCCGTGTCCAGGAACGCCAGCAGGTCGTCCGCCAACGGGCGTTCGTCCGGCAGGATCCACGCCCCGGTGTGCACGACGTCGAGCTCCGGGGTCTCCCGCCACGGACCCAGGACCGGGTCCGACGCCAGCCACGGCCGGTCGGTGAAGATGAAACCGTAAACGTCGTCCACCGGCGGCAGACCAACCGAGGCCCGGTGGGCGTTGAGCGCCCCGCCGTGCAGCGCGTTGAAGGTCCGGGCGTTCAGGTCCCACAGCGCCCGGTTGTCGGTCACCTCCGGCGGGAACGACTGGCCCGCCAGCAGCGCGGGGGGCGCTTGGTGCGGTGACCGCAGCAGGAACGGGCAAAAGGTCGCGTACACGTAGGGGATACCGAGTTTCTCGGCCGCCGACCGCGAGGAGAAGTGCGCGAGACCGGTCGCCAGCAGGACGTCGCATCCCTCGGCGGCTGTGGCGACCGTGCCGAACTGCGCGGCCAGCTCGGTCACACGCCGGGAGGCCGCCGATTCCGTCGACGGCGCCGTCATCGTGCCCATCGGCTCGCCGACCGCCAGCAGTTCCACGCCGGCCCTGGCCAGCAGCCGGGCGAAGACCTCGTCCGGCGGCGCACAGACCCTCACCTGAGCGCCGAGTTCCCGTAACCTCACCGCCAGCGCCACCAGCGGTTCGACATCCCCGCGCGACCCATACGTCGACAACAACACACGCACTACGCGACTCCCGTTTCTGCAGGTACTGGCCTCGGTCGGCGATTCTGCGGCCTGACGGGGGCCTTGCCGCAAGCCCCCCGGCGCGCTATACGTTGAGCACGGCAAGGAGTGGGAATCTCCTTGCCTTTGGCTTTTGCCGTCCGCGGTGAACGGACGACCGCCGATGAAGCGACGGCGTGCAGCGTAGGACGGCACGTCGGCCCAGGAGGTTCTCACCTACGCCCCGCGCTGTCCTGAAGCTCATCGCGATGTGTGGTTCAGACGTCGCCAGCGAATCAGCGCGCAGCCCAGGGTGAGAAAGGCTTGGCAGCTCGGCTGGAGCGGTTGATCGCGTTCGCTGAGCTGCCGAACACGGTGCTGCAAGTGACGCCATACGACCTGGGGGAACGCAGACCCTTTGACCTACCGGTGCGACTGGCCACGCTCCCGGATCGCTCAGTGGTTGTCTACGCGGAGTCGTCAATCCAGGGCCGCCTGGACCGGGATAGCCGGGTCGTCCAGCCCATGATGACGGCCTACCATCAGCTACAGGCCGAAGCGCCGTCGCAAACGGCATCCGTGGCCATGATCACCGAGGTACGAAAAGGCACCCTGTGACGACCGATACCCCCCGTTGGTTCAAGTCCTCGTACAGCAGCAACGGCGGTGACTGCGTCGAGGTGGCATCCAACCTCGCAACTTCCCACGGCGTGGTCCCCGTCCGCGACTCCAAGAACCCCACCGGTCCCTCCCTGCGCGTCCGCGCCCGCGCCTTCGCCGCCTTCGTCGCGGGCGTCAAGACGGGCGCCGTCTGACCAAGACCCCTGGCGGTACGCCCAGTTGGGGCGCCCTCCGTCACCGGTGACCGTCCCGTTCCCGTACCGTACGGGCGGGGTGACGGAGGGGAGGCCGGACATGGGTGCCGGACTGCGGCTCGGGCCGCTGCTGAGGTACGTGGAGTGGCCGGACGCGAGCGGTGTCGCGTACCGCCCGACGGCGACCGTGTGGGTCGAGGCCGACGGGCCGGGCACCGCCGAGGTGCGGTGCGCCGACGGCGCGGGAGGGAGCGCCCGTACGTTCCAAATAGCGGGGCACCACTACGCCCTGGTGCCGGTCACGGGCCTGACGCCCGGCACCACCACGGCGTACGAGGTGCTGCTCGACGGACAGCGCGTGTGGCCGCTGCCCGACTCGCCGTTCCCGCCGAGCACCCTCACCACGCCGGGCGCCGCGCCGGACCGGCCGCTGCGGGTCACGTTCGGGTCGTGCCGCTGGGCCGCGACGGGCGCGGTCGGCCGCCGCCCGGCCGGACCCGACGCGCTGGGCGCCCTGGGCGCGCGACTGGCCGCCGACCCGGAGGCCGTACGCCCCGACATGCTGCTCCTGCTGGGCGACCAGGTGTACGCGGACATGCCGTCCGACGCGACCAGGCAGTGGCTGGCCGGGCGCCGGGACCTGGCCGAGCCACCGGGCGAACAGGTCGCGGACTACGAGGAGTACACCCGGCTCTACCACGAGTCCTGGCTCGACCCCGAGGTCCGCTGGCTGCTCTCCACCGTGCCCAGCCTGATGATCTTCGATGACCACGACGTGATCGACGACTGGAACACCAGCGCCGAGTGGCTGGCCGGGATGCGCGGGCGGCCCTGGTGGCGCGAGCGGCTGCTGAGCGGCCTCATGTCGTACTGGGTCCACCAGCACCTGGGGAACCTCTCCCCCGCCGAACTGGCCGTCGATCCGCTGTACGCGCGGGTGCGGGCGGTGCCCGACGGTACGGCGGCCCTCCGCAGGTTCGCGGCGGAGGCGGACGCCGATCCGGCGCGCATCCGGTGGAGCTACCGGCGGGACCTGGGCCGTACCCGGCTGGTCATGGTGGACACGCGGGCGGGGCGCGTGCTGGACGAGCAGAAGCGCGCCATGCTCGGCGAGGAGGACGCCCGCTGGGTGGCCGAACAGGTGCTGGAGGGCCGCGCCGACCGGGACCACCTGCTGCTCGGCAGCTCCCTGCCGTGGCTGCTGCCGCCGCTGATCCACGACGCCGAACGGTGGAACGCCGCACTGTGCCGGGGCGAGCGGGGCGAGCGCTGGGCGCGGCGGGGCGAGTGGATGCGCCGCCGGTCGGACCTGGAGCACTGGGCGGCGTTCCCGGAGTCGTACGCCTGGCTTTCGGGGCTGCTGGCGGAGGCGGCCGGCGGGCCTGACGCCCCGGCGACGGTGGCGGTCCTGTCGGGGGACGTGCACCACGCGTACGCGGCCGAGCCCGTGCTGCCCGGCGCGGCGTCGCGGGTGCTGCAACTGACGTGCTCGCCGATCCACCAGCGCATCCCGTACGCGTTGAGGCTCGGGTTCCGGTTCGGCTGGAGCCGCGCGGGGCGGTGGCTGGGGCGGGCGCTGGCCCGGCACGGGCGGGTGGGCGCGATCGAGACCGGCTGGTCGCGCACGGGCGGGCCGTGGTTCGGCAACCACCTGATGACGCTCACGCTCGACGGGCGGTCGGCGCGGCTGGAGCTGGAGCGGGCGCGCCGGGGCGGGCGCCTGGTGACGGAGCACGAGCGCGTGTGGGGTTAGCGCGGGCGGGTGGACCCGTGCGGGGTCGGCGCGTGTGAGGTCGGGGCTGGCGGGGTTGGCGCGGACAGGTTGGCGCGGCTGGGGTCGAGTTTCGGCCATTGAGCGGCCGCTG
Organism: Streptomyces thermolilacinus SPC6; assembly: GCF_000478605.2. GTDB lineage: Bacteria > Actinomycetota > Actinomycetes > Streptomycetales > Streptomycetaceae > Streptomyces > Streptomyces thermolilacinus. The sequence continues at coordinate 4,697,443 of NZ_ASHX02000001.1, read as the reverse complement.
GGGTCACGCGCTGGACGTGGGGCGGGCGGCTGAGGGGCGCGCGGAACCGGTCGCGCGCTCCGGTCGCGTACGGCTTGCCCGGCGTCCGCCACCGCTGCCGCCTGCGGTTCCGCGGCTTCGCTGAGGGTGTGCCGCCACATGGGGGCCGGTTGCCCGGGTATCTCCATGCGACTGAATGTTGAACTTGCAAGTAATGCTTAGGGATGCCTAACGTGGGGCCGCATCGGTTCTGTCCCCAGCCGAAGGAGCCCCCCATGTCCTCGATCACCAGCCGCCTCCAGCAGTTCCAGCCGTACGCGCTGGCCCTCTTCCGGGTCGTCATCGGCCTGCTGTTCCTCTGCCACGGCGCCGCCAAGCTGTTCGGCGTCCTCGGCGGCGCGGACGGCTCGGGCGCGACGGTCCCCGCCGGCACCTGGCCGTTCTGGTACGGGGCGGTGATCGAGGTGGTCGGCGGGGCGCTGCTCATCGTCGGCCTGGGCACCCGCGCGGCGGCGTTCGTGTCGTCGGGCGCCATGGCGTACGCGTACTTCAAGATGCACCAGCCGTCGGGCCTGCTCCCGATGGAGAACGGCGGCGAGGCCGCGGCCCTGTTCTGCTGGGCGCTGTTCCTGCTGGTCTTCACCGGTCCGGGCGCGCTGGCGCTGGACGGCCTGTTCGGTTCCGGGCGCCGCGAGGGCACGGAGAGCGCGCGCGGACGCGCGACGGTGGCCGCGTAACCTGCCGGGCGCCTGGCCGGGCCGGGTACGGGCGGACGTAACCTGCCTGGCCCCTGGCCGGCCGGTACGAGCGCGGGCGGCGGCTTGTTTGCCGCGCGGGCGGGCGCTTGCTCGCCGCGCGCGCGAGTGGCCCCGGAGCGCGGGGCGTGTTCCGCGCCTCGGCCGGTACGGGCGGCCGGTGCCGACCCGGGTGCGCCGGGTACCGCGCGACGGGTGCGCGGGGCGGGGCGGCCCTGGCCTCGCGCCCCGCGCGCGTCCTCTCCCCGCCGCCTGGCCGGATTTCGCCCCGGCTTCCACTGCCCTCCGTGCACGCGCGATGACGCGTAAGGCGTACGCTGTTGCGCGTTCTCGGGGGTGGGAGGTGGGGAGTCAAGGTGCTGGAGAGCGTGCGGTGGCTGGCCGGAAGCCCATGGGTCTACGCCGCGGTGACCATCTCCGTGGTGCTGGACGTGTTCCTCCCCGTCCTGCCCAGCGGCGTGCTGGTGATCTCCGCGGCGACGGCGGCGACCGCCGCGACGGCGACGGCCGCGCCTGGCGGGATCTCGCTCATCGCCCTGGCCGCGTGCGCGGCGTCCGCCTCGGTCCTCGGTGACCTGGTGGCGTACCGCCTCGCCTGGCGCGGCGGGCCCCGCCTCGACCGGGCCATCGCGCGCTCCCGCCGCCTGACCACGGCGCAGGAACGTCTCGGCACGGCGCTGGGGCGGGGCGGTGGCGCCCTGGTGATCATCGCCCGGTTCGCCCCGGCGGGGCGGTCGGTCGTGTCGCTCGGCGCGGGCGCGGCGCGGCGCCGGGCCCGGGAGTTCGTGCCGTGGTCGGTCCTGGCCGGGGTGGCGTGGGCCACGTACAGCGTGGGCGTCGGCTACTTCGGCGGGCAGTGGCTGGGCGCGACCTGGTTCAGCGCGGCGGTGTCGGTGCTGGCGCTGTTCCTGGCGGGGAGCATCGCCGCGTACGTCATGCGCCGCCCGGCCCCGGAACCGGCCCCGAGCCCGGCGTCGTAGCCCCCTGGCCGGTGCGGGTGGGTGCGGCGCGCGGTTCCGCAGCACCCGGGCCACTGCCGGGCGCCGACCCCACTTCGTACCGACCCGGCCGCTCCGTGGCGCCCACCCGGCTTCGTAGCACCTCGGCCGCCGGGCGGTACCGACCCGGCCTCGCACCGCCCGCCCCGGCCGCCGGGACCGCGCGCGGCGACAGCCCTCCCGGCCCGAGGGGCCGCACGGAGGCGGGCCTACGCGGCGTCGCCGCTCCCGGCCGCTGCGGGGGCGGCGCTCCTGGTGGTGGCGGACGAGCCGCGCACCTCCAGCCCGTCGAGCAGCTTCCGCGTGGCCTCGGCGACCTCGGCGACGGCGCGTTCGAAGACCTCGCGGTTGTGCGCGGCGGGCGCGCGGAACCCGGAGACCTTGCGCACGTACTGGAGCGCGGCGGCGTGGATGTCGCCCTCCGTGGCCTCCTCGGGCAGCACGGGCGGGCGGAGGGTCTTGATGCTGCGGCACATACCGGACCTCGCGGATTCGGGGGCGGGTGACGTCATTCCTCACTGCGACGTCATTTCTCACTGCCAGGATGCACCCGTCCGGCATGTGATCAGATGAACTCCATGATCAAGATGAGGACTCTGTATCTGTTCTGCTCGGCGGCTCCCCCGGTGTTCGAGGTGGCGAGCGTGATCGAGGACGCGCAGGCACGCGGCTGGGACGTCTGCCTCGGCCTGACACCGAGCGCCTCGCGGTGGCTGGAGCCGAGCCTCGACGGGCTGGCGGCGCTCACCGGGCATCCGGTGCGCAGCGACTACAAACGCCCCGGCGACCCGGACGTCTGGCCACCCGCCGACGCGGTGCTGTTCGCCCCGGCGACGTTCAACACGGTCAACTCCTGGGCGCTCGGCATCACCGGCGCGTTCGTGGTGGGCGTCGCGGCGGAGGCCATCGGCAAGGGCCTCCCGATCGTCACGGTGCCGTGCGCGAACGCGGCGTACGTACGCCACCCGCAGTTCGACCGGTCGGTGGAGACCCTGCGGGCGGCGGGCGTGACGGTGCTGTACGGGGAGGGCGGCTACGTACCGGACCCGCCGGGCCAGGACTGGCCGTCCAGCTTCCCGTGGGCCCTGGCCCTGGACGCGGTGGACGCGGCCCAGGCGGCACACGGAGCGGGGTGAGGCGCGGGGGCCGGCACCGTCCCGCCCGGTGACGCGCGGGGCCGGTGAGGCGCTGGACCCGGGGCCGGGGGCGCCCCCCGGCCGGTGACACGTGGGCGGCCCCGCCGCGTGGTGCGGGGCCGCCCTGGTGCGTGCGTGCCGTACCGGCGTACTGGCGTACCGGCGCACCGGGTCCGTCAGGCGTTGGGCCGCTTGCCGTGGTTGGCCTTCTTGCCCTTGCGGGCCCGCCGCTTGTTGCCGCGCTTCGACATGGGGTCGCTCCCTTCATGGCCCCGTGGGGGGTGTTTCGGGCAGTACGTGCATTACGGGCACCCGTCAGTCTAGGTGCGCCCGGAACACCCCGCACGGCCGCGGCGCCCGTACGAACGGCCGACCGCCGACGCCCACCGGCCGGAACCCTCCTCGGCGCCCCGCAGTCGGCCCGGGCTCAGCAGTCGATCAGCGAGCCGTCGAGCGAGGACTCGACCCGACGGCTCACCGTCACCTTCACCGCCGAAGGCACCTCATCGCGCGCGAGCCGTACCGCCAACAGCGCAGAGGCGCCCGGGCAGTTGCCTACCGCGTGCGCGCAACCCTCGCACCTGGCACCATCTGACCACTCGTGGACGAACGACCGCCGCTTCACTCGTCCTTGGCAACTGCACGCCGCGCCGAGTGACCACGCTCCCCACCGGGCAACTCACAGTAAGGTGCCGCACCCCCACCGCTCTGCCCTGAGGCACCTCTCGCCCGCCCGAGGGAGGAGACGCATGGCCTGGTATCCGGGGGCTAAGCGCATGGAGTTGCAGCCGGAGTGGGACGAACAGCCGACGATCCGACCCGAGCGGCTACCGGGAAGCGTGCCGTTCGAGGTACGCCGCTGCGGCACGCAGGAGTTCCGGGTCGTCACGGAACTTCCCGAGCCCGTGGTTGCACGCACGGCACACAAGACCACGGACACAGTCGCCGCAGACACGGGAAGACCCCGGACAACAGCGGTGATCGTGCTTCACGGAGAGGGCACCCCCATCGCTCTCGGGCTGCTTGCAGATGGCGCACACGCCTCCCTGGCTCGCCAGCATCTCCGCGTAGCGGCCGGGAGGCAGCCGGTAGAGCGTCTTGCGCTGCACGTCCCGTCCGCAGCTTCGGCAGTTTCCCTGCAACCCGTCCTTCGCGGCGGCATTCCGGTTGAACAGGTCGGGATGGAGCCAGAGAAGGCAGGTGCGGCACTGCTTCTCGCCCCGCGCATTTCGGTCATGAGGCTTGGCCGGTCGCCGGTCCGGCAGCGCGGTCAGCTCGCGCCCCACGGCCCGCTGCCAATTATGGCTCGCGCACAGTCCCTTGCTGATGTACTTCCGCGTGCAGCCGGGAAACTCGCATCGGCGGGCTTCCGCCTCCGTCGCCGCGCTGCCGTGCACGCGATGCGCGGCGGCGGGGCCCGGATCTCCATGGCGCTGCCACCGCCGGTAGTGCATGGCGCACCAGCCCCGGGACCGTACGCGTATGGGGCGACCGCAGCCCTCGACCGTGCAGGTGGAGCCGTCCATGTCGACATCCCCCGAAAGATGTGTTCGAGCCAGAAGGAGGCACCCTGATGGCTTGGTGCCCGTTCGCCAAGAAGCTGGAGCTCCAGCCAGAGAGTGATCAGCAACCCGCAATCAGGCCCACGCAGTTCATCGTGCACAGCCTTGCCGCACCGTGGACCGCACAACGGATCTACGAGTACTGGCAGACCACCTCGCTCGAGTCTCACTTCGGACTCGGCTACGAAGGCGACCTCGCCCAGTACATCGGCACGGAGACGCGCGCCGACGCCAACGCGGCCGCGAACCGGCGCCCCGACGGCACCGGCGCGGTGTCCATCGAGACGGCGTCCAACCTCAAGCACACCGACCCGTGGACGGACAAGCAGGTCGAGCAGCTGATCCGGGTAGGGGTGTGGCTGCACCAGCACCACGGCCTGCCGCTGCGGATCTGCCGGAGCGCGTCCGACCCCGGCTACGGCTACCACCGACTGCACTCCGCCTGGTCCTCGGGCGGGACCGCGTGCCCGGGGGACGCGCGCGTGGACCAGTTCCGCAAGGTCGTGTTCCCCGGCATCGTGAACCGAGCCAACGGCCAGACGGCACCCGCACCGCCCGAGGAGGACCCCGTGCCGAACATGCTGAACGAGTCCAACGCCACCGACATGGAACTCACGTCCGGCAATTGGGCCGGGCTGTCGTTCCGCACCGCGATACTGCTCGTCGGCCCGGTACGCCACCACACCGTCGTCCACCTGCTGTTCGGCGACGACACCCCGGCCGACACGGTGATCGAGGGCTGCTTCTACACGACGGACAGGAACGGCGGGCACCGCTCCCTGTACCTGCCGATCCGCGCGTACGGGGCGGGAGGCCACCAGTTCACGTCCACGGCCGAGGTGGGGGCAGGCCGGCACCTGCGGTTCATGGTCCGCGCGAGGACCCCGGACCACCGCCCGGTACGCCTGCTGCACCGCTCGGTGTCGGGCCCGTTCTGGAAGCTCTGAACGCGCCCGACAGGGTCCCGCCGTAATCCCGTTGCGGGGCGGACGCGACGGCTGCGAGGCTGCCCGGCATGCCCGAGCACCGTACGTCGCACGACGTGTCCGCCCTCTTCGACCGCGAGGGCCGCCTCACGGCCATCCCCCGCAGACCGGCCCGCCGCGAACAGCTGCTGGCCCACCTGGCGCAGACCCTCTTCGAGCGGCACCGCACCTACACGGAGCCCGAGGTCAACGAGGCGCTGCGCACGGTCCACGAGGACTGCTCGGCCCTGCGCCGCTACCTCGTCACGTCAGGCCACCTGACCCGCACCAGGGACGGCAGCGCCTACCACCGCTCCCCGGCGGCCTGACGCCGGGCCTCGCGCTCCTCGTCCAGCCGAATGGTCGTCATCCGCGCCCGCGCCCGCGCCCACGCGGGCACCAGCACAAAGGCGACGACCAGCACGAACAGAACGACGGCGCCGTACAGAATCCAGAACTCCACGCGAGCCCTCCCCTACCGCGAACCGGCACCGTGGAGCCCACGCCGCCGCCGCACGATCCCGCGCCCCACGACCCACAGCCCGACGAGCACGAGCCCGCCCGCGCAAACCACCCCCCACACGGACCCGCCGTCCCGATGATCCCGAACGGCCACGGCGAGCAGCATCCCGGACGTGATCAGCCCAACCCAGTCAAGGGCCGTGTCCAGACGCTCCACCACTCGACCACTCGATTTCCCCGCCACACGGCGATCCTGCCAGAGCGTCCTCCCCGGACACGGCCCCTTCGGCCACATGCCGAAGGCCCCCCGCAGGGACTGGCGGGGGGCCTTCGTGGTGGTGGGCGCGGACGGTTTCGAACCGCCGACATCTGCTTTGTAAGAGCAGCGCTCTACCCCTGAGCTACGCACCCGTGGAGTGAGGCAACAGCGTACATGGACCCCGGGTGGGGTTCGCAAACCGTTGCGGGGGCCGGCCCCACCCCCGAGGTGGTGGCTCGCCGGATCGTGGGGCGGGGCTCGCCGTCCGTAGCGTGGGGCGCGTCGCAGTGGTTTCGTACCGGGGGAAGCTCGTGGTCGCTCAGGGTGTTCGTCGTCGTACCGCCCGTTCCGGCGCCGTCGTGGTGGCGCTGTTGTTCGGGGTGGCGGGGTGCGGGGCTGTGGACGCGGCCGGGGCGCCGGAGGAGCGGAAGGTGTTCCCGTTCGGCGGGGCCTCGCTGACCGTGGACTCCGGGGACGGCGATGTCGTGCTGGTGCCCGCCGACGTGAAGGGCGTCGAGGTGTCCCGGCAGGTGGACGGGTGGGTGGTGCTGGGCAGCGGGCCCGAGACGGTGTGGCGGATGGACGGTGGCACGCTGACCCTGCGGGTGACGTGCGACGCCGTCGTCCGGAACTGCGACGGCCGGTACGAGGTGAAGGTCCCGCGCGGCGTCGCCGTGACCGTCAGGGGCGACAGCGGCGCCGTCTCCGCCGCCGGGTTCGCCTCGCCGCTCACGGTGCGCACCGACAACGGCGACGTCACCGTGGAGGGCGCCCGCGGCCCGCTCGACCTCGCCACCGACAACGGCGCCCTCCGCGTGGACGGCGCCACCTCCCGTACCGTCACCGCCCGCAGCGACAACGGCGACATCCGCCTCGCCCTGGGCGGCACGCCCGCGCGGGTCGAGGCGCGCAGCTCCAACGGCCGCGTCGACGTCGAGCTGCCCGGGGCGGCCGGGCCGTACGCCGTGGACGCACGCACCGACAACGGCACGGCCACCACCGACGTGCCGCGCGACCCGGGCAGCTCCCGCGCGGTCACCGTGTACAGCGAGAACGGCGACGTGACCGTCCGTACCGCGAACTGATCCGCTCTCCCGTTCGTCCTACCCGGTGGGAGAATGAACCGGGTCAGCTCGGACACGGACGGTACGGGGAGCGGATGTGACGGGGACACGCGGCGCACGGCGGTACGCGACGGATGTGCTCGCCCTGGTGCTGCTGCCCCTGCCCCTGCTCGCCGCCGCCTCCGCCGGGGTGCTCGCCTCGTCCGGCGCGTTCGCGGGCGGCGGGGCCGGGGGCGGCGCGCGGCGCTGGTTCGGCGGCGGGCGCGCCGAGAGCCAGCGGGCCGACGCGCAGGCCGCGAAGGACGCCGCCGCGGCCGCGTTCTACGAGCTGGACACGGCGCAGCGGGGTCTGCGGATCTCCATGGAGACGATCGCCGCGGTGGACCGTTCGCCCGCCGCGGGCCGCGCCGCTCAGGAGTTCGCCGCGCTGGGGCGGCGCATCGACGAGGTGAGCCGGGAGTACATCGAGGCGGTCGACCGGTACGACCTGGACCGGGTGGACCTGGACTCGGCGACGGCGACCGGCGCGCGCACGGACCTGACCCGTGCCAAGGACGCGCTCGTACGGGTGAAGGGCGAGCTGGAGCGGTTCGAGCAGGGGATCGGCCCGCTGCTGGCCACCGCGGAGACGCAGCTCGCGCGCCTCGCCCCGGCCGTGGAGCGGGCCCGTGGGGCGCTCCTCGCCGCGAGCGACGCGCTGGACTCCGTACGCGGTGCCGGGCTCCGCGCCGACGACCTGGCGGCCCGGCTCGCCGCCCTCGCTCCGGAGCTGACCAGGCTCAACGAGGGCGCGGGGCGGCACGGTGTCGCCGAGACGCTGCATCGCGCCGACCGGGTGCTGCGGGAGGCGGAGGCCGTACGGGCGGAGGCGGAGCGCCTGCCGGAGCGGGCCGCCGAGATCGATCGGCGGCTCGTGTCGCTCCGTACGCGCGCGCAGGCCCTGGCCAACCGCGCGGCGTCCGTGGAGCCGGTGCTGAGCGAGCTGCGGCGCCGGTTCAGCCTGGCGTGCTGGCAGGACCTCCAGCCGGTGCCGGAGCAGGCCGTGGAGGGCGTACGGCGGGCCGAGGAGAAGATCGGGGAGGCGGCCAGGGCGCGGGGCGAGCAGCGGTGGGCGGACGCGACGGCCCTGCTGGGCACGGTACGGGCGCTGCTGAACGCGACGGACGAGGCGGTGTCGGCCGCCGGGGAGCGGCTCCAGCGGCTGAACGCCGTGTCGAAGGACCCGCAGCAGGAGATCGACCGGACGCGCTTCACGATCCGGGACGCGCAGCGGCTCGCCATGGACGGCCGCCATACCCCGGACCCCCGGCACGCCGGGCCGCTGGACGACGCGGTGGTCCGCCTGGACCGGGCGACGGGCGGCCTGGAGGGGCGGCACCCCGACTACTGGCACTTCCTCACCGAGTTGGAGGCGGTACGGGCGTCGGTGGCGCGGGTGGTGGAGCAGATCCGCGAGGAGCGAGGCTCCGGGCACTAGGCCGTGTCCGTAAAGTCGATCACTCGTTGCTCCGTTCGTGGTGCGGAGGCATGAACTGACGGATGAGTCGTGGGCGTTGATCGCTCCGCTGCTGGCGCCGGGACGTATGGGCAGGCCCGTGCGGGACCGGCGCCAGGTCGTGAACGGGATCTTGTGGAAGCTGTCCACCGGTGCCGCCTGGCGCGACTTGCCCGAGCGGTACGGGCCATGGAAGACGGTCTACGAACGATTCCGGCACTGGTCGGCCGACGGCACCTGGGACCGTCTGCTGGCCCATGTCCAGCAGCACTCCGACGCCGTCGGAACCGTGGACTGGACGATCGTGTGCGTCGACTCGACCACGGTCCGGGCTCATCAGCACGCCGCCGGGGCCCGAAAAGGGGGCCCTGGGAGGGGGAAGCGCTCGGCCGGTCGCGCGGCGGACTGACCAGCAAGATCCATCTCGCGTGCGACGGCCAGGGCCGTCCCCTGGCGTTCACGCTCACGGGCGGCAACGTGAACGACTGCACCCAGTTCGAAGCCGTCATGGACCGGATCCGCATCGCCCGGCCGGGGCCGGGCAGGCCCCGGACCCGGCCCGACCGCGTCGTCGCGGACAAGGGCTACTCGGCCCGCAGAATCCGCGCCTACCTGCGCAGGCGCAAAATCGCCTGCACGATCCCGGAGCGGATCGACCAGATCAACGGACGCATCCGCCGCGGCGAGACCCGCTGCCGCCTCGACCGCGCGGCCTACCAGCGGCGCAACGTCGTCGAGCGCTGCTTCAACAGGCTCAAGCAGAACCGGGCCCTGGCCACGCGTTACGACAAACGAGCCGTCCACTACCAAGCCATGGTCACCCTCGCCTGCCTGCGGCTCTGGCTCCCGTGACTTTCCGGACACGACCTAGTGGCCGGGCGGTCGCTGAGCCGGTCCACTGATGCCGCGATCGCTGATGCCGGTGGTCTGCTGCGGGGCGCTGGCGGTCGTTAGTCTTTCCGTATGCCTCGCTACGAGTACCGCTGCCGCACCTGCGGCGACACGTTCGAACTGAGCCGTCCCATGGCGGAGTCCTCCGCGCCCGCCGCCTGCCCGGCCGGGCATGACGACACGGTGAAGCTCCTGTCCACCGTCGCGGTCGGCGGTACGGCCGCGGCCGCACCCGCCCGGCCCGCCGGCGGCGGGTGCTGCGGGGGCGGCTGCTGCGGCTGACGGCCCGCCCCCGGGCGGGGCGACCCGCCGGGACGGCCACCCGACCGGGGCGACGGCCCGACCGGGCCACGCCGACCAGGACGGCCACCCGGCACGGTGAACGACGGCCCCAGAAAAGCGGGGCCCCGCTCCCAGGCCTCACGCCGCCGCTGCCGCCGCCGTCCGTGCCGCCGCCAGGAACCGGCGCAGGATCTCCTCCCCCGCCGCCACGCCCCGGTCGGCGAGCACCTCGACATGGCCCGCGCGCCAGTCCGTGTCGGCCAGCTCCCCGTGGCCCGGCCGCCACGCCCGGTCGGCGGCCAGCAGCAGGTCCGCGTCGAGCAGCGAGTCGCCCGCCGCCAGGACGGTGCGGGCGCCGGTGCGGCGCGCCACCTCCCGTACCGCCGCGCTCTTCGTCAGCGGCTTCGGCACCGCGTACACCTTCCGGCCCTGCAAGGACACCGTCCAGCCGCGCGCCTCCGCCCAGGCGGACAGCTCCGCGACCCAGCCGTCGGGCAGCAGCGCCCGTTCCACCACCAGATACGCGAACAGGTCCTCCGCGACCCGCTCCTTCAGCAGCCACGCCGGGTCCGCCGCCGCCAGCAGGTGCGCCCGCACCTCGTCCAGCGAGGCGCACTCGTCGGCGAGGCGCGCCGCGACGACCGCCTGCCAGTCGCGGTCCGACTCGCCGTCCACCAGCAGGTGGCCGCCGTTGGCGCAGATCGCGTACCGGGGCGTCGGGCACGGCAGCTGGATGCGCCGGTACTGCTCGCGCGTCCGGGTGGTGACCGGCATGAACGCGGCCGTACGGGCCAGCTGGTCGAGCAGTCCGGCGGCCGCCTCGGTGACGTACGAGAGCGGTTTGCCCTGGTACACCTCCACGCACAGCAGGCGCGGCGCCTCCGCGTCCGGGGCGGTCAGGGCGAGGGCCGCCGTCGAGTAGATGAGCGTGCGGTCCAGGTCGCTGGCGATCAGCGCGGGCCGGGGCGTCGCGGCACCGGTCGCGGTCCGGTTCACGGGGCGGTCACCGCCCGGCCGTCGGCGCCGGTCGCGCCGCGCGTGTACCGGGGGTGGATGAGCCCGACGCAGGTGTACGGCAGGTCGTCCACCTCCTCGACCGGTACGCCCCGTTGGTCCGCGAGGAGCCGTACGTGGTCCAGGTCCGCGCCCGCGCCGCGCTGGGCGAGGACCTTCCACGGGACGCGGCGCAGCAGGACCCGGGTGGTCTCGCCGACGCCGGGCTTGACCAGGTTCACGTCGTGGATGCCGTACTCCTCGCTGATCCGCTCGACGGCCGCCCAGCCCTCCCAGGTGGGGGTGCGGTCGGCGGCGAGGAGCCGGGCCGTGTCGGCGGCGACGGCGTCCGCGACCTCGTCGAAGCGCGCGGACACGGCGTCGAGGAAGTCGTTCGACACGTCGGCGTCCGCGAGCTCCCGGTAGAACTTCGCGCCGTGGTAGTCGTCCGGGCCGACGAGGTCGGCGCGCAGGACGGTGCGGGAGATCAGTCCGGACACCGTGGAGTTGAGGCACGCGGAGGGGATGAGGAAGTCCTCGCGGGTGCCGTGGACGCGTACGCAGGAGCCGGGGTCGGCCAGTACGGCGATCTCCGGGTCGAAGTCGGGGAAGTCCGCGAGGGCGGCGGCCAGTTCGCGGGTGATGGCGCCCTTGCCGGTCCAGCCGTCCACGAACACGACGTCGGCCGGGTCGTGGTGGGCGCGCAGCCAGCGCAGCGCGTTCGTGTCGATGCCCCGGCCGCGCACGATGGACACGGCGTAGTGCGGCAGGTCCAGGCCGTGCCGGTGGCGGGCCCAGCGGCGCATCAGCACGCCGACGGGGGTGCCCGCGCGGGCGAGGGAGGCCAGCACGGGGCGCGGGGAGCGCTCCGCGAGGACCGTCTCGGTGACGACGCCGACCGCGCGGGCGATCCGGGCGGCGGAGGCGTCGAGCGCGGAACGGAACAGCTTCTGGTAGTCGTCGCTCGGCTGGTACTCGACGGGCAGCGACTCGGCGTAGTGGGCGCCGCCGCTCTGGATGGCCTCCTCTCGCTCCTCGGTGGGGGCCTCCAGCTCGACCCCGGACAGGTCCTGGATGAGCCAGCCGACCTCGTCGGGGGCGTAGGAGGAGAACGCGGGTCCGCGCAGCGGCTCGGGCAGCATGCCGGCTCTTTCCGGTACGTACGAGGGGACGGCGGCCAGCACGACGCGCGGGACGTGCGCGGCGAGCTGGGCGAGGAGGCCGTCGGGGGCGTGGAGCAGGGGGGTGTCGGCGGTCGAGTCCACGACGAGGGCGACCGCGTCGAAGCCGCCGCCGGCGACGTTGTACGCGTACCGGTCGCCGGGGCCGTCGGCCGGGTCGTCGTGGGCGGGGAAGACGAGGCGGGTGCGGATGGCGTAGCCGGGGTCGTCCACGGCCAGCACGGGCGAGCGGGTGGTGGTGGAGAACCGCACGTCGGCGTGCGGGACCAGCTCCTCCAGCCTGGCGGCCAGGGCGAGCGGCGCGTACATCAGCTCCTCGCAGCCGAGGACGAGGATGCGCGGGGCGCGGGCGTCAGGCGCGGCGGGCGCGGCGGGCGCGGCGGGCGCGGCGGGCGCGGCGAGGGCGTCAGGTACCCCGGTCGCGCCCGTCCCTGCGTCCGCGCCCTCCAGCCCCAGCCCCAGCCCCAGCGCCTCCGCCAGTCGCGCCGCCATCGACGGCAGGGCGGCGTCCAGGCGGGCGCGGTGCTCCGGGGTGAAGCCGTGGCGGCCCCCGTCCGGCAGCCCGGCCGGCCACCCCAGGTCCAAGCGCCGTACGGCGGCCACGTCACCGGTCACGTCAGGCGCGGGCCGCTGGTGCGCGGCCACCAGGGCGCGGCCCTTCTCCAGGACGCCGTCCGGCAGCCGTACCGTCCCGGCGGCGAGCGCCACGAGGTCCACCCGCGCGCCGATCTCGGCGGCGAACCCCGCCAGCCGCCCCTGGTCCTCCGGCGACCGCATGTCCACCAGCGCCACGATCACGTACCGCTCGCGCGGGTATCGCTCGTGCAGCGCCCGCACGGTGTTCAGGACGGTGTTGCCGGTCGAGAACTCGTCGTCCACCAGCACCAGCGGCCCCGGCCCCGCCAGCAGCTCGGGGTCCTCGGGGAGCAGCAGGTGCGAGGTGTGGTGGGAGTGCGCCTCCTCGAACCCGGCCGCCTGCCGCATCCCGGGCACGGGGCGGCGCGTGGAGTGCAGGTACGGGGCGTGGGCGAGGCCGTCGGCGACGCAGTGGCCCAGGCCGGTCGCCGTCTCCGCGTACCCGACGACGACCGCGCGCCGCGCCTCCGCCTCGCCGAGCAGACCCCGCACGCGGCGTCCCAGCTCGTACCCGGAGCCGCGCACGACGGCGGGGCTGCGCGGCACGTGCTTGCCCAGCACGTGCGAGACGAGGAGATGCGCCCGCTTCGGGTTGTCCCGCAGGGCGAGCCCCAGCAGGCCGCGCAGCTCCTCGTCGTCGCCCCCTCGCGCGGAGAGCTCGACCCCGAGCCGCCCGGCGACCCATGTTCCCGTCCACACCGTGCCGTGAATGACGTGCCTCTTCTCTCTCGGGTACAGGTGTCGTGCCTGGTCAGGGGCGCGGCTCACGGTACGGCCAGGCCGGCCGCGAGCAGCTCGACGAAGCCCACGTCCGCCTTGGCGACGCCGAACACCTCGGCCCGCCGCAGCGTCCGCTCCGCCCAGGCGCGGTGCGGCTTCACCTCGTTCATCTTGTTCGTGTACGCCGAGCGCATCACGCCGCCGCCGTCGCGCTCCGGGCGCAGGATGTCCCGCGCGTCGCTGTACTCCTCGTGGCTGACCACGGACAGGGCGTGCACCGGCTGGACGTGCGAGGGGTGGATGCAGGTCTTGCCGAGCAGGCCGTTGGCCCGATCCAGTTCGATCTCGCGGAGCAGCCCGTCCAGGTCGTGTTCGATCAGCGCCGTGCGCAGGGCCTCGGCGCGGCCCTCCAGGAAGGGGCTGCGGCGCAGCATCGGCTTGAACATCCGCTCCTGGAGGCGGAAGTACTCCCACACCGGTCCGGTGATGGTGAAGCCGCTGCCGTCGGCGCGGCCGAGGACGTTGACGACGTCCGCGATGACATGGGCGACGATCTGCACGTCGTACGCGGTCATGTCGGGCGAGCGGCGCAGCCCGTACGCGGAGCAGAAGTCGGTGACGCCGAGCCGCAGCGCCAGGACCCGGTCGCGGTGGGCGGTGACGGAGCGGGCGATCCCGGCGAGGGTGTCGGCGCGGGTCTCCAGGTGCAGCAGCTCGGGCGACTCCAGGACGGGCATCGCGTACAGCGGCCGCCCGGCGAGCGCGTCGGCCGTGGCGGGTTCCGCCTCGGCGGTGGCGAGGGCCTCCAGGAAGGGCGTGCCGCGCTTCTCGGTGAACTTCGGCAGTACGAATCCGGACAGCAGCCGCACGGCGGGGCCGAGGCGGCGCGCCAGGTCGGGTATCTGCTCGGGCTCGCGGACGCGGACGAACAGCAGCGGCGGCTCGCAGTCCCGCCCGGCCAGGTCGGTGAGCTGGCGTACGAGGTTCTCCTCGCCGAACGGGACGTCCGCGTCACCGATGGAGTCCTCCAGGCAGAGCACCATGGACACGACCCCGCGCCCGACCTGCTTGCAGATGTCGTCGGCGAGGGTGGGACGGGTGGCGGGGCTGTAGAGGGTGGCGCCGAGCGCGGCCGCGAGGACGCCGGCCGGTGAGTGGCTGTCGAACGCGCACGGCTCCTGATGGAACAGTCCGGCCCGAGCAGCAGGCGAGATATGCCCGAAATGACGCATGCGCTTTCCCCGAACTGCCGTGACGTTCTGCCTCCGGCCCGATGACATGTGGCCGGTAATAGTACGTAAGGACAAGTGTCGCCGGTTCCCCGTCGATATGAACGCCGAGCGACATCGGGGCCGACTCCGGGTACCGTACGGGCCGGTCGGCGGATGCTGCACGGGGCGGGCCGGGCCGTAGGGGGCGGTCGGCACGCCCGGGACCGGCCCCCGCGTTGTCGGCCGGGCGGGTGGCCAGGCAGGATGACGGGCATGACGCACGAGATGCTGAAGGGCTCGAACGTCCCGCTCGACGCCGCGGCCGTACGGGCCGTCCTGTGCTGGACCCCTGGCCCGGAGGTCCCCGACGTGGACGCCTCGGCCCTGCTGCTCGGCCCGGACGGGCGGGTGCGTTCCGACGAGGACTTCGTCTTCTACAACCAGCCGCGGCACCCCTCCGGGGCGGTGCGGCGCCTGGCGAAGAAGCGCGTGGAGGAGGGGCTCACCGACACGGTCGAGACGGACCTCGCGGGCCTTGAGCCGTCCGTGGAGCAGGTGGTGATCGCGGCGTCCTCGGACGGCGGCACCTTCGCGCACGTGCCGGACCTGCGGATCGTGCTGTACGACGCCGCCGCGGGCGACGGCGCCGAGGCGCTGGCGTCGTTCCATGTGCGTCCGGAGACGGGTGAGGAGACCGCCATGATCTGCGGCGAGCTGTACCGCAGGGGCGAGGCGTGGAAGTTCCGCGCGGTGGCCCAGGGCTATCCGACGGGGCTGATCGGGCTGGCCACGGCGTTCGGCATCTCGGTCGAGGAGGAGGCCGCCGAGGAGGGCTCCGAGGTCCCGGAGCAGTCCGCGGGCGCTTCGGGTGAGCCGGTCGCGGAGCCGTCGGGCCCCGCCGGTGCGGCCCCGAGCGCCGTCCCCGATGACGCGACGCAGGCGATACCCGGCCCGGGCTCGGGCGCCACGGCGGCCCCGGCCGTCCCTTCCGTACCCGTTCCGGCCGCTCCCCCGGTGCCCCCGCCGCCGACCGCCCCGCCCGCGTACGGCTACCCGCACGCGGGCGCGCCGCAGCCCGCCTACGGGTACCCGCAGCCCGCGTACGGCTACCCGCACGCGGCGCCCCAGCCCGCCGCTGCGGCCGCCGGGTCGCCCGTCCCCGACCCGTACTTCCAGCTGCCGCCGATGGGCCCCCAGTTCCAGCGCTGAGCACGGTACGGGGCCGGGGCGGACGGACCGGGGCGCGGCGGACCGGGCGGCGGTGTGGCCGTCAGGACGCCCCGGCCTTGAAGCCGCGGCCCCACTGCATGCCCCAGCCGTACATCCGGTCCAGCTCGCCCTGGAAGCCGTAGACGAACTTCACCTCGCGCCGCACCAGCAGCTCGCCCTTGACGTTCTCCAGCAGGAACACCGCGCAGGAGCGGGCCTCGGGCGCGCGCTCGTCCAGCTCGATCTCGATGCGCGGGCCGCTGCTCGGGTAGAGCGTCATCATGGCGTGCGTGCGGTCGAAGGCGGGCGTCTGGTCGTAGATGTAGACGAAGAACAGCAGCCGCTTGAAGTCGTCGCGGTGGTCGAGGTTGACGAAGATCGTCTCCCCGGAGGAGCCGAACCGGTCGTCGCCGCTGAGCTTCACGTACGGCGGGTCGTTGAGGTCGCCGTAGTAGCCGCCGAGCGGCTGGACGACCCCCTTGGAGCCGTCGGCCAGCTCGTACAGGCACCCGATGTCCAGATCGACGCTGGCCACCGCCCGCGTGTGGGCCTGGACCGGTTCGGGCTGGAAGAACTTCAGCGGATGCCGCAGCAGCCGGCCGCTCTGCCGGGACCTGTCGTCGAAGTCGGACGTGCGCATCTTCCATGAGAGGTTGACGCGCAGATTGCCGCTCGTGGCGCCCTGCTTGGTGAGCGAGAGCGTCGGGCGCCGCCTGGTCAGGTCGATCGCGTTGGTCGCGGCGCTGCCCGTGTCGAACTGCGCCGTCCTGTTCTGCCGCAGGCTGTCCCAGAAGGCCATGCCACCCCCCAAAGGTGTACGGATACGCGGCGGGGCGGCCGGGAGCGCCCCGGCCGCCCCGCAAGGAAGCGTTCCGCATCGCCGGGGTGCTCACACCCCGGCGCGTGCGGTGACCGTCACGCTCCGGACGAGACCTCGGCCTTCTCGCCGGGGCCGCCCGCACCGCCCTCGGCCACCGCGATGCGCTTGTTGCGGCGGAGCGAGGAGAGGAAGGACGCGGCGATCAGGAACACACCGATGGTGCCGGTGATGAGCTCGCTGATCTCGTGCTGGATGGTGATCAGCAGGATCGCGGCGAGGGCGCCGATGGCGTAGTGCGCGCCGTGCTCCAGGTACACGTACTCGTCCAGCGTGCCCTGGCGGACCAGGTAGACGGTGAGCGACCGGACGTACATGGCGCCGATGCCGAGGCCGAGCGCCATCCAGAAGATGTGGTTCGTGATGGCGAAGGCGCCGATGACACCGTCGAAGGAGAACGAGGCGTCCAGGACCTCCAGGTACAGGAAGAGGAAGAACGCGGCCTTTCCGGCGAGGCCGACCGCGGAGACCGGCTTGCCCTGCCGCTTGGCCTTCTCCTCCTCCTCGTGCTCCCGCTCCTCCGATTCCTCCAGCTTGTTCTCGAAGTAGCCGGAGAGGCCGCCGACGACCAGGTACGTGATCAGGCCGGCGACGCCGGAGAGCAGCACTGTGGCGGACTTGTCGGCATGGCCCGCGCTGGTGTGCGCCTCGGTGGCGAACGTCATCGCGCTGACGAGGAGGACGATGAGCGCGACACAGACCGAAAGCATGTCGATCTTGCCGAGCCTGGCGAGCGGGCGCTCCAGCCAGGCCAGCCACTGGAACTCGCGCTCCTCGAAGATGAAGTCGAGGAAGATCATCAGCAGGAACATCCCGCCGAAGGCGGCGATGGCCGCGTGGGCGTCGGTGACCAGGTCCTCGTACTGCTTCGGCTGGTCGAGCGCCAGCTGCACGGCCTCGATGGGGCCGACCTTGGCGCTGATCGCGACGATGACGACGGGGAAGACCAGTCGCATACCGAACACCGCGATCAGGATGCCGATCGTCAGGAAGATCTTCTGCCAGAAGGCGTTCATCTTCTTGAGGATTCCGGCGTTGACGACCGCGTTGTCGAAGGAGAGGGAGATCTCGAGGATGGACAGGATCAGTACGATCCCGAACGCCTCCCACCCCCACTGCCAGGCGGCGAAAGCGAGGCCGAGCGCCGTGACGGC
Source organism: Streptomyces thermolilacinus SPC6 (assembly GCF_000478605.2). Classification (GTDB taxonomy): domain Bacteria; phylum Actinomycetota; class Actinomycetes; order Streptomycetales; family Streptomycetaceae; genus Streptomyces; species Streptomyces thermolilacinus. The sequence continues at coordinate 4,679,614 of NZ_ASHX02000001.1, read as the reverse complement.
GAACGACCAGCCGAAGGTTTTCAGAACCACTGACTACCCAATCGTGTTGGGGGTCCCCCCGGGCGAAGCCTGCGGGAGGGGCTCCTCCACGCCGATTGCGCCGGGCCTTGAGCGAACCCTGAGACGAGCTTTAGGAAACATTGACCCCGAAGTCTAGAGCGATGCCCCGGAGCCCCGACGCGTACCCCTGACCGACGGCCCTGAATTTCCATTCGCCGCCGTAGCGGTACAGCTCGCCGAAGATCATCGCGGTCTCCGTCGAGGCGTCCTCGCTCAGGTCGTAGCGCGCCAGCTCCTGGCCGTCCGCCTGGTTGACGACGCGGATGAACGCATTGCTGACCTGGCCGAACGTCTGGCCGCGGTTGTCGGCCTCATGGATCGAGACCGGGAAGATGATCTTGTCGCAGTGGGCGGGGACCGCGCTGAGGTCCACGATCAGCGACTCGTCGTCGCCGTCGCCCTCACCGGTGAGGTTGTCGCCGGTGTGCTGGACGGAGCCGTCGGGGCTGGTGAGGTTGTTGTAGAAGATGAACCACTCGTCGCCGAGGACCCTGCCGGACTGGCAGAGCAGCGCGCTGGCGTCGAGGTCGAAGGGCGCTCCGGTGGTGGAGCGCGCGTCCCAGCCGAGCCCGACCAGCACCTGGGTCAGATTGGGTGCGGCCTTGGAGAGGGAGACGTTGCCTCCCTTGGCGAGCGTGACGCCCATGACGATGATCCTCCCCGGTGACGTACTGCTGCTGTCCTGCGTCCGTGGCGCCGCGTGCGGAGCCCGTGCGACGCGCCGTGCGCTGCCGTGCCCGCGTGCCGTGGCGCGGGGCCGCGTGCCGTGCGTGCGGTGATGGCCGGTGCGCCGGTTGGTGCGGTGCCCGTGCGCCGTTCGTACCGGTCGGTGCTGTGCGGCGTCCGGGCCGTTGGGTGCTGTGCGGTGCGCGGGTCGTGCCGGTCGGTGCGGTGTCCGTACGGTGTGCCGGTCGGTGCCTCGTGCCGTATGCCCTGAAGCGTGCGGCCCGCGTGCGGTGCGCCGGTCGGCGCGGTGAGGCCGCGAGCGGCCATGCGCACCGCGCGCCGTCGCCGCACCGGTCCGCGCCGTGCGGCGTGGGACCGCACGTCCGGCGCCGCACGGACGGGTGCGGCGCCGGGCGGAACTGCGGTACGGCTCAGACGTTCACGCCGAAGTCCTGCGCGATGCCGCGCAGGCCGGAGGCGTAACCCTGGCCGATGGCGCGGAACTTCCACTCCGCGCCGTGGCGGTACAGCTCGCCGAAGACCATCGCCGTCTCCGTCGAGGCGTCCTCGCTCAGGTCGTAGCGCGCCAGCTCCTGGCCGTCGGCCTGGTTCACGACGCGGATGAACGCGTTGCGCACCTGACCGAAGGACTGCTGACGGGTCTCGGCGTCGTAGATGGAGACCGGGAAGACGATCTTGTCGACGTCGGCCGGGACCGTGGCGAGGTTGACCTTGATCTGCTCGTCGTCACCCTCGCCCTCACCGGTGAGGTTGTCGCCGGTGTGCTCGACGGAGCCGTCCGGGCTCTTCAGGTTGTTGAAGAAGACGAAGTTGCCGTCGGTGGCGACCTTGCCCTGGGCGTTCAGCAGCAGAGCGCTCGCGTCCAGGTCGAAGTCCGTACCGGTGGTGGTCCGGACGTCCCAGCCGAGACCGACCGTGACCGCGGTCAGGTTGGGTGCGGCCTTGGTCAGCGAGACGTTGCCGCCCTTGCTGAGGCTGACTCCCACGAGTCCCTCCATTGGTTTCCAGGGGCAGCGCCCCCGTCGTGCGTTGGCATCGGATCAACGACTGGATACTAGTGAGGGGTTCCCACCGTGAGCACGCTCTTGAACCGATGCGCCAGGGGTTTCGGCCGTGGTCATGCACGGCCGAAAGGGCGCGGGGCCCCACGCGTCACGGTGGCCGCCCCGCGCCCCAGGGACGTCAGAGGGCGTCGAGTGCCTTGACGTAGTCGTTCAGGTCGCGGGCGTCCGGCAGGCCGTTGACGACCGTCCAGCGCACCACGCCCTCCTTGTCGATGATGAAGGTGCCGCGCACCGCGCAGCCCTTCTCCTCGTCGAAGACGCCGTAGGCGCGGGAGACCTCGCCGTGCGGCCAGAAGTCCGACAGCAGCGGGTACTCCAGGCCCTCCTGCTCGGCGAACACGCGCAGGGTGTGGATGGAGTCGTTCGAGACGGCCAGCAGCTGGGTGTCCTCGTTGACGAAGCGCGGCAGCTGGTCCCGGAGCGCGCACAGCTCACCGGTGCAGACGCCGGTGAACGCGAACGGGTAGAAGAGCAGCACGACGTTCTTCTCGCCGCGGAAGTCGCCGAGTCGCACGGTGCGCCCGTGGTTGTCCTTCAGTTCGAAGTCCGGAGCCTTCGTGCCGACCTCGATCGCCATGGCAAAAGCATCCCTTCGGTGGGCGGATCGCTGGGGTCCCACCCTACGCAACGAGGTCCCCGCCGATGTGCTCGGCGGGGACCTCTCGGCTGCGGGAGCGGGCGGTCAGCGCTTGGGCTTGCCCGCCTTGGGGCTGACCAGGCGACTGCCGACCCAGTCCTTGCCCGCGTTGATGCTCCGGGTCTGGGAGAGGCCGGCGGTCTGGGCGGCCTCGTTGATGTCGCTGGGCTCGATGTAGCCGTCACGCCCGGTCTTGGGCGTCATGAGCCAGATCTGGCCGCCCTCCTCGATCAGGCCGATGGCGTCGACCAGCGCGTCCGTGAGGTCGCCGTCCTCGTCGCGGAACCACAGCAGCACGACGTCCGCGACGTCGTCGTAGTCCTCGTCGACGAGTTCCTGGCCGATGACAGCCTCGATGTCCTCACGGAGCTCCTGCTCGACATCGTCGTCGTAGCCGATCTCCTGGACCACCTGTCCGGGCTCGAACCCCAGCCTTGCGGCCGGGTTGGTCCGCTCCTCCGCGTGGTCCGCGGTCGCGCTCACGGCTTGCCTCCTGATCATGATGGGAAAGTGCTTCGGCCGCGCGCGTACGCGTGGCATTGGGCGTAGTCCACACGTGCTGGACGGATCGCGCAAGTACCCGGCGACCTAGACCGCCGAAACGGTGACTTTTGGGGCCGTCCTGCCGCAACTCCGGGTACCCGCCCTCCTCCGGTCGTGACACACACCACACCTCTTGACCCACTTTAGGGGGTTGTATGCGACCCGTGCCCGCCAGGGGGCCCGGCCGCCGCCCCGGACGCCGCTGCCGTACCCGGCGAAAGCGGGTTACCCCTCGGTAGAGATGACGTGGGCGTCCATGGGGTACACGATGGTGGCGACGCGACCGCAAAGCCGACACACCGTCCCGCATGCCATCAGCCGTAGACACATCGACAGCGAAGGAACAGCGTGGCTTCCGGAACCGATCGCAATCCGATCATCATTGGCGGCCTTCCCAGCCAGGTCCCGGACTTCGATCCGGAAGAGACCCAGGAATGGCTCGACTCCCTCGACGCCGCCGTGGACGCACGGGGGCGGGAGCGCGCTCGTTATCTGATGCTCCGGCTGATCGAGCGGGCCCGCGAGAAGCGCGTGGCCGTGCCCGAGATGCGCAGCACGGACTACGTCAACACCATCGCCACCAAGGACGAGCCGTTCTTCCCCGGCAACGAGGAGATCGAACGCAAGATCCTCAACGCGACTCGCTGGAACGCCGCCGTGATGGTCTCGCGGGCGCAGCGCCCGGGGATCGGCGTCGGCGGTCACATCGCCACCTTCGCGTCCTCCGCCTCCCTGTACGACGTGGGCTTCAACCACTTCTTCCGGGGCAAGGACGAGGGTGACGGGGGCGACCAGATCTTCTTCCAGGGTCACGCCTCGCCCGGCATCTACGCCCGCGCGTTCCTGCTGGACCGGCTGAGCGAGACGCAGCTGGACGGCTTCCGCCAGGAGAAGTCGAAGTACCCCGACGGCCTCTCGTCGTATCCGCACCCCCGGCTGATGCCGGACTTCTGGGAGTTCCCCACGGTCTCCATGGGCCTGGGCCCGCTGGGCGCGATCTACCAGGCGCGGATGAACCGCTACATGGAGGCGCGTGGCATCGCGGACACGTCGCGGTCGCACGTGTGGGCCTTCCTGGGTGACGGCGAGATGGACGAGCCGGAGTCGCTGGGGCAGCTGACCCTGGCCGCCCGCGAGGGCCTCGACAACCTGACCTTCGTCGTCAACTGCAACCTCCAGCGCCTCGACGGTCCGGTGCGGGGCAACGGCAAGATCATCCAGGAACTGGAGTCGGTCTTCCGGGGCGCCGGCTGGAACGTGATCAAGCTGGTCTGGGACCGTTCCTGGGACCCGCTGCTGGCCCAGGACCGCGACGGCATCCTGGTCAACAAGATGAACACGACGCCGGACGGGCAGTTCCAGACGTACGCCACGGAGTCCGGCGCGTACATCCGTGAGCACTTCTTCGGCGACGACCACCGCCTGCGCGCGATGGTCGAGGGCATGACCGACCAGCAGTTGCTGCACCTGGGGCGCGGTGGCCACGACCACCGGAAGATCTACGCGGCGTACGCGGCGGCCAAGGCCCACAAGGGCCAGCCGACGGTGATCCTGGCCCAGACGGTCAAGGGCTGGACGCTCGGTCCGAACTTCGAGGGCCGCAACGCCACCCACCAGATGAAGAAGCTGACGGTGGACGACCTGAAGCGCTTCCGCGACCGTCTGCACCTGCCGATCCCCGACAGCGAGCTGGAGTCCGGCCTGCCGCCGTACTACCACCCGGGCCGGGACTCGGAGGAGATCCAGTACATGCACGACCGGCGCCGGGCGCTGGGCGGGTACGTCCCGACGCGCGTCGTGCGGTCGAAGCCGCTGACGCTGCCGGACGACAAGGTGTACGCGGCGGTGAAGAAGGGGTCGGGGCAGCAGTCGATCGCGACGACGATGGCGTTCGTGCGGCTGCTGAAGGACCTGATGCGGGACAAGGAGATCGGCAAGCGGTTCGTGCTGATCGCGCCGGACGAGTACCGCACGTTCGGCATGGACTCGTTCTTCCCGAGCGCCAAGATCTACAACCCGCTGGGCCAGCAGTACGAGGCCGTGGACCGGGAGCTGCTCCTCGCCTACAAGGAGTCGCCGACCGGGCAGATGCTGCACGACGGCATCTCCGAGGCGGGCTGCACGGCTTCGCTGACCGCGGCGGGTTCGGCGTACGCGACACACGGCGAGCCGCTCATCCCCGTATACGTCTTCTACTCGATGTTCGGTTTCCAGCGCACCGGTGACCAGTTCTGGCAGATGGCCGACCAGCTGGCGCGCGGTTTCGTACTGGGCGCGACCGCCGGCCGTACGACGCTGACCGGTGAGGGCCTCCAGCACGCGGACGGCCACTCGCAGCTGCTGGCCTCGACGAACCCGGCGTGCGTCGCCTACGACCCGGCCTTCGGGTACGAGATCGCGCACATCGTGAAGGACGGGCTGCGGCGGATGTACGGCTCCTCGGAGGAGTACCCGCACGGCGAGGACGTCTTCTACTACCTCACCGTGTACAACGAGCCGATCCAGCACCCGGCGGAACCGGCGGACGTGGACGCGGAGGGCATCGTCAGGGGCGTCTACCGGTTCAGCACCGGCCAGGCCGGTTCCATCCCGGCGCAGATCATGGCGTCCGGCGTGGCCGTTCCCTGGGCCGTGGAGGCGCAGCGGATCCTGGCGGAGGAGTGGAACGTCCGCGCGGACGTGTGGTCGGCGACGTCGTGGAACGAGCTGCGCCGCGACGCGGTGGAGGCCGAGCAGTACAACCTGCTGCACCCGGAGGAGGAGCCCCGCGTTCCGTACGTGACGCGGAAGCTGTCGGGTGCCGACGGTCCGTTCGTGGCCGTCTCGGACTGGATGCGGTCGGTGCCGGACCAGATCTCGCGCTGGGTGCCGGGCCCGTACAGCTCGCTCGGCGCGGACGGCTTCGGCTTCGCGGACACGCGCGGCGCCGCCCGCCGGTACTTCCACATCGACGCGCAGTCCATCGTGCTGGCCGTGCTGACGGAGCTGGCACGGCAGGGCAAGGTGGACCGCTCGGCGCTGAAGCAGGCGGTGGACCGCTACCAGCTGCTGGACGTCTCCGCTGCCGACCCCGGTCCGGCCGGCGGCGACGCCTGATCCGTGGCGCGGTGGGTCCGGGTGCGCCGGCGCCCGGGCCTCGGCCCGCCCTTTACGATGCCCGGCATGAAAGAGGCGACGGCGCAGGTCAGGTGGGAGGGGCACACGCAGCGGCCATTGCTGGTCCTGGCGGTGGCGTTCGGTGTCGCGTACGCGGTGCCGATCGTGGCCCCCGGGGCGGACCCGTGGGTGCACCGGCTGTGCCAGGGCGTGGAGTGGCTGGTGTGGGCGGCTTTCGCGGTGGACTACTGCATGCGGCTCTACCTGGCGCCGTCGCGCCGGGTGTTCGTACGCACTCACTGGCTGGACCTCCTTGCGGTGCTGCTTCCGCTGATCCAGCCGCTGCGGCTGCTGCGGCTGGTCTCGACGCTGCTGCTGGTGGGCAAGCGGGCCCGGATGGCGTCACAGGTGCGTCTGACGACGTATGTGGCGGGCTCCGTGGCGGGCCTGCTGATGTTCGGCTCGCTCGCGGTGCTCCAGGTGGAGCGGAACGCGCCGGACGGGAACATCAAGACGCTGGGCGACGCGGTGTGGTGGTCGTTCACGACGATGACGACCGTGGGCTACGGGGACCACGCGCCGAAGACCGGGCTCGGCAGGCTGCTGGCGGTGGGACTGATGCTGTCGGGTATCGCGCTGCTGGGTGTGGTGACGGCGAACATCGCCGCGTGGTTCATCGCCCGCTTCGAGCGGGAGGACGCCGATGAGCGGCACCGGACGGCCCTGCTGGAGGCACTGACGCACGAGGTGCGAGAGCTGCGGGCGGAGGTCGCCCGGCTCTCCGCCGCCCCCTCGGCGCTCACGAGGGACGACGACCCGCCAGGTGCCCGGCCGAGACCACCGGAGCCGCCGGATGGCGTCGGCCGGGCAGAGGGACCCGAGCCGACCAGGGTGCCCCGGGCGGCGGACCGGGCGGGGTTCGTGGGCCGGGCGGGGTCACCCGAGGCACCGGGGGTGGTGGACCCGGCCGGTCCGGCGGGGTCACCCGGGACCGTGGGCCAGGCAGGGGCGCCCGTCGCTGCGGGCGGCGCCCGGCGGGGAGCCCTGCCCGGTCGGGACACGAGGCCCGACGTCAGTTCTCCCAGATCTTGATCGCCCGGACCTGGTACGGCGAGCGTGGCACCCAGGTGCCGCTGCCGGGGTACGTCTCGAACTCGCCGGTCTCCCCGCAGGTGGCGGACTGATAGGTGGTGACGGGGCGGCCGGTGCGGTTGGCGAGCCCGGCCGCCGTGGTGCCGGCGGGCAGCGCGACGCAGCTGTCGACGTCCGTGGTGGCCAGCTCGTGTGTCTGCCGCTTTCCCTTGAATGTCTCCTTCCCCCACAGGCACAGCTGCCCGCTGTCGCACGGGCCGAGCGTGGGCGGCGCGGCGTCGGCGGGCGCGGCGCAGGTGGACAGCGTGGCGATGGCGACCACGCTCATCCCGAGAGCGGCGGCGGTGAAGAGGGAACGTGAGGACGTGCGCATGGGAATCAACCCCCGAATCGTGACACTCCGTATCGATGTCTGACCTGAGCCTGACGCAGAGTGACTGTCGAGGGGAAGGGCCCCCGGCCTGATCCACCCGGAAGAGTGACAGTGGGCCCCCTGGCGCCGGGGCGGGCGCGGGCACGCCGAAGGCCCCGGCACAGTTGGATGCCGGGGCCTTCGGCCCGGTGTTTCGTGGCGATGCCGCCGGTCAGATGTGGACGCCGCCCCCGCCGGCCTCCGCGTTGGCACCGCGCTTGGTCAGCGTCGCGACGAGGGCCGCGGCAACCGCCACGGCACCCGCGACGGTGAACGCGAGCCCCATGCCCGACATGAACGTGTCGTGGATGACCTTGCTGATCGTGCCGAGCATGTCCGGCGTCATCCCCGGGGCCTTGGCGAGTTCCTGCGGGACCATGCCGAACTCGGCCGCCTGCTCCAGTTCCGGCGCGGGCGCAACCGGGATGCCCGCGTCCTTCCAGTTGTCCCCGAAGTCGGCGTTCACCTTGGAGGACATCACCGCGCCGAGCACGGCCGTGCCCAGGGCGCCGCCGACCTGCATGGCGGACTGCTGGAGGCCGCCGGCCACACCGGAGAGCTCCAGCGGGGCGTTGCCGACGATGACCTCGGTGGCGCCCACCATGACGGGCGCGAGGCCCAGGCCGAGGAGACCGAACCAGAGCGACGTGGCGAGCGTGCCGGTCTCCGGCGTGAGGGAGAGCATGCCGAACATCGCGCCGGCCGTGCAGAGCATGCCGCCGACGAGCGGGATGCGCGGGCCGAACTTGGTGATCAGCGCTCCGGCGAGCGGCGAGGAGACGATCATCATGGCCGTGAGCGGCAGCAGGCGCAGTCCGCTGTCCACGGGGCTGAGGCCCTTGACGCCCTGGAGGTAGAACGTCACGAAGAACAGGCCGCCCATGAAGGCGAAGGCCATGAGGACCATGAGGACGACGCCGGCGGAGAGCGGGACGGAGCGGAACAGCCCGAGCGGGACGAGCGGCTCGCGGACCTTCGTCTGCCAAAGCCCGAAGAGGACGAAGAGGACGACGGCCCCGAGCAGGAACGCCCACGTCTTGCCGTCGCCCCAGCCCCAGCTCTCACCGGCCTTGATGATGCCCCAGATCAGGGACGCCATGGCGGCGGAGAGGAGCACGATGCCCAGGACGTCGAAGGAGCGCGGCGCGTTCTCCGCCCGGTGGTCCTTGAGGATCACGAAGCCCAGGACCAGCGCCAGGACGCCGACCGGCACGTTGATGAAGAACACCGACTGCCAGCTGACGTGCTCGACGAGCAGACCGCCGACGATCGGGCCGCCCGCGGTCGAGGCGCCGATGACCATGCCCCAGATACCGATGGCCATGTTCAGCTTCTCGGCGGGGAAGGTGGCGCGGAGCAGGCCGAGCGCCGCCGGCATCAGCAGCGCGCCGAAGAGGCCCTGGAGCACGCGGAAGCCGATGACCAGGGCGATGGAGTCGGAGAGGCCGATCGCGGCGGAGGAGGCGGCGAATCCCGCGATTCCTATGAGGAACGTCTGACGGTGGCCGAACCGGTCACCGAGTTTGCCCGCCGTGATGAGCGCGACAGCCAGGGCGAGCAGATAGCCGTTCGTGATCCACTGGACATCGGAGAGGGACGCGCCCAGATCCCGCTGGATCGCCGGATTGGCGATGGCGACGATCGTGCCGTCAAGCGCGACCATCATCACACCGACGGCGACACTGAACAGCGTGAGCCACGGGTGGCCCCGCAGCCCCTTGGCCGGTGCGGGCACGGGTTCCGGGGTCTGTGGTGCCTTATGGATGGTGGTCTGACCAGTCATACCGGCGAGGCTAGTGTCAGCCACTGACAATTGACAAAGCAATTCATACGCCGGTAACTGTCACGTGGCTCACATTACGGCGGAGCCGGTGAAGAACGGGAAACGAGGACATGACGTGACGGTTGGGCAGTCGGCCGCGACGGGCTCCGCCCCAGGACTGCGGGAGCGGAAGAAGCAACGCACCCGGACCGCCCTGCTGCGCACCGCACTGGAGCTGTTCACGACGAAGGGGTACGAGGAGACGACGGTCGACGAGATCGCCGACGCAGTCGAGGTGTCGCAGCGCACCTTCTTCCGGTACTTCCCGAGCAAGGAGGCCGCCGCCTTCGCCTTGCAGCAGATGACGGAGCAGCACTTCGTGGAGGCCCTGCGGACCCGCCCCGCCGAGGAGGGCCCCTTCGACGCCCTGCGCAACTCCGTTCTCGGCACCTGGGACACGATCGGCGAGGCCATCACGGAGATCGTCCCCGTCGACGTCCACCTGCGGATGCTCCAGGTCATCGAGTCGACACCGACGCTGCTCGCCGCCCATCTGCGGCGCTCCCTCGACATGGAGGAGTACGTCGCCCGGCTCATCGCCGACCGCGAGGGCCTCGACGTGGACGCCGACCCGCGACCACGTGTCGCCGTCGCCTGCTTCGGCAGCGTCATGCGGGTCACCGGCCAGCTGTGGGTACGGGGCGACGACCCCAGCCTGGACGGCCTGCGCGCCCTCACCGTCGCCTACCTGGACCACCTCGCCCCGACGCTCGCCACCAACTGGCGCGAAACAGCCGCGGCCCCGGCCGGCCCCCACGCCGCTGGTACGGACAGCGCGTGACGACCGGCCCCACGGCGGCACCCGCCGGGTGACCCGGCGTGCCGGGGGAACGGCCACTGCCCCGAATCGCCACCACCAACCGTGATCTCCGTCACGCCTGCCACGGGGGCCGCGCGGACTCTCCTAGGGTGTCTCGTAGTGACTCCCACCATCGCCTCCACCTCGCCCACCGTCTGGCGGACCCTGCTCGCCCTCGCGGTGATCTTCGTTCTCCTCGCCACGTCCGGATGGACCGGGCCGCCCCGCACGCGTGCCGTGCCGCTGGACGCGTGGGGCGCGGCGGCCGCGGCATGGCGCGCCGAGCGGATCGGCGGCCGTGCGCTTCCCGGCCTCACGTCACCGTCGGCGGGCGTGGCCGCGTTCTTCGCCTCCCTCCGCCCGGCGCAGCGGGCACGGCTCGCCGACAGGCATCCGCTGGTGGTCGGCAACCTCGACGGCGTTCCGGTGGGTCTGCGGTACCACGCGAACCGGCACACGCTGCGCCGGGCACTGCTCGCCGAGCGCGTCCGGGTCGCCGACCGGCGGCTCTCCGCGGAGGGACGTCAGGAAGCCGCACGGCGGGTGCACCGCTTCTCCTCGCTCATGTCCGGCAAGCGGCAGATCCTGGCCTTCGACCCGGCGGGGCAGGGCCGGGTCGCGGAGGTGTTCGGCGACCTGAACCGCGCCGAGCGGGTCTCGGTCGTCGTCCCCGGCGTGGACACGCATCTGCTCACCTTCGAGAAGACGGCCCACCGCTACACGGCACCGTCCGGGATGGCGGAGTCCCTCTACGCCGCGGAGCGGCAGGCGGAGCCCGATGTGCGGACCGCGGTCATCGCCTGGGCCGACTACACGGCGCCCACCGGGGTCGGCATCGACGCGATGACCGGGCGGCGCGCCGCCGAGGGTTCCCTGCGCCTCGCCTCGCTGGCGTGGGCTCTGCCCGGTTCGTCGCGAGTCTCGCTGTTCTGCCACAGCTACGGCTCCGTGGTGTGCGGGCTCGCCGCGCGCCGGCTGCCGGAGCGGGTCACCGACATCGCCGTGGCCGGCAGCCCCGGCATGCGGGCGCAGACGGCGACCGCGCTCGGCACGCGGGCGCGGGTGTGGGCGATGCGGGACGCCGACGACTGGATCGCCGACGTGCCGCACCTCGATGTCGGCGGCCTCGGGCACGGCGCCGACCCGGTGGCGCCCGAGTTCGGCGCGCGGCTGCTGTCGGCGGACGGCGCGGCGGGCCACGGCGGGTACTTCGTGCCCGGCACGGGCAGCCTGCGGAACTTCGCCGAGATAGGGGTCGGGGCGTACGACGATGTGCGCTGCGCCGACGCCACGGACACGTGCCGCAGCGGAATCTACGGTGACGCGTCGGTCTGACCCGCGTAGAAGTCGGGCAGCGGAGTCCATTTCCACCCGTCTTCCGGGGGGCGACGCGCGGGCGCCCGCCGCATACGATGAGGCACATGGGTGATGTGCTGGCCGGAATTCATGCCACCTGGGAGTTCGAAACCGACGCCGTGCTCATCCGCTTCGAACGGGGAATCCGCGCGCCGAAGCTGTTCCAGACGCTGCGCGAAAGACGCGTCCCGCACGCGGCGCTGGCGTCGGTGACGCTCTCCCCGGGCAAGCGGGGCACGGTGGTTCTGCATGCCGTGCCGCGTACGGGCGCCGACCCGCTGATGGCAGCGGCGGACGGCCAGTTGAAGGAGAGCTGCGACCCGTACCGGCTTGTGCTGCCCGCCGACCGGGAGACCCTCGCCGAGTACTACGCGGACGAGCTCCGGGCGCGCCTCGGGCCGGAGCGCGGCGAGCCCGCCGAGCGGTTCCTGGTGACCGTTCCCGAGCCGCCGGTGCAGTTCAAGGCGTACGACGGCAAGGCGTCCTTCGATGGCCGGAACGTTTCCTTCCGATGGTTCTGGACGGGCGCCTCGTCCGCCAAGTGGAAGGCCGGTGACCAGACCTTCGCGGTGAGCGACCTCAGCGGGGTGGAGTGGCGGTCGCCCGATGTGCTGGACGGCTATCTGAAGCTGCTGCGACGCGGTGGCGACACGGCCCCGGTCCAGCCGGACCAGGACCCGGCGGCGGTCGTGTTCGGTCTCGGGTACGGCCCGGTCCACGAGTCGCTTCCGTTCGCCGCCGCCGTGCTCCAGGCCATACGGGAGGCGGACCGCGCGGTACCCGTCCCGGTTCCCGTGGGTGCCGGCCGACGTGACCCGGCGGACATCGCGGAACGGATCAGACACCTCGGGGACCTGCACCAGGCGGGACTGGTGACGGACGAGGAGTTCACGGCCAAGAAGGCCGAACTGCTCGCCGAGTTGTAGCGCGGACAGCCGGATGTCATACCGGGGTATGAGGCGGGGAGTTGGCTCCCTGGTATGACGCCTGTGGAAGCGGTGCGTGCCTAGGCTGGCGGAACCATGAGCAGCGTCCCTCAGCCCCCCGTCCCGCCGCAGCGTCCGCACGGGCATGCCCGGGTGGAGCCCTTTCCCTTTCCGCCCCGGCCCGCGGTGCCGCCCTCCCGCCGCACACTCGCCCGCCGTGCGCTCCGTTTCGCGCGGGAGGGGGTGCGCGCGTTCGGTGCCACCCTTTCGACGCCCACGGAGCCGGGAACTCCGCTGCTCGGCCAGGCCGAGTCCAGCTGGGTGCGGCGCATCCCGTACGTGCTGGCGCTGATCCTCGTCGCGTCGCTGCTGCCGGTCACGGTCATGGTGCTCATCAACGACTACGGCGTGAACGGCGGCATCGCCGGACTGCTGGCCACGGCCCAGACGGCGCCGCTGCTGATGGCCGTCTCCCGGCCCCTCCAGGCATGGTGGGTCGTCCTCGCCGCCGATGTGCTCGGCGCCCTGGTCACCATCAACCCGGTCCTCGCCGCGGGGCGGCCGTGGCCGTGGACACCGATGGTCGTGGTCGGGTATCTGGGGCTGATGCTCACGGTGGGGCTGCGCGAGCAGCGCCGGACGCTGGTCAGCGTGTGGCTGGTGACGGGCGCCGCCGGGTTCGCGCTGGAGCTGTCCGGCGGATCGCGCGGGCCGGGCAACCTCCACCTGGTGCTGTTCGTGCTGAGCGGGGTCGTCCTGCTGATAACCGGCACGCTCCGGGAGCGCGGCGACGCCCAGCGGCGGCTCGTGGAGCAGGAGACCATCAGCGAGGCCGAGCGGGCCAGGCGCACGCTCCTGGAGGAACGGACCCGTATCGCCCGCGAGTTGCACGACGTGGTCGCCCACCACATGTCGGTGATCACCGTGCAGGCGGATTCGGCGCCGTACCGGATCGAGGGGCTCTCCGAAGCGGCACGGAAGGAGTTCTCGTCCATAGCCTCGTCCGCACGGGAGTCCCTGACCGAGATGCGGCGGCTGCTGATGGTCCTGCGCAGCGAGAACACCGAGGGCGAGCGCGCCCCGCAGCCGGGTATCGACCGGGTGCAGCAGCTCGTGGAGGCGACGATACGGGCGGGGCTGCCGGTGCAGCTGTCGCTGGCCGCCGACCTGGGCCCCGTGCCGCAGGCCGTGGACCTGTCGGCGTACAGGATCGTGCAGGAGGCGCTGGCCAACGTCGTACGGCACGCGCCGGGCGCCCGGACACGGGTGTCCCTCTCGCGGTCGCCCAACCTGCAGTGGCTGATCATCCTCGTCGTCAACGGCGCGCCCGCCGAGTCCACTTCGCCGATGTCGCCCGTGGAGACGTCGGGGACGGGACACGGTCTGATCGGGATGCGCGAGCGCGTACGGTTGACCGGCGGGAGTCTCGACACGGGACCGCTGCCGGACGGCGGCTTCTGTGTGGCGGCACGGCTGCCGCTGACCGTACGGCTTCCCTGACCGTTGAGAAGGGGACCTCGTGACCATCCGCGTGATCATCGTTGACGACCAGGCCATGGTGAGGGCCGGATTCGCCGCGCTGTTGTCGGCGCAGCCCGACATCGACGTCGTGGGTGAGGCCCCGGACGGGCGGGCCGGTGTCGAGGTGGGCCGGTCCACGCACCCCGACGTGGTGCTGATGGACGTGCGCATGCCGGAGATGGACGGGCTCGCGGCGGCACGTGAGCTGCTGAATCCGCCGCCCGGTGTGACGCACCGGCCGAAGGTCCTCATGCTGACGACGTTCGACGTGGACGACTACGTGTACGAGGCGCTGCGCGCCGGGGCGTCCGGCTTCCTCCTCAAGGACGCTCCGCCTGCCGACCTGATCGCCGCCGTGCGGGTGGTGGCGGGCGGCGAGGCGCTGCTCGCCCCGTCGGTGACGCGGCGGCTGATCGAGGACTTCGCCGCCCGGGGCCCCTCTCCCCGCAAGGAGCGCTCCGTACGGCTGAACGGTCTGACTCCGCGTGAGACGGAGGTCCTGGAGCTGGTTGCCCGCGGCCTGTCGAACCAGGAGATCGCCGCGCAACTCGTCCTCGCGGAGCAGACGGTGAAGACGCACATCGGGCGGGTCCTCGCCAAGCTCGGCCTGCGCGACCGGGCGCAGGCGGTGGTGTTCGCCTACGAGTCGGGGCTCGTCACCCCTGGGGAGACGGTCTGACCTCGTGCCTCCTGACCTGGTAGCTCTTCACGGCGCCGCGGCCGTCCGGTCTCCGAACCGGGCGCCGCTCGGCGGGACTTGCGACGTTCCTGCCCGCTCCCCCGCATCCCCGGCATCCCCGCGTCCGGCGGCATCCCCGGCGGAGCAGTGGTGTGTGCTGTCGGCGTAGGACACCCCCTACCCAGGTATGACAGGGCAGTTGGCTCCGCAGGGTGACGATCGCTCGGGTGTCGTCTTCCTACCTTCCTCCTCGTCACACCGCACGAGGCAAGCGAAGAGGGGGGCGTCATGCGCCGTTTCAAGAGGACTCTGGTGGCCGCCGCGCTGGCGACGACCGTCGTCGCCGGGACCGCCGGATGGGCGTCGGGGACGGCCCAGCAGGCCATGGCGGGCCCGCCGCCGGGGACATCGGCGTGGCTGGCCGACAGATCGCTGGGCCGGCCGCTGCCGGACCCTGACCGGTCCACCCCGGCCGAGGTCGCCGCGTTCTTCCGGGGCCTGGACGCGGCACAGCGGCACCGGCTCGTCCGGCGGCACCCGGGCGTCGTGGGCAATGTGGACGGGGTCCCGGTGGCTCTGCGGTACGAGGCGAACGCCCTCTCCGCTTCACGTGACGGGCGGTACGCGCACCTCGCCGGCCGTCGTCTCCTCGCCTTCGACCCGCGCGGCCGGGGCCTGGTCGCCGAGGTGTTCGGGGATTTGGAGCGCAGCCGCCATGTGGCGGTCGTGGTGCCGGGTTCCGACATCGACGCGGGGTCGTACGACCGGGCCCGCTCCCCGTACGGCGCTCCGGCAGGGATGGCCCGGCAGCTGCGGGCGGCGACGGGCGGGCGTACGGCGGTGATCGCCTGGGCCGGTTACACGACGCCGGTCGGCGTGGGCGTCGACGCGGCGACCGGCGGCCTCGCCGAGGCGGGGTCAGAGCGGCTGGCCCGGCTCACCGACGGGCTCGCCGCGACGGGCGCCCCGGCCCCGTCGCTGTTCTGCCACAGCTACGGCTCCGTGGTGTGCGGGCTCGCCGCGGCGGAGGCGAAGGCCAAGGACGTGGTGGTCCTCGGCTCGCCCGGTATGCGCGCGGCGAACGTCGCGGAGCTGGGTACGACAGCGCGGGTGTGGGCCGCCAAGGCTCCGGCCGACTGGATATCCAAGGTGCCCAAGGTGACGTTCCTGGGCCTGGGCCATGGGGCGGACCCGGCGGCCGAGTCGTTCGGTGCCCGGCGAATACCGGCCGACGACGCCCGGGGCCACGACGGGTACTTCGCGCCGGGCACCAGCTCGCTGCGGACGTTCGCCGCGATCGCCCAGGGGGTGGCCGCGTGAAGCTCGTCCACCGCATCGAACAGCGCACACCGGCCCATCGCGACCGGGCCGTGGACGGGCTTCGGGCCCTGGCACTGCTGGCCGTGCCGACCGGGCACTGGCTGCTCGGCGGGTTCACCCTGGACGCCGAGGGGGCGATCCACAACGCGAGTCCGCTGTCGGCGTTCGGATTCCTCGCGCCCGCCAGCTGGGTCCTCCAGATGCTCGGTGTCTTCTTCCTCGTCGGGGGTTACGCCTCCGTGCTCTCCTACCGGCGCAGGCCGGGCGGCACCGGGGAGTGGCTGCGCGGCAGGGTCGCCCGGCTCGGCCGGCCCGTGCTGGGAGTCACCGCCGTGTGGGCCACGCTGATAGCGGCCGGTTCGCTGGCGGGCATACCGGACGACACCCTGCGGACCGGGGCGACGCTGGTCGTCCAGCCCCTGTGGTTCGTGGGCGTCTACACGGTGATCACCGCTCTGACCCCCTGGTGTGGGCGGGCCTCGCGGGCCATGGGGGCGTGGGCGGCGGCGCCGCTGCTCGGGTCCGTCGCCGTGGTCGATGTGCTGCGGTACGGGCCGTACGCCGAGGCCATGCCGTCATGGCTGAGCGTGCTCAATGTGCTGCCGGGCTGGCTGTTCGCCTACCAGTTGGGGGTGTCATGGGGGGAGCGCCGGATCGGCCGACGGGAGGCCTGGATGCTGCTCGTCGGCGGCGTGGCCCTCTTCGCGGTGCTGCTGGCCGTGTTCCACTACCCGGCGTCGATGGTGGGCGTGCCCGGTGAGGCGCGTACCAACTCGCACCCGCCGTCGCTTCTGGTCCTGGCCCTGGCGTCAGCCCAGAGCGGCGCCGCGATCCTGCTCCGCGACCGGCTCGCGGCGCTGCTGCGGCGGCCCGCCCTGTGGGCGCCGGTCGTGGTGGTCAACCTGTCGGCGATGACGATCCTGTGCTGGCATCAGACGGCGATGCTCGTGGCGGCCGTGCCCGCGTCCCTGACCGTCGGCGAGGTGCCGGGGCTGACCACGGCGCCGGACACGCTGGGGTGGATAGCGGCGCGGGTGGCATGGCTGCCGGTTTTCGCGGTGCTGCTGGCGCTGATAGCCCGGTACGCGCGGGTGCTCGAAGCGCCGTGGAGGACGGCCACCAGGACGCGCCGTGCGGCGGCGGGCGTCCTGGCGGCCGGTTTCATGGTCTTCGCCCTGGGCCTGGCCTGAGGACACCGGGGCGGTCCGAGAGGCAGGGCCTAGTTCTCGCGGGCGGCGGAGGTGAGGGACATGTCGGAGTAGCGGCTGCCGGCGACCTGGGCGGCGATGGGTTCGAGGAGGTCGAGTTCGGAGTCGGTGAGGACGATGCGGGTGGCGGCGGTGTTCTCCAGGAGACGCTCGCGCTTGCGGGTGCCGGGGATGGGAACGACGGGCAGGCCGTGGACGGCGGCACGCTGGTGCACCCAGGCCAGGGCGATCTGGGCGAGGGTGGCGCCGTGGGCGGCGGCGAGGGAGCGGATCGGTTCGAGGAGGGCCGCGTTGCTGCGGGCGTTGTCGCCGGAGAACCGGGGCTGGGTGCGGCGGAAGTCGCCGTCGGAGAGGTCCTGGAAGGCGTCGGTGAACGCGCCCGTGAGGAAGCCGCGGCCGAGCGGCGAGTAGGGGACGAGGGCGACGCCGAGTTCGGCCGCGGCGGGGACGGCGCTCTCCTCCACGTCGCGGGAGAACAGCGACCACTCGGACTGGAGGGCGGCGATGGGGTGCACGGCGTGGGCCTCGCGCAGTTCGTCGCCGGTCACCTCGCTGAGGCCCAGGTGCTTGACCTTGCCCTGGCGGACGAGGTCGGCCATCGCGCCGACGGATTCGGCGAGCGGGACGTCCGGGTCGCGGCGGTGCATGTAGTACAGGTCGATGACCTCGACGCCGAGGCGGCGCAGGCTGTCCTCGACGGCGGTCCTGATGTACGCGGGGTCGTTGCGGACGCCCCGGTAGAGGGCCTCGTCGGTGCGGACGATGGCGAACTTGGTGGCCAGGGTGATCTCGTCGCGGTGGGCGGCGACGAACGGGGCGAGGAACTCCTCGTTGGCTCCGCGTCCGTAGATGTCGGCGGTGTCGATGAGGGTGACGCCCGCTTCGAGGGCGGCGTCGAGGGTGTCGCGGGCGGCGGCCTCGTCCGTGTCGCCGTAGAACTCGCTCATGCCCATGGCGCCCAGGCCCTGGACGCCGACCATCGGGCCCGTCGAGCCGAGCCGTGACTGGGGGATCTTCTCTTCCGTGGTCATCGTGTGGCCCTTTCCGGCGCCGGTCGGGCGCCCGCGTAGTGGTCGATCTTGTAGTCGAGTACGGCGAGGGTCTCGTGGAGCTCGGTGATGCGGGCGAGGACGTCGCGGCGGGTGGTTTCGAGGAGTTGACGCCGCTCGTCGAAGGTGTGCTCGCCGGCGCGGACGAGTTCGGCGTAGCGGACCATCGCGGCGACGGGCATGCCGGTCAGCCGCAGTTTGCCGACGAGCGTCAGCCAGTCCAGGTCCCGGTTGGTGAAGCGGCGCTGCCCGGTGGCGGACCGGTCCACGTGGGGCATCAGGCCGATGCGTTCGTACCAGCGCAGGGTGTGGGCGGTGAGGCCCGTCCATGCGGCGACCTCGCTGATCGTGTAGTGGTCCTGTCCGTCGGGGCGGGGGTGGCGGGGCGGTGGGGCGGCGCAGACATCGCGGGTCCGGGCGGCCGCCGGAGTGCTCTCGATCACCGTCATGCCCCCACGCTAGGACCTTCGAGCGCACTCGAAGCAAGCGCCGCGACGGCGCGGCGGGACGAGCGCGTACGCTCGTCCGCATGCAGAGCCTGGCGATGATCGAGAACTGGCCCGTGCCGACCGCGGCCGCCGCAGTCGTCCGCGCGGACGGCACGCTCGCGGGGGCCCACGGGCCGACGGAGCGGCGGTTTCCGCTGGCCTCGGTGACGAAGCCGCTCGCCGCGTACGCGGTGCTCGTCGCCTACGAGGAGGGCGCCGTCGAGCTGGACGAGCCGGCCGGGCCCGAGGGCTCGACGGTGCGGCACCTGCTGGCGCACACCTCGGGCCTCGCGTTCGACGAGCACCGGGTGATGGCGGCGCCGGGCACCCGGCGGATCTACTCGAACGCGGGCTTCGAGGTGCTGGCGGACCACGTGGCGAAGGCCACCGACATCCCGTTCGCGGAGTACCTGCGCCAGGCGGTGCTGGAGCCGCTCGGGATGACGCGCACGGCGCTGGAGGGTTCGGCCGCGAAGGACGCGGTGTCGACGGTCGACGACCTCGTGCGGTTCGCCGCGGAGGTGCAGGCGCCCCGGCTGCTGGACGCGCGGACGGTGCTGGAGGCGATGACGGTCGTCCACCCGGGCCTGACCGGCATCCTCCCCGGCTACGGGCACCAGCGGCCCAACGACTGGGGGCTCGGCTTCGAGATCCGGGACGGCAAGTCGCCGCACTGGACGGGCGGTTCGTCGTCGCCCCGGACGTTCGGGCACTTCGGGCAGTCGGGCACGTTCCTGTGGGTGGACCCGGACGCCGGGGCGGCGTGCGTGGCGCTGACGGACC
Source organism: Streptomyces thermolilacinus SPC6 (assembly GCF_000478605.2). Lineage (GTDB taxonomy): Bacteria > Actinomycetota > Actinomycetes > Streptomycetales > Streptomycetaceae > Streptomyces > Streptomyces thermolilacinus. The sequence continues at coordinate 4,660,072 of NZ_ASHX02000001.1, read as the reverse complement.
GGGCGTTCGGCCCGTGGGCCATCGAGGCGTGGCCGTCCTTCACCGACGCGGTCCTCGCCGAACTCCGCGGCGGCCCGGCGGCGTGAGGCCGCGCCTCGCGGGGCGATGAGCACCACTGCCCGGTGAGCGCGGCCGCGCAGGGATCGCCGTCGCCCGTCGAGCGCCCACCCGTGGCAGGGCGGACACCCGTGGCGAGGCGGCCCACCCGTGACGGGGCGGACACCGGTCGCGGGGCGGCCCACCCGGTGGCCGGACCGGGTCAGGGCCGCAGGCGCTCCTCCTGCGGGTCGTAGCAGACCAGGCCGTGCTCACGGGCCAGCGCGGCCGCGTACGCGGAGACCTCATCGGCCGCGCCGTAGGACATCGGCAGGTAGACCACCGGGCCTGGCACCTCGTCGGCCACCGGCGGCGACGCCCACACACCACGGCCCCCGCCGTCGTCGGGGTACCGCTCGACGAGTGCCCTGATGTACGCCGCGATCCGCGGCTCCGGCGGGACGACGGTGTCGTCCGACTCCAGGTGGCGCGCGAACAGCTCGTCGTAGGCGGAACCCGCCTCGTCGTCGTCGCGCGGGCGTTCGCCGTCCCACACGGCCAGGTCGTAGCTCACCGCCGTCCCGGGTGGGCCATGTGCCAGAGGAGGACCTCGGCGGGGGTCAGGGCGGTCAGGTGTACGTCGCGCGGGTCGGTGACGCGGGCCGCGTCGCCCGGCGACAGGTCAACCCCGGCGGCCGGTGACAAGTCCGCCGAACCGGCCCGCGGCGGGCCCGGCGCCTCGGCGTCGCCGGACCGTGGCGTCCCCGCCGCCTCCCCGCCGACGGCCAGCCGCACGTCGCCGCGCACCACGTGGACGTACACGAGGTCCCCGTCCGGGACGGCGGTCCGCTCCCCCGCGTCCGGGCGGCGGACGTGGAGGACCGCGCCCGCGGCGGGCACGGCGTACGAGGCCGGGGCGCCGTCGGCGAGGCCGCGGACGATCTCGTACGACGGTTCGCCGCCGGGCTCCAGCGGGGCGAGCCACATCTGGACGAAGACCAGCGGCTCGGCGCCGTCGTTGCGCTCCACGTGCCGCACGCCACCGGCCGAACACAGGTGCTGGACGTCGCCGGGGCGGACCAGCGTCGCGTGCCCGGCCGAGTCGCGGTGCGTCAGCTCGCCCTCCACGACCCAGGTGACGATCTCGGTGTGACTGTGCGGGTGCTCGTCGAACCCGGCTCCGGGAGCGAGCCGCTCCTCGTTGCAGGCGATGAGCGCGCCGAAGCGGAGGTTGTCCGGGTCGTAGTGCGGGCCGAACGAGAAGGCGTGCCGGGTCTCGATCCCGGCGTCCGGGTCGCCGCCCCGGTAGCGGTCCCCGGCCCTGTGTATGGACATCACAGGCCCAACCGTAGACCGGCCGGGCGGGCCGCCGTCCCGATAAGGCAGTCTTGTCCCGTGCCTGATCCCGCAGTGAACGACGCCCACCCGCACGCAGCGACCCTGAAACGACTCGAACAGTCCTCCGGGCGGCTCGCCGCCAGCGCCATCGCGCGCATGGACGAGACGCTGCCGTGGTACCGGGCGATGCCCCCGGAGAACCGCTCCTGGATCGGCCTGGTCGCGCAGGCCGGTATCGCCGCGTTCACCGAGTGGTTCCGGCACCCGGAGACCCCGCAGGCCATCTCCACCGACGTGTTCGGCACGGCGCCGCGCGAGCTGACCCGGGCGATCACCCTGCGCCAGACCGTCGAGATGGTCCGCACGACCATCGAGGTCATGGAGTCGGCCATCGAGGAGGTCGCCGCCCCCGGCGACGAGTCGGTGCTCCGCGAGGCGCTGCTCGTCTACGCGCGGGAGATCGCCTTCGCGACGGCGCAGGTGTACGCGCAGGCGGCCGAGGCGCGCGGCGCGTGGGACGCCCGGCTGGAGTCCCTCGTCGTGAACGCGGTGCTGTCGGGCGAGGCCGACGAGGGCGCCGTCAGCAGGGCCGCCGCCCTCGGCTGGAACTCGCCGGAACACGTGTGCGTGATCCTCGGCACCGCCCCGGACGGCGACAGCGAGCTGACCGTCGAGGCGATCCGCCGGGCCGCCCGCCACGCGAAGCTCCAGGTCCTCACCGGGGTGCTCGGCGACCGCCTGGTGGTGATCGCGGGCGGCAGCGACAACCCGCTGGCCGTGGCGAAGGCGCTGATCGGCCCGTACGCGGCGGGGCCCGTCGTGGCCGGTCCGGTCGTACCGGATCTGCTGGCGGCGACCCGGTCCGCGCAGGCGGCGGCGGCCGGTCTGAAGGCCTGCTCGGCATGGCAGGACGCGCCCCGGCCGGTCCTCGCGGACGATCTCCTGCCGGAGCGCGCGATCGCGTCGGACCCTTCCGCCAGGCAACAGTTGGTGGAGGAGATCTACAGACCGCTGGAGGAGGCCGGATCGGCGCTCCTGGAGACCCTGAGCGTCTACCTGGAGCAGGCGAGTAGCCTCGAAGGGGCCGCCCGGATGCTGTTCGTCCACCCCAACACCGTGCGCTACCGGCTCCGACGTGTGACCGATGTCACCGGCTGGTCGCCCTCGGATGTACGGTCGGCTTTCACACTGCGGATCGCACTGATCCTGGGGCGTCTCGCCGACAGCGAGGCGTAGCCTCAGAGCTTTTGTGGGGGATCAACAATTCACCCGACGGTTCTTCGTCCTAGTCCCCACGGGCCTCCAGGACCGTCCACAAGAGAGAGTGTGAGGGTGCTCGTACTCGTCGCTCCCGGCCAAGGCGCTCAGTCGCCCGGCTTCCTGACTCCCTGGCTCGATCTTCCGGGCGCCGCCGACCGCGTCAACGCGTGGTCGGAGGCGATCGGACTGGACCTGGTCCACTACGGCACGAAGGCCGACGCGGACGAGATCCGCGACACGGCGGTCGCCCAGCCCCTGCTGGTCGCCGCGGGCCTGCTCTCCGCCGCCGCGCTCGGTGACGTCGTCCCGGACGCCGTCGCGGGCCACAGCGTGGGTGAGATCACCGCCGCCGCGTTCGCCGGTGTCCTCGGCGACACGGCGGCGCTGCGTCTCGTACGGACCCGGGGCCTGGCGATGGCCGAGGCGGCCGCCGTGACCCGCACGGGCATGTCGGCACTGCTCGGCGGTGACCCCGAGGTGACCCTGCCGCACCTGGAGAAGCTCGGTCTGACCGCGGCGAACGTCAACGGCGCGGGCCAGATCGTCGCCGCGGGCACCATGGAGCAGCTGGCGGCGCTCGAGGAGGACAAGCCCGAGGGCGTCCGCCGTGTGGTGGCGCTCCAGGTCGCCGGCGCGTTCCACACGCACCACATGGCGCCGGCGGTGGCCACGCTGGAGGAGGCCGCGCGCGGCCTCGCCCCGGCGGACCCGAAGGTCGTCTACGTCTCCAACAAGGACGGGCGGACCGTCGCCACGGGTGCCGACGTCGTCACCCGGCTCGTTGGCCAGGTCGCCAACCCGGTCCGCTGGGACCTGTGCATGGAAACGTTCCAGCGGCTCGGCGCGACCGCGCTGGTCGAGGTGTGCCCGGGCGGCACGCTGACCGGTATCGCCAAGCGGGCCATGCCCGGAGTCAAGACGCTCGCGCTCAAGACCCCCGACGACCTCGACGCGGCACGCGCGCTCATCGCCGAGCACGCCGGCGCCGCCTCCTGAACCGGAGCAAGGAGCCGTAGAGCATGGCGAAGATCAAGCCGAGCAAGGGCGCCCCGTACGCGCGCATCATGGGTGTCGGCGGCTACCGTCCGACGCGGGTCGTGCCCAACGAGGTGATCCTCGAGAAGATCGACTCGTCGGACGAGTGGATCCGCTCGCGCTCCGGCATCGCGACGCGTCACTGGGCGTCGCCCGAGGAGACCGTGACCGCGATGTCGGTCGAGGCGGCGGGCAAGGCCCTCGCGGACGCCGGGGTCAGCCCCGAGCAGATCGGTGGCGTCATCGTCTCCACCGTGTCGCACTTCAAGCAGACCCCGGCCGTCGCCACCGAGATCGCCGACCGGATCACGTCCGGCAAGCCGGCCGCGTTCGACATCTCGGCGGGCTGCGCGGGCTTCGGCTACGGGCTGACGCTCGCGAAGGGCATGGTCGTCGAGGGGTCCGCCGAGTACGTCCTCGTCATCGGCGTGGAGCGGCTCAGCGACCTGACCGACCTGGAGGACCGCGCCACGGCCTTCCTGTTCGGTGACGGCGCGGGCGCGGTCGTGGTCGGCCCGTCCCAGGAGCCGCAGATCGGCCCGACCGTCTGGGGCTCCGAGGGCGACAAGTCCGAGACCATCAAGCAGACCGTGCCGTGGACGGACTACCGCGACGGCACGGTGGAGCGGTTCCCCGCCATCACTCAGGAGGGCCAGGCGGTGTTCCGCTGGGCCGTCTTCGAGATGGCGAAGGTCGCCCAGCAGGCGCTCGACGCGGCCGGCATCACCGCGGCCGACCTGGACGTCTTCATCCCGCACCAGGCCAACATGCGGATCATCGACTCGATGGTGAAGACGCTGAAACTGCCGGAGCACGTCACGGTCGCCCGCGACGTGGAGACCACCGGCAACACCTCGGCCGCCTCGATCCCGCTCGCGATGGAGCGGCTCCTGGCGACCGGGCAGGCGAAGAGCGGTGACACCGCGCTCGTCATCGGCTTCGGGGCGGGGCTCGTCTACGCCGCGACGGTCGTTACCCTCCCCTAGGCAACCGTTCCGGTCCCCGGACCGGACGGACCGCCGTCACATCCTCTGACAAGCACAGAGCTACACACTGAAGGAGCGCCACATGGCCGCCACCCTGGAAGAGATCGTCGAGGGTCTCGCCGAGATCGTCAACGAGATCGCCGGCATCCCGACCGAGGACGTCGAGCTGGACAAGTCCTTCACGGACGACCTGGACGTGGACTCCCTGTCCATGGTCGAGGTTGTCGTCGCCGCCGAGGAGCGCTTCGGCGTGAAGATCCCGGACGACGACGTCAAGGGCCTCAAGACCGTCCGCGACGCGGCCGACTACATCCTGACGCACCAGGCCTGACCGGTTCGCCACCCGGCGGTGGCGCCGTTTTCACGCATACCTCATACACGTGGAGAAAGAATTCCTGTGAGCTCGACCAATCGCACCGTGGTCGTCACCGGTATCGGCGCAACCACACCGCTGGGTGGCGATTCCGCCTCTACCTGGGAGGGGCTGAAGGCCGGGCGTTCCGGCGTCAAGCCCCTTGAGGGCGAGCGTTTCGCCGACCTGCCCGTCCAGATCGCCGCCCGCGTGGCCGTGGACCCGCTGGAGGTCCTGCCGCGGCCGCTGGCGCGCAAGCTGGACCGTTCCGCGCAGTTCGCCGTGGTCGCCGCGCGTGAGGCGTGGGCGGACGCGGGCTTCACCGGCCCCGCCGGTGAGGAGACGCGGGTCCGTCCGGAGCGGCTCGGCTCCGTCATCGCCTCCGGCATCGGCGGCGTGACCACCCTGCTCGACCAGTACGACGTACTGAAGGAGAAGGGCGCCCGGCGGGTCTCCCCGCACACGGTGCCCATGCTCATGCCCAACAGCCCCTCCGCCAACGTCGGCCTGGAGGTGAACGCCCAGGCGGGCGTGCACAGCCCCGTGTCGGCGTGCGCGTCGGGCGCCGAGGCCATCGGCTACGCCATCGAGATGATCCGTACGGGACGTGCCGACGTGGTCGTCGCGGGCGGCACCGAGGCGGCCATCCACCCGCTGCCCATCGCGGCGTTCGCCAACATGATGGCGATGTCCAAGAACAACGACGAGCCCGAGAAGGCGTCGCGCCCGTACGACAAGGGCCGTGACGGCTTCGTGCTGGGCGAGGGCGCCGGGGTGATCGTCCTGGAGTCCGCCGAGCACGCCGCCGCGCGGGGCGCCCGCGTGTACTGCGAGGCCATCGGCCAGGGCCTGTCCGCCGACAGCCACCACATCGCGCAGCCCGAGCCGACCGGCCGGGGCATCGCCGCCGCCCTCCAGAACCTGCTGGACTCGACCGGCCTCAAGCCGTCGGAGGTCGTGCACCTGAACGCGCACGCCACCTCGACCCCGCAGGGTGACGTCGCCGAGGTGAAGGCTCTGCGCAAGGTCCTCGGTGACGACCTCGACCACGTCGCGATCTCCGCGACCAAGTCGATGACGGGTCACCTGCTGGGCGGCGCGGGCGGCATCGAGACCGTCGCGACGGTCCTGGCGCTGCACCACCGCACGGCCCCGCCGACCATCAACGTCGAGGACCTCGACGAAGAGGTGGACGCGGACATCGTGCGCGGCGAGGCCCGCCCGCTGCCCGAGGGCACCATCGCTGCGATCAACAACTCGTTCGGCTTCGGCGGCCACAACGTGGTCCTCGCCTTCCGCACGGTCTGACACGCGCCTCGCAGAAGCGCAGGCGCGCCGACGCGTAGACCCGTGGACGCGCGGCCCGTAGGCGGCGTGAGACCCGCACGACGGGCCGGTACGACGTGAAGAGGCCCCCACCCGACCTCGGGTGGGGGCCTCTTCACCTTCGGGGCGGCTTGCCGTACGGCACCTTCCGGTGCGGGGCGGGGGGTGTGCGGGCCGGTCAGACGACCTGGTGGAGCCAGCGGACGGGGGCGCCCTCGCCCGCGTACCGGAAGGGTTCCAGCTCGTCGTCCCAGGGCTTGCCGAGGAGCTTGGCGACCTCCGCCTCCAGCAGGGTCTCGCCCTGTGCGGAGCGGGCGAGGGCGGCGCGGAGCCGGTCCTCGGGAATCATGATGTCGCCGTGGATTCCGATGACCGCGTGGAAGATGCCCAGGTCAGGGGTGGCGCTGTAGCGCTCGCCCTCGGCGGTGGAGCAGGGTTCGGCGGTCACCTCGAAGCGCAGCATCTGCCAGCCGCGCAGCGCGGAGGCCAGCTTGGAGGCGGTGCCCGGCTGGCCCTGCCAGGAGAACTCGGCTCTCCACGTGCCCGGTGAGGCCGGCTGGCGGACCCAGTCGAGCTGGACCCTCGTGCCGAGCACTCCCGCGACCGCCCATTCGACGTGCGGGCACAGCGCGCGCGGCGCGGAGTGGACGTACAGGACTCCACGTGTCGTCACCGGGACCTCCAGTGTGGGACGAGGTTCGCCTTTTCCCAGCGGCCTCAGTAAACAGCATCGGGAGCGAAACTCCGCAAAAGGGACAGCTCGTGACGTGATGTAATTTACCGGAGCCGGTCGGCCAGGCGCCTCTGGTTCGACGGGGAAAAGCTACCGTGCGCCGGGGCGCTTGGGATGACGTACGGTCGGTCCCGTGGCCCAACGACACGAAGCTTTCACCCGCCAGGGCGCCGCCCACACCCCCGCTCCCCAGGTCCGCCGCGCCCGCCGCGCGACGGCTCTGGCGGCGGTGGCGGCGCTGGTCTGCGGCACGGCGCTGTCCGGGTGTCTGGGGTCCCCCGAAAGCAGCAACGGCGCGGACGCCGGGCGACGTCCGGCCGCGACGGTGCGGCCCAGCCCCTCCCCCACGTCGCTGTGGAACCCGCGGCCGTCCTCCGTCGCCGCCGTGGGCGATTCCATCACCCGCGGCTTCGACGCCTGCGGGCTGCTGACGGACTGTCCGGAAGTGTCGTGGGCGACCGGTTCCGACCCGGTGGTGAACAGTCTGGCGCTGCGGCTGGTCGGCGCGCCCGCGCTCGCGTCCCGCAGCTGGAACCTGGCCCGGTCGGGGGCGCGCGTCGCCGAGCTGCCCGAGCAGATGGCGCAGGCGGCGCGGCACAGGCCCGGTCTCGTGACGGTGATGATCGGCGCGAACGACGCCTGTCGGCCGCATGTCGATCTGATGACGCCGGTCGCGGAGTTCCGGGCGTCGTTCGAGGCGGCGATGGCCCGGCTGCGGAAGGACGCGCCGACGACGCAGGTGTACGTGGCGGGCGTCCCGGACCTGCGGCGGCTGTGGTCGCAGGGACGGGACCACCCGGTGGGCCAGCGGGTGTGGCGGCTCGGGGTGTGCGCGTCGATGCTGGCCGACGCCCAGGACCTGGGGACGGTGGCGCGGGAGCGGCGCGACCGGGTGCGGGAGCGGGTCGTCGCGTACAACGAGGTGATGCGCGAGGTGTGCGCCCGCGACGAGCGGTGCCGCCACGACGGGGGCGCCGTGTTCGCGTACGCCTTCGACGGGGCGCAGTTGAGCCCCTGGGACGTGTTCCACCCGAGCCGGGACGGGCAGGGGCGGCTGGCGGAGATCGCCTACCGCACCGTCACGGCCGCGCGGCCGCCCGCGTAGCGGCCCTTCCTGCCGCCCCGGCCCTGTGCGTGCGTCGGCCTCAGTCGAGTTCCAGGGTGACGGCGAGGCGGGTGTCGGTGAGGGAGCGGCCGGCGCGGATCTCGTACTGGCCGGGAACTGCGGTCCAGGCGCCCGTCTTCTCGTCCCAGATGTCGAACAGGCGCGGCGCGAGCCGGACCTCCGCCTCCGCGCAGCCGCCGGGCGCGGCCGTCACGCTCGCGAAGCCGACCAGCCAGCGGGCGGGGCGTTCGACCAGGTCGGCGCGGGGGGCGACGTACAGCTGGATCACCTCGCGGCCGGGGCGCGCGCCCGTGTTGCGGACCCGGACGCGGGCGGTGGTGGGGGTGACGATGAGGGACTCGTACTCCCAGGTCGTGTAGCCGAGGCCGTGGCCGAAGGGGTACGCGGGGGCGGGGCGTCCGGGGACGCGGTCCCAGGCGCGGTAGCCGATGAAGGGGCCCTCGTCGTAGCGCAGTTCGCCGTCGGTCGGGGTGACGGTGGTGATCGGGGCGTCGGCGAGGGCGGCCGGCCAGGTGGTGGGCAGGCGCCCGCCCGGCTCCTCGGCGCCGAGGAGGACGTCGGCGAGGGCGGCGCCGCCCTCCTGGCCGGGGAACCAGGTGAGGAGCACGGCGGCCACCTCGTCACGCCAGGGCATCTCCACGGGGGCTCCGGCGTTGACGACGACGACCGTGCGGGGGTTGGCGGCGGCGACGGCGCGGACCAGGTCGTCCTGGCGTCCGGGAAGGCGCAGGTCGGCGCGGTCGAAGCCCTCGGACTCGACGCGTTCGGTGGTGGCGACGACCACGACGGCGGTGTCGGCGGCACGGGCGGCTTCGACGGCCTCGGCGATCAACTCGTCGGGGTCGCGGCGCGGCGGGCGGTGCAGCAGCGAGAAGACGACGGCGGGCAGCGGCGCGGGCCGTTCGTGGTCCACGGTGTGGCGGAGGGACACCTCGACGGGCGAGCCCTCGGCGAGGCGGGCCGTGCCGCGCTCGACGGGCGAGCCCGAGAACGCCTCGAACGGGTCGCCCTCCCCGCCCGCCTCCTGCGTCCCGTCGTACAGCACGCGTCCCGCGACGGTGAGCCGGAACGCGCCCAGGCCGCGTGTGCCGAAGGCGTGGTCGCCGCTCTCGCGCGGGGTGAACGTGCCGGTGACCTCGACGGTGTGGAGCGTCTCGTGGGCGACCCCGTCGGGCAGGTCGGTGCCGACCCACTGGATCTGGCCGGAGGGCAGCGGTACGTCGGCGAGCACGGCGCCGGACGGGTCGCGGCAGACGGCGCGCAGGGCGAAGCCGGGTCCGGCCGGCTCGGGTTCGTCGGAGAGGTCCGCGCCGGGCGCGTAGGTGAGGGTGGCGGCGTCGGGCAGGGCGGCGGTGAGGCCGTCGAGCGGGGAGACCGTGCGGGCGGGGAAGACCTGGGCGGAGCCGCCGCCGAGGACCCGGGCGTCGCGGGCGGCGGGGCCGACGAGGGCGACGCGGCGGAGCCGGGCGGGGTCGAGGGGCAGGACGTCGTGCTCGTTGCGCACGAGGACGAAGGAGCGGTGGGCGATCTCCCGGGCCAGGGCCTCGCCGTCCAGCGCCTCCGGCGGGTGCGGTACGGCCGGTCCGGGTCCCTTGAGGGCGCCGACGCGGGCGGCGAGGCGCAGCACCCGGCGTACGGACCGGTCGACGAGCGCCTCGTCGAGCTCCCCGGCCCGCACGGCGGCGGCGAGGGCGTCGCCGTACACGGTGCGCGGGCCCGGCATGGCGACGTCGAGGCCGCCGGTGAGCGCGCCCGTGGTGGAGCGGGCGGCGAACCAGTCGGAGACGACGACCCCGTCGTACCCCCACTCGTCGCGCAGCACCTCGGTCTGGAGCTGCCGGTGCTCGGTCATGGTGACGCCGTTGACCTGGTTGTACGCGGCCATGACGGCCCAGGGTCGGGCGCACTTGACGATCGCCTCGAACGGGGCGAGGTACAGCTCCCGCAGGGCGCGGGGCGGGACGGCGTTGTCCACGGTGAAGCGGTCGGTCTCGGCGTCGTTGGCGACGAAGTGCTTGACGGTGGCGGCGACCCCGCCGTCCTGGACGCCCCGCACGTAACCCGCGCCGATCTCGCCCGTGAGGTACGGGTCCTCGCTGTACGCCTCGAAGTGGCGGCCGCCCAGCGGCGAGCGGTGGAGGTTCACGGTCGGGGCGAGCAGGACGTGGACGCCCTTGCGGCGGGCCTCCTGGGCGAGGAGCCGCCCGGCGCGGCGGGCGAGGTCCCGGTCCCAGCAGGCGGCGAGCGCGGTCGGGGAAGGCAGCGTGACGGAGGGGTCGTCGGCGGTCCAGCGGACGCCCCGGACGCCGACGGGGCCGTCGGACATGACGAGGGACGCCAGGCCGATCGAGGGGACGGCCGGGAGGGTCCACATGTCCTGTCCGGCGAGCAGCCGGGCCTTCGTGTCCAGATCGAGGGCGCCGAACGCCGCCTCGATCCTTGCCTCTGCCTCTGCCGCTTCGTCGGCCGTCATGGTAGTCGTCCCTCCCTGTCGTCGGGTGGCGTCCATGGTGAACCGGAGCCTGACGAACGGTAGGTGTTGTTACACGTTCGTGACATGCCGGGCGGTCGGTCGCGGGGCGGGGCGATGCCGTACGGTCCTGTCGTCGGGCACGCGGAGGTGAGAGGTGACGGCTTCCAGACCCAGGAGCGCGGAGCGGCGGGCGGACATCCTGCGCGCGGCGTTCGAGGTGATCGCGGAGCGCGGCTACCGGGGTGCCTCGCTCGCGGCGGTCGCCGAGCGGGCGGGCCTCACCCAGCAGGGCCTGCTGCACCATTTCCCCAGCAAGTCCGCGCTGCTGGTCGCCGTGCTGGAGGAGCGCGACCGGTGGGACACGGGTGGCAGCGGCGCGACGGGGCGGGCGGCGTGGCGGCTGGACCTGCTGGCGACGCTGGTGGACTACAACGCGATGCGGCCCGGGGTGGTCCAGACGTTCTCGGCACTGCTCGGCGAGAGCGTCACGGACGAGCATCCGGCGCGCGACTTCTCCCCCCGCCGCTACGCGCGCGTACGGGAGGACATGGCGGGGCTGTTGCGGGCGGAGTTCGGCGAGCGGCTGCCCGGCGGGCTCACTCCGGAGCGGGCGGCGCCGCTGCTGACGGCGGTGCTGGACGGGCTCCAGTACCAGTGGCTGCTGGACCCGGAGGCGGTGGACATGGCGGCGGCGTTCCGGGACTTCCTGGGGCTGCTGGGGATGGAGAACGGGAAGTAGACGCATGGTGGCGGGAGTTGCGGGTGGGCCGGGATACTGCCGGGACCCGACGGAAGGACTCCCGTGTCACGGATGCGTACCACCGCGCTCGGTCCGGCCCTCGCGGCCGTCGTCACCGCCCTGTCCCTTTCCCTGTCCTTGGCCCCTGGGGCGTCGCCCGCCTTCGCCTCGCCGGGGCCCGCCGCTGCGGAAGCGGCCGTTCCGGGGCCCGGTGTCGAGGAGGCGCGGCTCGACCGGGACGTGCCGCGCGAGATCCTGCGGCGTTCCGGGTTCGACGGGGAGGCGCCCCGGTTCGCCGCCGCGCTGCGCGGCGCGGGGTCGTACGCGGGCGCCGAGCGGGCCGTCGTACGGCACGGGGCGGCGCTGTGGCGGCGGGCCGTGGACCGGGCGCAGGGCCGGGGCCCCGCGGGCGGTGACCTGGCGCGGGACGACGACCGGCCGCTGTACTGGGCGCGACTGGCCATGACGCGGGAACTGCGCGTGTGGGAGCCCCGGTTCGGGCTGTCGGGTGAGGCACGGGCGCGGCTGCTGGACCGGCTGGAGTCGTCGTCGCGCGGTCAGGACGCGATCCGCTACCCGCACGGGCGGGGCGTGAAGCGGGTCCTGCTGACCGGGTTCGACCCGTTCACGCTGGACCGGGACGTCCGGATCGGCAACCCGTCGGGCGCGGCCGCGCTCGCCCTGGACGGGACGCTGGTGCGCACCCCGGACGGCGGGTGGGCGCGGGTGGAGACGGCGGTGTTCCCGGTGCGCTGGCGCGACTTCGCGGACGGCACCGTGGAACGGGCGCTGCGGCCGCACCTGCCGCGCGTGGACCTGTTCACCACGGTGAGCCAGGGGCGGGTGGGCCGCTTCGACCTGGAGCGGTTCAACGGCGCGTGGCGGGGCGGCTTCCCGGACAACGAGAACGTGTCGTCGGCCGGCCCCGTGCCGGTGGACGACCCGGCGACGCGGCCGCAGTGGACGGTGACGAGCCTGCCGTACGAGGCGATCACGGCGGCGGCGACGGGCCCGTTCCCGGTGTACGACAACACGCAGGTCACGGAGGTCCCGGCGGGCGGCACCGCGCCGGTGGTGCGGGCGGAAGGGCCGACTCCGGGGTCGGCGGCACGCGCGGGCGGGGGCGGCGACTACCTGTCGAACGAGATCGCGTACCGGGCCACGCTGCTGCGCGACCGGCTGGGCCTCGCGGACCTGCCGGGCGGCCATGTGCACACGCCGGTCCTGCGGTTCGGGGCGGGCAGCACGGACGCGGTCGAGGACCCGGAACTGCTGCGGAACCGGGCGGCGATCACCGCGCAGGTCCGCGCCATCGTCGCGACTGCGGCGGGGGCCGGGGCCGGTTCCCGGGCCGGGGCCAGGGTCGGTTCCGGGGCCGGGGAGGCTCGAGTGGGGCGCTGAGGCGCGGGCGCTGCCGGGGCGCTGGGCCCGGATGCCGGGCCGTGGCGGTCGAAACCGGGGGCGTACCGGACGCGCGTCCGGGGGCGGCCGGGGGCGCGTCCGCGCGGGCCGGGGATAATCGCGGCATGATCGTTGCAGCGGGCCAGTTCAGTGCCGTTCCCGGGGATGTGGGCGCCAACGCCGGGACGATGGCGGCGATGGTCCGCGCGGCGGACGGGGCGCGCGTGGTGGTCTTCGCGGAGCTGACGCTGACCGGCTACGAGCTGGACCTCATCGCCGCCGACCCCGGCCTGTGGGTGACCGCCGACGACGCCCGCCTCGACCCGCTGCGGGAGGCGTGCCGCGCGGCCGGGGCGGCGGCGGTCGTCAACGGGCCCGCGCCCGGCCGGGAGCCGGGCGGGCGGCGGCCGTACCTCACCTCGTACGTCATCGGACCGGACGGCTCGACACTCGCGCGCTACGACAAGCAGCACCTCTTCGAGGGGGAGAGCCGGGTGTTCGAGGCGGGCGCGGCGGACGGGCGGTTCACGCTGGACGGCCGCCGGTTCGCGCTCGCCACCTGCTTCGACAACCACTTCCCGGAGCTGGGCGAGCGGGCGGCGGCGGACGGCTGCGCGGTGTACCTGGCGAGTTCGCTGTACGGGACGGGCGACGGCGCGCGCGAGCGGGCCACGGTGTACCCGGCCATCGCCCGGCGGAGCGGCCTGCCCGTGGTCCTCGCCAACCACGTGGGCGCCGCCGGGCCCTGGACCGGCTGCGGTCGCAGCGCGGTGTGGGGCCCGGACGGTGTGCTGCTGGCCGAGGCGGACCCCGCCGGGCCCGGCCTCGTACGCGCCGACATCGGCTAGCTGCTGGGGCGTCGGGTTTGCGTGGGGGCCTTATGGGACCGGGCGGTCGCGCGCCGGTCCCGTACGGGTTCTCGGCGTTCAGTCCTTGTGGAAGCCGTACGGGGCCGGGGCGGGCGCTCCGGGGTCCGCGGCCGGGTCGGGGCGCGGGCCGTCCCCGGTGTCGGGTGCCAGCTCGCGGGCCATCAGGGTGGCACCGGCGACGGCGCCCGGCATGAGGAACACGGCGACGAACGGCACCAGGTACGCCAGGGTCAGCGGCACGCCGAAGCCGATGGCCATCATGCGGCGGCCGCGCAGCAGCCGCAGCCGCTCCTTCAGGTCGAGGCGCCGGCGCTGGAGGGCGACGGCGGTGAGCTCCTCGGTGAGGAAGTAGCCGGAGACGCAGAAGCCCAGTACGGGGACGACGGTCTGGCCGATCACCGGGACGAACCCGAGGGCGAACAGCAGGATGCCGTAGAACGCGACGCGCAGGACGATGCGGAGGCTGTCGCGGGCGGAGATCCACAGCTCGCGCCAGAACGGCAGCCCGGACTCCGGGACGCGGCCGCCCTCGGAGCGGTCCACCTCCTCGGAGAGGGACTCGTAGAAGGGCTGTCCGACGAGGAGCGTCACCGCCGTGAAGGTGATCACCGCGAGGAACAGGCCGAGGGCGAAGACCAGGGCGGTGAGGAAGCCCCGGAACAGGCCCTGCCAGGGCGACGACCAGTCGTCGGCGAACGGGGTCGCCCACGCGGTGAGGTCGTCGGCGCCGAAGACGAGGCCGGCCAGCGCGCCGGCGTACAGGACGAGGGTGACGAGGCCGGGGAGCAGCCCGAACCCGAACCAGCGGCCGTGCCGGCCGACCCACCGCTGTCCCTGCAGAAGAAAGCCGAAGCCCTTGCCAAGATCACGCATGGGCTCACCCTATCGGGCGGTGCGGTGGGCGCCGAAGGGCCGCATCCCCGGCGGGGATGCGGCCCTGGGCAGCCGGTGCGACGGCCGGGGGGCGGTTGCCCCCGTGGTCGGACGGCCCGTGTCAGACGGCCAGTTCGACCGTGATGTTGCCGCGGGTCGCCTTGGAGTACGGGCAGACCTGGTGGGCCTTCTCGATCAGCTCGCGAGCGGTGGCGGCGTCGACGTTCGGGATCGTCGCGGAGATCTTCACGATGAGCCCGAAGCCGTCGTCGTTCTTCCCTATGCCGACCTCCGCCGTGACCGTGGAGCCGGACACGTCGGCGTTCTCCTGGCGGGCGACCACGCCGAGCGCGCCCTGGAAGCAGGCGCTGTACCCGGCGGCGAAGAGCTGCTCCGGGTTGGTGCCCGCGCCGGAGCCGCCCATCGCCTTGGGCGGGTTGACGACCACGTCGAGCGCCCCGTCGTCCGTGGCCACGCGGCCGTCCCGCCCGTTCTCTGCGGTGGCGGTCGCGGTGTACAGGACGTCGGACTGCTGGATGGACATGTAGAGGTTCCTCCTGTGAAGCGCCGCGACTCGCGCCCACGATCGCGACGGCCTGGAGGGAGCCTAGCGGGTCAGCGAAACGATCATCTTGCCGGTGTTGTCACCGCGCAGCAGGCCGAGGAACGCGTCCACGCCGTTCTCCATGCCCTCGACGATCGTCTCGTCGTACTTCAGGGCGCCCGAGCGCAGCCAGCCGGACACCTCCTCGACGAAGCGCGGCTGGAGGGCGGCGTGGTCGCCGACGAGCATGCCCTGGAGGCGCAGCCGCTTGCCGATGACCAGCGCCAGGTTGCGCGGTCCCGGGGCGGGCTCCGTGTCGTTGTACTGCGCGATCATGCCGCAGATGGTGACGCGGCCGTGGACGTTGAGCGAGGAGATCGCGGCCTCCAGGTGCTCGCCGCCGACATTGTCGAAGTAGACGTCGATGCCGTCGGGGGCGGCGGCCTTCAGCTGCTGGGCCACGGGGCCGTTCTTGTAGTTGAAGGCGGCGTCGAAGCCGTACTCCTCCACGAGGCGCTTGACCTTCTCGTCGGAACCGGCTGAGCCGATCACGCGGGAGGCGCCCTTGAGGCGGGCGATCTGGCCGACCTGGCTGCCGACGGCCCCGGCGGCGCCGGAGACGAACACGGCGTCGCCCTCCTTGAAGGAGGCGGTCTCCAGCAGGCCCGCGTACGCGGTGAGGCCCGTCATGCCGAGCACGCCCAGGTAGGCCGTGAGCGGGGCGAGGGAGGCGTCGATCCTGGCGGCGCGCTTCGCCTCGACCTCGGCGTACTCCCGCCAGCCCAGGCCGTGCAGCACATGGTCGCCGACGGCGAAGCCCTCGGCGTTGGAGGCTATGACCTCGCCGACCGCGCCGCCCTCCATGGGCTGGTCGAGCTGGAACGGCGGGACGTACGACTTCACGTCGTTCATCCGGCCGCGCATGTACGGGTCCACCGAGAAGTGGAGGTTCCGGACGAGGACGCGGCCCTCGCCGGGTGCGGCGACCGGCGCCTCGCGGAGCGCGAAGTCGTCCGGGGCGGGCCAGCCGTTCGGCCGGGATACGAGGTGCCATTCACGGCCGGACGCGGGGAGTGCGGACATGCTGCGAGCCTCCAGAAGATGTTTCATTACCTGAAACAACCATGCTCCTCGATATTTCAGGTTGTCAAGCATGTGGGTAGGCTTGTGGACATGGCCAGCACACGCACAGACCCGCTCACCCTCGAGGTCGTGGAGCTCATCGGCACGGTCGTCGCCCGCTACCACGAGGAGTACGAGCAAGCCGCGGCGCAGCACTCGCTGACCGGCGCGCAGGCGCGGGTTCTGAGCCTGCTAGCCCTGGAGCCGCTGCCCATGCGGCGCATCGCCGTGTCGCTGCGGTGCGAGCCGTCCAACGTGACCGGCATCGTGGACCGCCTGGAGGCGCGCGGCCTGGTCGAGCGGCGCCCCGACCCCGCCGACCGCCGCGTCAAGCTGGCCGCCCCGACCGAGGAGGGCCGGGCCACCGCGCGCCGCCTGCGGGACGCCCTGGACTTCGCGCGCGAGCCGCTGGCCGGGCTCTCCGTGGCGGAACGGGCCCTGCTGCGGGACCTCCTGCGCCGCATGCTGGGCGAGGCCGCGCCGCTGTGAGCCGGTGGGCCCGGAGCCGTGCCGCCGGGGCCGCGCCTCGGCGGGCCGTGCCGCCGGGGGCCGTGCCGCCGTCGGCCGCGCCCCCGGGAGCCCTGCGCTCCGCCGCTAGAAGCACCACCAGAGCCAGGGCGTGCACTTCTCCGGCGGTTCGGGGGTCGCCGTCGGCGTGGGGGTCGGGGTGGGGTCGCCGGACGCCGTGGGCCGCGTCTCCGGCTCGTCGCCGGGCGGCGGGGGCACAGCCGTGGCCGACGCCGACGGGGAGGCGGGCGGCTTCTGGCCGCCCGGGTTCTTCAGCTCCTCCTTGCCGGACCCGCCGCCGCTCCCCGGCGAGCCCTGGCCGGGGCCCGGACCGGCGCCGGGCCCGGAGCCCGTCGCCTCGCCGCCGGACGCGGGGTCTGACGACCGGGGCGTACCGGAGGAGCCGCCCTCGCCGTCACCGGCGGAGTCGGGGGCGAAGGAGCCGCCCGAGGGGGCGGACGCGGAGGGCGTCACCTCGATCTCGTCGGGGTCCGCCGCCCCGTGCGTGCTCCGCGACGGTTCGGGCAGCGGCGCCGGGAGGGCGAGGTCGTCCTCCCGTACGGAGGTGGCCGGTCCGTCGGGGCGGTCCTCCAGCGCCAGCGACGCCAGGCTCACGGCACCCGCCACCAGGACGAGACCGGTCGTGGCGAGCAGTAAGGCCCGCCCCTGACGGCGACGCGCCCGCCGCCCGTCCGCCGCCCGCGCGGCACGGCGCGACTGGGCACGGCCCGGCGACCGCGCGCTGTCCGGCGCCTGGGCTCGACGGGCCGCCGGGCGCGGCCCCTCCTCGTCGCGGGCCAGCTCGAAGACGTGGTCCGGCGCGGGCGGCGCGGGGTCGTCGTGCCGCAGCTCCTCGGCGGGCCTGCCGCATCCGGCGCAGGCCAGCGCCCCGTTGAGGTGCCGCCGGCACTCGTGGCAGTAATCCATGGCGCCCGCAGAGTATGCGCCGTACGGGCTCCGAGGCCGGGACGCGGTGTGAGGATCTTGTGTGGAACGCGCCGGTCCCGGAGCGCCTGCTGGCGCACCGGCGCCGGGTGTGCGGGAGCCTGGGCGGATGCGTACACGTGTACGTGCGCGTGTGCCCGTTCAGGTGCGCCTGTACGCGTACGTGCGCGCGCTCAGAGCTCGATCCGCAGCTCGTGGATCTCGTCGGCCTTGTGCCCTGCGATCTCGTGGACGCGCTGCACGGCCTCCTTCGACGGCCCCGTGGAGAGGCAGTACACCGTGCCGGACTCGGGGTCGGCCCAGGCCCGCTCGAAGTGCACGCCCTCCTTCTTCTCGTTGTCGAGGTCCGCCTGGTGAGCCGCCCGCAGCTGCTCCCCGGTGATGCCCTCGAACCCGTGGTGAACGTCCATGTACGTGCCCATGGCGCCCGCGCCTCCGTCCGGTTCCCGTCCGTCCCCCTCCCCTCCATGGTGCGCCCGCCCGGCCCTCACGGCGCGCGGGGCCGGGGCCGCCGCTCCGCGCCGCCGGGTCCTGCGGGAACCGTCGGCTGACCCTCCGTCAGGTGCGTACGCCCGACCGGCTCAGCCCAGCGCGCGCGGCGCACGGGGCGGCCGGACGATGCAGACATACACCGCTCTCGGGAGGATCAGCCGTGACCGTCAGTCTTGAGCAGCTCCGCCGCTGCCACGTCGCCGTCGACCTCGGGGCCGCCAGGACCCGCGTCTTCGTGAAGGGGGCCGGGCTCGTCGTGGACGAGCCGAGCGTGGCCGCCGTGAACACCCGTACGGGCGGGCTGATCGCGGTCGGCGCGTTCGCCGAGCGGATGACCGGCCGCACGCCCGGCTACATCCGCGTCGTACGGCCCGTGTCGGGCGGCAGTGTCGTGGACATCGACATGGCGCAGCGGATGCTCCGCAGCCTCCTCGGGGAGCGGCTGCGCCGGCAGCTGCGCCGCAAGCCGCTGCTGCGGGCCGCCGCGTGCACCCCGCACGACTGCGACCCGCTCGCCCAGCGCGCGACCGTCGAGACGCTGGTGGGCCTGGGGGCCCGGCGGGTGGAGCTGGTGGACACGCTGATCGCGGCGGCGGTCGGCTGCGGGCTGCCCGTGGCCGAGCCGACCGCGACGATGATCCTCGTCTGCGGGGCCGCGACGACGCAGGTGGCCGTGTTGTCGATGGGCTCGATCGTGACGGCGGAGCGCATCCCGGTGGGCGGCCACGCCATCGACCACGCGGTCATCCAGTACCTGCGCCACCAGCACCAGCTGATGCTGCCGAGCCAGTCCGTGCGGCCGCTGCACCTGGCGCTGCACGGCAACGGCCTCACCGCCCAGGGGCCGGCCGCCACGGAGATCCACGGACGGGACGTGGCGACGGGCCTGGCGAGGTCGGTCGTCGTGGAGACCGCCGCCGTGCGCCAGGCGATCCACACGCCGCTCACCGCCGTCCTCGACGGCATCGGGCGGGTGCTGCGGGACTGTCCGCCCGACCTGGTGGCGGACCTCGCGGACCGGGGCATCACGATGGTCGGCGGCAGCGCGCGGCTGCCCGGCCTGGACCAGATGCTGCGTGACGCGACCGGGATGCCCGTGCAGATCGCGGACCGGCCGGACGTCTGCGCGGTCCTCGGCCTGGGCGAGATGCTGGAGGGCCGGGTCGAGCCGCTCGCCCTGGACCCGCTGGCGGGCGCACGCTGAGCAGACGACCGCGGGACGAGCCCTGCAACCATTCCGTCCGGGCCGGTGTTCCTTTCACCGATGGAAGAAAGGCCGAGCAGCGGCTGACCGGCATCTCCCGGTGCGGCGCGGTGGCCCTGACTTCTCCGGGGGGCGCGCAGGGGCGGCTCGGCGGGTCCGCCGGGGGTTCCGGGCGGCCCACCGGGTGTTCGGGCGGCACCGCCGGAGGTCCGGGCGGCACCGCCGGGGGCGTTGTCGGTGCGGGCTGCGACCATGGCGGGACAGCCCGTGCAGCGATACGAGGAGGACGACCCGTGAGTTCCCTCTTTCCGGCGCTCACCGCACCCCCGGACGGCGACCGCCCGGCCCTGCGGTTCGGTGCGCGCGCCCTGACCTACGGCGAACTGCGCGCCGCCGCCGGAGCCCTGGTGCCCCGCCTGACCGGCGCCCGGCGGGTCGCGGTGTGGGCGGCGCCCTCCGCCGAGACCGCCGTCGCCGTGGTCGCCGCGCTGCTCGCCGGTGTCCCCGCCGTACCGCTCAATCCGCGCACCGGCGAGCGGGAGCTGGCCCACATCCTCACCGACAGTGCTCCCGCCCTGGTGCTCGCCGCGCCCGGCGACGACCTTCCCGCCCCGCTCGCCGCGCTGCCGCGCGTCGATGTCACGCCCGACGCGCGCGAGGACGGGCCGCTGCCCGCCGAACCGGACGCGGAGGCGCCCGCGCTGATCGTCTACACGTCCGGGACGACCGGCCCGCCGAAGGGCGCGGTCCTGCCCCGCCGGGCCCTCGCGGCGAGCCTCGACGCCCTCGCCGACGCCTGGGCGTGGACCGCCGACGACGTCCTGGTCCACGCCCTGCCGCTGTTCCACGTCCACGGGCTGGTCCTCGGCGTCCTCGGCCCGCTGCGGCGCGGCGGCGGTGTCCGGCACCTGGGCCGGTTCACCCCCGAGGGCGTCGCGCGGGAGCTGGCGGACGGCGGGACCATGCTGTTCGGCGTGCCGACCATGTACCACCGCCTGGCGGAGGCGCTCGGCACGGACGAGGCTCTGGTCAAGGCGCTCGCGGGCGCCCGGCTGCTGGTCTCGGGCTCCGCCGCGCTGCCGCTCCCCGACCACGAGCGGATCACCGCCGCGACGGGACGGCGGGTCGTCGAGCGGTACGGCATGACGGAGACGCTCATGAACACGAGCGTCCGCGCCGACACGCCCCCGCACCGCCCCGGCTCCGTCGGCACGCCGCTGCCCGGCGTCGGCCTGCGGCTGGTGCGGGACGACGGGACGCCGATCACCGCGTACGACGGGGAGACCATCGGCGAGGTGCAGGTGCGCGGACCGAACCTGTTCAGCGGCTACCTGAACCGGCCCGAGGCCACGGCCGCCGCGTTCGACGGGGACTGGTTCAGGACCGGCGACATGGCCGTGCGGGACCCGGAGGGGTCGCTGCGGCTCGTGGGGCGGCGGGCCACGGACCTCATCAAGAGCGGTGGCTTCAAGATAGGCGCGGGTGAGATCGAGAACGTCCTGCTGGCCCACCCGGGCGTGCGGGAGGCCGCCGTGACGGGCGAACCGGACCCGGACCTCGGGGAGCGGGTCGTGGCGTGGATCGTCCCGGCGGACCCGGCCGCTCCCCCGCCGCCCGGCGAGCTCGCCGACCATGTGGCGGGGCAGCTGGCCCCGCACAAGCGGCCGCGTGCGGTGCGGTACCTGGAGGCGCTGCCCCGCAACGACATGGGCAAGGTCATGAAGCGGGCCCTCCATGGCTGAGGCGGCCGCGGCCAGGCTGACCGCCCGCGCGGCGATCGCGCTGGTGACCGACGCGTTCACGGAACACGGCGCGCCGCCCCCGGAGCCTGGCGCGCGGCGCACACCTAACGGGCCCGACGGGCCGCTGGGGTGGGACGGGTACGGGGCGGCGCGCGCCAGGGCTGCGGAGCGGACCGGTGAGAGCGAGTCCGTCGTGTTCGGCGAGGCCGAGGTGGCGGGCGTGCGGTGCGCGCTGCTGGCGTTCGAGTTCGGCTTCCTCGGCGGGTCGCTGGGCGAGCGCACCGGCGACCGGCTGTGCGCGGCGTACCGGCTGGCGCGGGAGCGGGGCATGCCGCTGGTGTCGCTGGTCGCGACGGGCGGCAGCCGCATGCAGGAGGGCATGGTCGCGCTGACGCAGTTGCAGCGGGTGGCCCGCGAGACGGTGCTGCTGCGGGAGGCCGGGCTGCCGCATGTGTCGGTGCTGCGGGACCCGGCGACCGGCGGCGGCTGGGCGACGGTCGGGGCGGGCGCGGACGTCGTACTGGCGCTGCCGCGGGCGCAGATCGGTTTCGCCGGGGCGCGGGTGCGGCCCGTGGAAGCGGATCCGACGGCGTACACGGCGGAGGGCCAGCTCGCGGCGGGGCAGGTGGACGCGGTGGTCCCGCCCGCCGAGCTGCGGGCCGTACTGGGACGGTGGCTGACCGGGCTGACCCGGCCCGCGCCCGGCACGGTGCCCCCGCCGACCGTACCGGGGCGTGGCAGCGAGGCGATCGCGGAGAGCGGCTGGGAGGCGGTGCGCCGGGCGCGTGACGCCGACCGGCCGCGCGCGGAGGCGTACCTGGAGGCGTACTTCGACGTGCTGCTGCCGCTGACCGGCGACCGGTGCGGCGGCACGGACCCCGGCATGCTGTGCGGGGTCGGTCTGCGCGACGGGCACGGCGTCGTGTACGCGGCGCAGTGCGGTACGGCGACGCGGCCCGCCGGGTACCGCACGGCGGCGCGGGCCGTACGGCTCGCGGACCGGCTGGGCCTGCCGGTGCTGACCCTGGTGGACACGCCGGGCGCGGCCAACGACGACGCGGCGGAGCGGGCCGGTGCGGGCGCGGCCATCGCGGAGGTGTTCGCGGCGGTCGCCGGGGCGCGGGTGCCGGTGACGACGCTGGTCGTAGGGGAGGGCGGCTCGGGCGGCGCGCTGGCCCTGGCGGCGCCGGGCAACACCTGGGCGACGCGCGACAGCTACTTCTCGGTGATCGCCCCGGAGCTGGCCGCCGCGATACTCAAGCGCCCGCCGGAGGAGGCGCCCCACACGGCGGAGCAGCTGCGCCTGCGGCCCCAGGACCTGGTGGAACTGGGGGTCGTACGGGGCATCGTCTGAGCCCCGCCGTCTACCGGGTCCCGTCGCCGGGCGCCTCCAGGTCCCGTGCCGCCTCGTCCAGGGCGGTGGCCAGGTCCCGCAGGCGGGTGCGCAAGTCGCGGATCTCGTCCAGGCTCAGCCCGGTCACCTCCGCCATCCGGCGCGGCACGCCCAGCGCCCGTTCCCGCAGGGCCGTGCCGGACCGGGTGGGCCGCACGGTCACGGACCGCTCGTCCTCGGGGCTGCGGCGGCGCTCCACGTACCCGGCCGCCTCCAGCCGCTTCAGCAGCGGCGAGAGCGTGCCGGAGTCGAGGCGCAGATGCTCGCCGATGCGCTTCACGGGCAGCTCGCCGTGCTCCCACAGCACCAGCATCACCAGGTACTGCGGGTAGGTGAGGCCCAGCTCCTTGAGGGCGACGCGGTAGACGCCGTTGAAGGCGCGGGTCGCGGCGTGCAGCGAGAAGCAGATCTGGTGGTCGAGGCGGAGGAAGTCCTCGTCCCTTACGCCTCCGCGCGAGTCCGTGTGGTGCATGCCACCAGGCTACCGCCACCCAATTAAGTTGTGCACAACTGAATTGCTTGCTACAAAAGAGGCAGACGCAAGCCCACCCACCGAGAGGACGGGACTCCCCATGGACGCCCTGTACACCGCCGTCGCCACCGCCAACGGCCGCGAGGGCCGCGCCGTCAGCTCCGACGGCCAGATAGACCTGCCGCTCGGCTTCCCGAAGGCCCTCGGCGGCAACGGCCAGGGCACCAACCCGGAGCAGCTCTTCGCCGCCGGCTACGCCGCGTGCTTCGCCAGCGCCATGGGCGCGATCGGCCGCCAGGAGAAGATCGACGTCAAGGACGCCTCCGTCACGGCCGAGGTGAGCATCGGCAAGGACACCGACGGCGGCTTCGGCCTCGCCGTGGTGATGCGCGTCGAGCTGCCGGACCACCTCCAGGGCGAGGCGGGCCGCGAGCTGCTGGAGAAGACCCACGCGTACTGCCCGTACTCCAAGGCGACGCGCGGCAACATCGACGTGGAGATCGTCGTCGAGTGACCCCTCCGCACCCGCCGCGCCGCAGCGGGGGAAGGGCCCCGGACCTGGGCAGTTCCGGGGGCCTTTCGCGTCGCCGGGCGGGCTCATCCGTCGAGCCCGGGCCACCCTCCGGCCGTCGCGCCCGCCAGTCCGCGCGTGCGGTAGCTGTCGCCCTCCAGCGTGACCACCTCGGCGTGGTGGACGAGCCGGTCCACCGTCGCGGACGCGATCCCGGCGTCGCCGAACACCTCGCCCCAGCGCCCGAACGGCCGGTCGCTGGTGACGACCATCGACGCCCGCTCGTAGCGGTGCGCGACGAGCTGGAAGAAGAGGTTCGCGGACTCCGGGTCGAACGGCACATACCCCAGCTCGTCCACGACCAGCAGCGCGTACGCGTCGAGCGCGGCCAGCTCGTCGGCGAGGCGGCCGGACGCCTTGGCGCGGCGCAGCCGGGCTCCCCACTCGGGGGCGGGGGCGAACAGGACCCGCTTGCCGGCCTCGCAGGCCCGTACGCCGAGGGCGACCGCCAGGTGCGTCTTGCCGGTGCCGGGGCCGCCGAGGAACACGACGTTCTCGCGGCGGGCCACGAAGTCGAGGCGGCCGAGCCGGTCGAGGACCAGAGGGTCGGGGGCGCGCAGATGCGTGGCGTCGAACGCCTCCAGTTCCTTGCGCGCGGGGAACCCGGCCGCCGCGATCCGCGCCTCCGTCCCGGCCACGGCCCGCTCGGATCCGGCCTGCCGGGGCAGGACCAGCGTCGCGGCCGCCTCCCCCGCCGTGCCACCGCTCCCCCAGTCGTCACCATCGCCCCGGCTGCCACCACGGGCCCGCTCGTCGCCACGGCACTGGCTGTCACCGTGGCCCCACTTGTCGCCACGGCCCTGGCTGCCACTGCGGCCCCAGCTGTCACCGCGGCGTGAGCCGTCACCGTCGCCCCAGCCGTCACCGGCCCCTTCGGTGCGGGAACCCGCCGCCGCCCCCGGCTGGGAGGCGGCCGGGCCGCCACCCTTCCCGTGGGCGCCCATGGAGCCGTGCTCGTGGGTGGCCCTGGAGCCGTGCTCGTGGGCGTTCATCGGGCCGGACATGTACGCCAGGATCAGCGCCGAGGCGATGAACGCCATATGGATGACCGTGCCCCACATCAGGTCGTGCTCCGGTGTGTGATGCACGTCCACGAACATCTGGAGCAGGTGCACCGACGAGATGCCGACGATGGCCGTCGCCAGCTTCACCTTCAGGACGTTGGAGTTGACGTGCGACAGCCACTCCGGCTGGTCGCGGTGGCCCTGGAGCCCGATGCGCGACACGAACGTCTCGTAGCCGCCGACGATCACCATGATCAGCAGATTGGCGATCATCACCACGTCCACCAGCTTGAGCACCGCCAGCATGACGTGGGTCTCGTCCACCTGGCCGCTGATGACGTGCTCGACCAGCTTCCACAGCTCGCTGAAGAACTTGTAGACGTACACGCCCTGCGCGGCCACCAGGCCGAAGTACAGCGGGGCCTGGAGCCAGCGGGTGGCGAACAGCGCGTACCCGAGCGTCGTCATCGGCGACGCCCCGGCCGGGGCCGAGGCGGCGGAGGGAGTGACGGGGGCGGCGGGGGCGGCGGCCACGTGGGGCGAGGACGGCGGATCGAGGCGGGACACCGGCATCTCCTGCATCTCGGTGCATCTCCTGCGTCTCGTACGGAGCGAGCGGGCGAGGTGATCGCCATTCTTGTGTGAAACGGTAGAAAATCTGTATTCCCACCACTCGTTGGGATGAATAGACATCCAGTAGGACAGAGCGGCAGGGCCGAAGGTCCCGCCGCGCCGGAATCCCACCAGGTGGCGGTGGAGCGGCCGTTACGCTCGGCGGCGACCCGCCCGACTGCTGGAGGCCCGGACATGACGACCACCACGACCCCTCCCTACCGGCCCGGCCGGATCGTGAGCGGCAGCGGACTGCCCGCGCTGCTCACGGAGAGCCCCGACGCGGTTCCGCTGCTGCCCCACACCCCCGAGCCCGCCTGCTTACTGACCGCTCGGCAGCTGCGCGACGAGCTGCTGCCGCGCTGGCGCGAGGGCGTCGAGCGGCAGGCCAGGGCCCTGGTCCGGCGGGCGCGCGGCGCCCTGGACGGGCCGGGGGCCACCACTCCGTACGAACGGCTGGACGACCCGGCTCACCGGCGCGCCGCGCTGGTCGCGGAGCTGTTCCGCGACGAGGGGACGAGCGCCAACGCCGCGCGTGTGGACGGCCTCGCGCTTCAGCGGCACGTCGCCGGGGCGCTGTCGGCCGCCGAACCGCCGCGCTTCGAGCTGGCCTGGGGGCAGCCCAAGCGGGACGTCGGCGGGCTGAAGACGGCCGGCCGCTGGGCGGACCTCGCGGAGGTGTACGCGGTGGGGCGGCTGGTCGCACTGGTGCTGGCCGCGCGGGAGCTGGCCGAGGACGACCGGTTCGGCATGACGGTGTACTCGGGTGGCAACCGGTTCGCGGCCGCGCTGTTCGCCGAGCCTGAGCTGCTGCTGGAGTACGACCGGCAGCGGTGCCGCATCGCCGACGCGCTGACGGACGCGGGCGCGGTGGACTTCCAGGACTTCGCGGCGGCCAAGCGCGCCGACCCGGCCGAGCAGGAGGCCCACGAGCAGCGGGTGCGCGAGCAGTTGGCGGCGCTGACCGACGCGGACGTGGACGCGCAGATGCCCGTGATGCTGTTCAACGTGGACTGGCCGCGGGTCCTGCCGATGGCCGCCGCGGGCGAGGCGCCGCACGGGGTGGAGATGGCGCCGCACGTCGCGCGCTGGCTCGCCGAGTCGCCGGACGACCGTACGCCGCTGCTGACCCGCGCCGCGGTGACGTGCGCCGTGTCGCCCGCGCTCCGGACGCGCTGGGCGGAGGTGTTCGGCGACCGGCGGGAGGTGCTGGACGACGCGGTCGCGTTCGCCGTGGCGGTGGGGCGCGCGTCGGCCGCCCGGTACACGGCGATCGCCCGCGCCGACCGGGGCGCGCCGGGGGCGCTGACCGGGGGGCCGCACACGGTACGGCTGACCGTGCACGAGAAGCGCGACCGACCCGACGTGCCCGCGCTGCTGACCCTCGGGGCGCGCGGCGGCGGGCTGCTGTCCCAGCACGTGGTGGCCCGGGTACCGGCGGAGGGGCCGGTCGTCTTCGCGTCCGTGGCGGAGACCCTCGTACAGGCCCCGGACGCGGCACCGGTGCTGCTCGAACCGGGCGACGGCGACCCGGTCGTAGCGGCCGACGGCGTGGCCCTCGGAGCGGCAGGCGGCGCGTCGCTCGAACCGGCCGACCGCGCCCCGCGTCTCTTCGACTGGCTCTCCCGGGAGCGGCAGCCGCTGTGCTTCGCCTCCGGGCCCGAGCCGAGCGTCCGCCGGGCGCTCGCCCACATCCTCGACCCGGGACACGGGTGAACGCCATGACCACCAGCCCCACCACCGACGCCATAGGGACATCCGGCACCGGGACCGGCTCCGAAGCCCCCGGCCTCGCGCGTCTCGCCGCTCTCGGCGGGGAGATCCGCGCCCGGTACGCCGCGCTCAAGGGGCGTGGCCTGGCCCTCGACCTGACGCGCGGCAAGCCTTCGCCCGCGCAGCTCGACCTGTCCACGGGCCTGCTGGACCTCGGCGCCGACCGCCTCGGGCCCGCGGGCGCGGGCGCCGACCACCGCAACTACGGGGGCCTGCACGGTCTGCCCGAGCTGCGCGCCATTTTCGCGGAGGCCCTGCGCGTCCCCGTCGGCCAGCTGCTGGCCATCGGCAACTCCAGCCTGGCCCTCATGCACGACACACTGATCCACGCCCTGCTGTTCGGCGTGCCCGGTTCGGTGCGGCCGTGGGGCGGGGAGCGGACGGCCGTGCTGTGTCCGGTGCCCGGCTACGACCGGCACTTCGCGCTCTGCGAGAAGTTCGGCATCGAGATGATCCCGGTGCCGATGGGTGACGACGGGCCCGACATGGACGAGGTGGAGCGGCTCGCCGCCGAGGACCCCGGCGTCCGGGGCATCTGGTGCGTCCCCACGTACAGCAACCCGACGGGCGCCGTGTACGGCGAGGAGACCGCGCGCCGGCTGGCCGCCATGCCGACCGCCGCACCCGACTTCCGCGTCCTGTGGGACGACGCGTACGCGGTGCACCACCTCACCGACGAACCGGCGGCGGCGCCGGACATCCTGGCCCTGTGCGCCGAGCACGGCCACCCTGACCGGGCGTTCGTCTACGGCTCCACCTCGAAGATCACCTTCGCGGGCGCGGGTGTCGCCTTCTTCGGCTCGTCGCCCGCCAACGTGGAGTGGCTGACCGGGCACCTGGCCCGCCGGACCATCGGCCCGGACAAGCTCAACCAGCTGCGGCACGCCCTGTTCCTGCGGGACGCCGAAGGGCTGCGGGCGCACATGGCGGAGCACCGGGCGCTGCTGCGGCCCCGCTTCGACCTGGTGGAGCGGGTGCTGCGGGAGCGGCTCGGCGGCCTGGGCGTGGCCACCTGGTCACGGCCCGCGGGCGGGTACTTCGTCAGCCTCGACGTTCCGGACGGCTGCGCGCGGCGGACGGTGCGGCTGGCGGCGGAGGCGGGCATCCGGCTCACCCCGGCGGGCGCCACGTTCCCGTACGGGAAGGACCCCCGGGACCGGAACATCCGGATCGCCCCCACCTATCCGACGCTCGACGAGCTGGGGACGGCGATGGAGGGCCTGGCTGTGTGCGTCCTCCTCGCGGCCCTTGAGCGGTCCGGGCAGCCGGAGGGGCCGGAGGGGCCGGAGGGGCCGGAAGGCGCGACCGGGTGAACTGACGGTCCGCGTCTCCGTGTGCGTGTACGGGAGTCGCCCGGAGCCCCGTCGGCCGAGCGCGTGCAGGCGCTTGCCCGCCGGGGCCCGGGACGCGCCCAACGGCCCGTCGGCCAAGGTCCATAGCGGCGGGCCGGTCGGTACCGGCGGCGCGGGTCGGTACGGGCGCCGGGTCGGTACCGGCGGCGCGGGTGCCTGCGGCACGACGCGGTCGGTACGGACGGGCCCCGCGCCCGGATGCCCCTCGCGTTCCCCGGGGCCGCCGCTCCTTGCGCGAAGTGGCGGCCCCGGCCTGTCGGAGCTGGCTACGCTCCGGTCGGCTGCGGGGTGTTCTTGTCCAGGCGGCCGAAGTCGGAGTCGCAGGGCCAGCTGCAGAACCCGGCGCGCTCGACCTCCTCGTAGAAGGGGACGCCGTCGTCACCGCGGTGGGCGGCGCGGTCGTGGTGGAGGTGGACGAGCGGATCGTTGTGGCGGTCCATGGGGCCGTACCGTTCGGCCCGCCACACGAAGTCCTGGTCCTCGCCGCCCCAGCCGCAGAACCGCTCGTCCATGCCGCCGATGCGGGTGAACAGGTCTTCGCGCAGCCAGACACAGCCGCCGGGAGGCCTGCGCAGGTGGACGCCGCGCAGCCGGTCCTGGCCGGGGTCGGGGGCGGCCTCCAGACAACGGGTGCGGACGGCGTCGGCGCTGGAGGCGGGGTCGAGGAACAGCATGTCCTCGAACGGCCAGTGGGCCTGGGTGCCGGGCCTCTGGAACCGTTCGACCGCACGGGCGATGAAGCCGCGGTCGACGAGAATGTCACCGTCCAGCACACAGACCAGTTCGGTGGGGCGGGCGCCGTGCACCACGCCGACGTTCACGGTCCACGACTTGTTGAACCGGCCGGGGTCGGGCGCGAACACGTAGGCGTCGCAGGCGTCGGCGAACACCTCCCGCCAGCGAGGCCGCTCGTCGCTCTCCACCACGACGACGCGGTAGCGCTCGCGGGGGTGGGACTGGTCCGTGAGCGCGTTGAGGACGGCCGCCAGATTGCGGACCCGGCCGGTGGCGTCGTCGGCGGCGCGGAACGGGATGACGACGGCGGCGTCCACGGGATGGGTGCCGCCGTGCGGCTTGTGGGCGAGGACCGCCAGCAGGTCCGCCGTGCCGGGCGCCTCGGTGGCCGGCCCCGCCGTCGGCCGGTCGGGCGCGCCGGGCTGGACGAGCAGCCGGGACAGCGATTCGGTACGAGCGGCGGCGGAGCGCAGCGCGTCGACGGCCCCGCTCTCACCTCCGGGGCGGCACAGGAGCGCGGTGAGCGCGGCGGACAGGCCCAGGGCGGCGGCACTGTCGGCGGGGTTGTCGGCGACTCGCGCGACGGCGGTCCGGACCTGGTCGTCGTCGAGGGCGGTGAGCGCCTCCACGGCGGCGTGGTGGGCGTCGGCCGACCAGTCCCAGTAGTCGGGGGCGACCGCGCGGGACACCGGGTCATGGACCAGGACCAGGCTGCTGGTCGCCGCGGCGGCCAGCGCGGCGGGCTCGGAGGGGCGGGCGGCGGACATGGTGTCGGTCTCCCCAGCGGTGTCGGGCGGGTGTGCTGATGCCGGGCGGGTGTCGTCGTGGGCGGGTGGGGGTGGTGCCGGGCGGGGGTGCCGGACCGCCGGACAGGTGTGCCGGACCGGGCCCTGGTGGGAGGGCCTGGCGGCGCCGCTGTGCGGGCCTGGCGAGGCGCGGGCGCGGCGGAATCAGCTCCCGTCGGCGTTCCTGGCCCAGCGCAGCGTGGTGAGGTCGGGCAGCACCAGGTCCGCCTGGGCGAGGTCGGCCGCGGGGTGGGTGGTCGTGAGGGCGACACAGCGCAGACCGGCGGCCGCGGCGGCCCGGACGCCCGCCGGGGCGTCCTCGAAGGCGAGACCGTCGGCTGGGTGGACGCCGAGGGCCTGGCAGGCGGCCAGGTAGCCCTGCGGGTCGGGCTTGCCCGCGCTGACGTCCTCCGCGGTGACGATCACCTGGAACAGATCCGCGCCGCCGACGTGATCGAGCAGCTCGGTGGCGTGGGCCCGCAGGCCGGAGGTGACGACGGCGAGCGGCACGCCGCGGCCGTGCAGGTCCGCGAGGAGCTCGGCCGCGCCGGGGACGGCGAACGGGGGCGGGCTGTCCGGCCCCATCAGGTAACCGCAGGCCTCTTCGAACAGTTCGTCGACGGTGTGACCGGGGAAGCGGTGGACGTGGTCGGCGAGGGCTTCCTGGCCACGCCGCCCGACGAAGGTCGCCAGCAGCGCGTCGTCGCACGGCAGGCCGTGGGTGGTGAACAGGCGGGTCCACGCGGCGCGGCTGCGGTGCTCGGTGGCCACCAGGGTGCCGTCGAGGTCGAACAGCGCGGCCTTGGCCTGAAGGTGGTGGAACTCGGGCTCGGTCATGGGGGGTCGTCCTTCGCGGTTGGTCCGTCGTTCGTCGTCGTGCGTCGTCGTTCGCTGTCGTCGCTGGCCGGCGGGGCGGCGGCCGGGTCAGTCAGCGGTGGGCGTGGTGTCGACCGGGCGCTCCTTCCTGTTGAACACCGCGGCGGCCGAGTCGGTTGCAGCGGCCGCGTCCGCCGGGTCCGCGGGGTCGGGCGCGGTGGCCACGGCGCGGAGCGCGGCCAGGGCGCAGAGGGCGGTGACGAGGGCGAGCCCGGCGCAGATGTAGGACCAGGCGGCGGGCGGTCCGGCCCAGGCACTGCGGCCCAGCCAGGCGTAGGCGGCGCCGAACAGAGCGACGCCGGTGACGCCGACGACGGTGGACAGGGTGTTCACGGTGCCGCTGAGCGTCGCGGCGTACCGCGGCGGGACGGCGGTGGTGAGCACGTTGAGCAGGGAGGTGTGGGTGAGGCCGAGGCCGAAGCCGCCGACGCACAGGACGGCGGTGAGCGGCCAGATGCCGGTGTCCGCTCCGGCGGGGACGACGGGGGCCAGTCCGTACGCGGCGGTGAGCAGGACACAGCCGACGAAGGGCAGGAGGCGGGCCACGGCCTGCGGTACACGGCCGATGACCGGGCCCGCGAGGCCGAAGGCGAGGACCCAGCCGAGCGGGACGAGGCCGGCCTGCCAGGCCGGGAGCTTCAGCACCCCCTGGAGGTGGAGGGAGAGCAGGTACAGCATGGCGATGTAGGTCAGCGTGGTGCCCGCGTAGGACGCCAGGGCCCAGCGGACGGGGGGCGCGCCGAGCGGGCGCAGGTCGAGGGCCGGTTTGCCACCGCGGGCGATGACCCGCCGTTCGGTGCGGACGAGCTGGGCGGCGAGTGGTACGGCGGCGAGCAGGAGAAGCCAGATCCAGTCGGGGCGCGTCAGGCTGAGCGGGATGAGGACGGCGAGGGTGGCGGCGGCGAGCAGCACGGTGCCGCGGATGTCGTTGCCTCCGCGACTCGTGCCCGCGCCCGTAGGCGTGCCCGCGCCCGTACCCGCGCGCGTTCCGGTCTCGGTGCCGGTGGGCCGGTCGTGCGGGAGCATGGCCACGCCGAGCAGCAGGACGAGGGCGCCGATCGGTACGTTGAGCAGGAAGACCGCGCGCCAGCCGGTGCCGAGGATGTCGGCGGAGACGATGGTGCCGCCGAGGACCTGGCCGAGCGCGGCGCCACCGGAGAGGGTCACCGCGTTCCACCCGAGGGCGCGGGCACGGTCGGGGCCGGTGAACCAGCGGTGGATGCCGACCAGGACCTGCGTGATCATCAGGGATGCGGCGGCGCCCTGGAGGCAGCGGCTGACGATCAGGACGGGGGAACTGTTGGCGAGTCCGCAGGCGAGGGACGCGAGCGTGAACAGGGCCAGGCCCCACAGATAGACCCGGCGCACCCCGTGATGCTCGCCGAGCCGGGCGGCGGGAGCGATGAACACGGCCGAGCAGAGCGCGTACGCGGTGACCATGAGGGTCAGCTCGGAGCTGCTCACGTCGAGGTCGGCGCTGACGGCTGGTGCGGCGAGGTTGACGATCGCCAGGTCGATGTTGGAGAGCGCCTGCCCGATCAGCAGGACCAGCAGGGCGATGCCGCTGGCTCCCGTTCGTCCGCCGATGGTGGCTTGCACAGTGTCTCCCGTCTTCGCTCCCCCGCCGAGGAGGTCCTTTCCTGCTGGAACACCGACCGGACCGGTTGGGTTGCACCCGGTCCGGTCGGATGCCCCGGCTCAGGCCCTGGTGGCGTCCAGATCGAGGTCCTGGTAGGTGGCCGACCAGGGCAGGCGGGCCTCCAGAGCGGCGGCTGCGCGGATGACGAGGGCGTCGCCGCGGCGGCGCGCGGCGACCTGAAGGCCGACGGGCACGCCGTTGCCCGCGCGGCCGACCGGCACCGAGGCGGCGGGGCTGCCGATCAGGTTGAACGGGCTGGTGAGGGACCAGCCGACGAACGGGTCGACGCTCTGGCCCTCGACGGTGTCGGGGCCGACGGTGTCGCGCCCGCCGGAGTTGGGAACGCCGGCGACGGCGTTGACCGGGCTGACCACGAGGTCGTAGCGGTCGAAGAGCCCCTCGAAGGCGTACAGCACGCGGGTGCGGTCGAGGTCCTGGAGCCGGAAGTCGACGGCGCTGAGCGATTCGCCGACCCGGACCGAGTCCAGGTATCCCTGGTCGATGGAGTCGGCGTGGGCGCCGAGCAGGTCGATCCCGTTGTCCCGGGAGATCGCGGCGGATTCGGCGTGGGCGACGGACAGGTAGCGGCGCCACATCGCGGTCAGCTCGGCATGCGGCAGGGGCAGCCTGAAGTCCGCCTCCTCGACGGTGGCGCCCGCCTCGCGCAGCGCGGGCAGGGCGGCCCGTACGACCGCCTCGACCTCGGGCTCGACGGGGTAGCCGCCGAGGTCGGGGCTGTAGGCGATGGTGAGGCCGGTGAGGTCGCCGTGGAGCGCGTCGGTGAGCTTCTCGGGGGCGGGGAAGGAGTACGGGTCGTACGGATGGGCGCCGGACATCAGATCGACGCCCAGGGCGGCGTCGGCGACGGTACGGGCGAGCGGGGCGTAGCAGACCATCGGGTTGTACCGGCGAAAGGCGTTGGGCTTGGCCGGGACGGGGACACGGCCGAAGCTCGGCATCAGGGTGAAGACGCCGCAGAACGCCGCGGGCACCCGTAAGGAGCCGCCCGCGTCGGAGCCCTGGGCGAGCGGCACCATGCCGGAGGCGACGGCGGCGGCGCTGCCGCCGGAGGAGCCACCGGCGTTCATGGCGCGGTTGAAGGGTGTGGAGGCGGGGCCGGACAAGGCGCTGTCGGTGGTGGCCTTGAAGCCGAACTCCGGGGTGTTGGTCTTGCCGACGACGATCGCGCCGGCCTGTTCGAGCCGCTCGACGCACAGGATGGTCTCCTGCGGGACGTCCTCGGCGAAGACGAGCGAGCCGCGGGCCATGCGGACGCCGGCCACCGGGTCGAGGTCCTTCACACCGATCGGGACGCCGTGCAGCGGGCCGAGCCCGGCACCCTCGACGACGGCCCGCTCGGCGGCGGCGGCCTGCTCGAGGGCGCGCTCGCCGCAGACGGTCACGAAGGCGTTGACGGCCGGATTGATCTTCTCGATCCGGTCCAGTGCCGCCTGGACCGCCTCGACCGGGGAGATCGCCCGCCCGCGGATCGCCTCGGCGAGCCGGGTGGCGCTCAGTTCGGAGGTTTCGGAGGTATCGCTCATCTCACGCCTCGCACTGGTTCGTCGGATGTTCCTCGTCGAATCGTGTCGTACGTAAGGAGAAACACCGGGCACCGCGATCGGGTTGCACCGCGGGTCGCGGGCGGGCGCGTCCAGGTTCGTCCACGAAGCCGGACGGGCCGCTTTCCGGCACCGATGCTGGGGAGGGCCTCAAGTCCCCGACCCAGGAGTGCGGACATGCCGACCGACCGTGACGAGTTCCGCGACCAGCTCGAGCGCACCCTGCACGAGAAGCTGACGCTGAACCACCCGATGTTCGACATCCTCTTCGACGCGGACAAGCCGGACCTGCACACGCTCCAGAAGGTGGCGTTGCAGGGCTACCAGCTGACGAAGCACTTCCTCGACTACATCGAGACGCTCTTCTACTTCTGCCCGAAGGAGGGCAAGCACAAGCGGCGCCTGCTGTTCAACCTCTACGAGGAGGAGACCGGCCGCATCTCCAAGACGAAGAACCACGTGGAGCTGATGCAGGACTTCATCCGCGCCATCGGCGTGGACGACGCCACCCGCGACGCCGAGACGGCCCTGCCGAACACCCAGGAGCTGATCGACTACCGGATGAAGGCGTGCAAGAACCCGGAGACGTACCACATCGGCGCCGCCGCGGTGATGATCGCCAGCGAGGGCCAGAACCTGGAGACCCGCGGCGCCGAGGCCCGCGACAGCATCTTCAAGCGGGTGTACGGCCTGAAGGACGAGGACCTGCTGTTCTTCTCGGTGCACCAGGCGGAGGACGTCCACCACGTCCGGCACGGCCTGGACCTGGTCGCCGACATCTGCGTCACCGACCGGATGCAGGAGGAGGCGCTGTACGCGGTGTCCCACACCTGCGACCTGTTCTACGACATGTACGAGGGCATCTACCAGGAGTACAAGGCCGGCCGGCTCTGACCGCGGACGACGGAGGAGCACCAGTGACCGTGAATGAGCCGTCCCGGCCGTACGCACCCGCCACGCGCGCGGTGCGGACGGGGCAGTACCAGGACCTGTCGGACCTCCACAGCGAGGGACTCGCCCTGACCGCGAGCTACGTGTTCGCCGACGCGGAGGACGCCGCCGAGAAGTTCGCCGGGCGCCGGCCCGGGAACGTCTACGTCCGGTTCAGCAACCCGACGACGGCCGCCTTCGAGGAGCGGATCGCCGCCCTGGAGGGCGCCGAGGGGGCCGTCGCGCTCGGCTCGGGGATGGCGGCGTACACGGCCGTGGCGCTCGGCCTCCTCGCGGCCGGTGACCATGTGGTGCTGGGGGACGGGATGTTCGGCACGACGCCCCGGTTCTTCCGCGCGTACATGGAGAAGTTCGGGGTGTCCGTGAGCGTCGCGGACGTCCGGGACCTCGGCCAGTGGCGGGACGCGGTCCGCGACGAGACGGTGATGTTCGTCCTGGAGACCCCCACCAACCCGATGATGCACGTCGCAGATCTGCGCGCGCTGTCCGCCCTCGCCAAGGAACGGGACGTGCTGCTGGTCGTGGACAACACCCTGTGCACCCCGGTCCTCCAGAACCCGCTGGCGCTCGGCGCCGACCTGGTCGTCCACTCCGCGGCCAAGTACATCGACGGCCAGGGGCGGTGCGGCGGCGGTGTGGTCGCCGGGCGGGCGGACCTCCTCAAGGCGGTGTCGGAGGTGCTGCGGACCGCCGGGCCCAGCCCGAGCGCCTTCAACTCCTGGGTGTTCCTGAAGTCGCTGGAGACGCTGCCTGTCCGGATGCGGGAGCACTCGCGCAACGCCACGCTGCTCGCCGAGTGGCTGGTGGAGCACCCGGCGGTGGAGGAGGTGTACTACACCGGTCTCGCCGAGCACCCGCAGCGGGAACTGGCGGACTCCCAGCAGTCCGGGCACGGCGGGCTGCTCGGCTTCACCGTGCGCGGCGGCCAGGAGGACGCGTGGGCCGTGATCGACTCCCTGTCGCTCGTCTCGGTCACCACCAACATCGGCGACACCAAGTCGATGATCACGCATCCGGCGTCCACCACCCACGGGCGGATGTCGCCGTCCGAGCGGGAGCGCGCCGGGATCGCCCCCAACCTGCTGAGGCTGTCGGTCGGCCTGGAGGACGTGGAGGACCTGAAGTACGACCTGGACCGGGCCCTGCGCGCGGCGGGCAGCCAGGCCACGCGCACGGCCGTGGACCAGGCCCCGCGCGAGGCCGGGAGCCAGGCCGTGCGCGCGATGGGGGGCCGGTTCCGATGAGGCCGCTGCGGATCGGGATCGCCGACCTCTTCTCCCCCGCCCCGGACAGCTGGGCCCGGTACATGTTCGCGTCCGCCGTGGAGGGCGCGGCGGCCCGGCTCGGCCTCGCCGTGGAGGTCACGGCGTACGGCGCCGACCTGAGCCGCCCGGCGGCGGAGTGCGGCATCGCCTGGGACGAGCTGCCGGGGCTGGACGGGCTGATCGTGACCGGCGGGGAGCCGCGCCACCGCGACGTCGCGGCGGAAACGGCCCTGGCGGTGGTGGACCGCGTCCTCACCGCGACGGCGGACCGGGTCGTCTCGACGGTGTACTCCTGCCAGTCGGCGCACGCCGCGCTGCACCTGCTGCACGGGCTGGAGCGCAGCCGCCTGCCGAACAAGCTGCACGGCGTGTTCGGCCACCGCGTGCGCGCCGACGGGCCCCTCACCGCCGGTCTGCCGGAACGGGTCCTCGTACCGCACTCCCGGTGGAACACGATGCCGGCCGAGCGGCTGCGGCGGGCGGGGGTCACCGTCGCCCTGGAGACCGGCGGCGGCGACTGGTCCCTGGCGACCGGCGACGACGGGCTGCGGCACGTCTTCAGCCAGGGGCACCCCGAGTACCTGCGGGAGACCCTGCTCAGCGAATACCGGCGGGACCTGCGCCGGTACGCCTCCGGGGAGACCCCGCACGTACCGGACCTGCCGCGGGGCTGTCTGACGGCGGACGCGCGGGAGGCGCTCCTCACGTTCGCCGAGAAGCTCCGCGAGCAGCGCGACCCGGGGCTGCTGGCGAGCTTCCCCGACCGGGCCGCCGCCGACGGCGTGGACGACGGCTGGCTGGCGGACTCGCGGGCCTTCTTCACCAACTGGCTCACCGCCCTGGACGATTCGACGGAACGGAGGCTTGAGCACCGTGCTGACCTGGTACTGGCCCGACGACGTGCGGGCCGTTGAGAAGGACCTCGCCCGGATGCTGGCGGCGAGCGCCGAGGACGACGGCATCCTCGGCTACGCCGAGACCCCGTCGGACGCGCAGCTGGACGGGTTCGTCACCGGCGTGGAGCAACTCGTCGCGGGCGGCGGCGGGCATCTGCTGATCGGCGAGGACGCGGAGGGGGTGGCCGCCATGTGCGTGATGAAGACCAACTCCATGCCGAACTGCCGCCACCTCGCCGAGGTGATGAAGGCGTACCTCGACCCGAGGGTGCGCGGCACGTCGGCCGTGTACCAGCTGGTCGAGCGGGTCTGCGCCAAGGCCGCCGGGCTGGGGGTCGAGACGCTCACCATCGACGTGCGGGAGGACTCAAAGGCGCACCGCGTGTGGTCGCGGTTCGGGTTCACCTCGTACGGCATCCTCGACGACTACGCGCGCGTGGACGGCGTGTCGTACCGCGGCCACTACATGCGGCACGGGGTGCGGGAGCTGGCGGCGGCCGTGGTCGAACGGACGCGCGAGCGGAGCGGCGAGCCGCCCGCGGGGTGATCGTCCATCAGGTGAACGTCCCCTGGCCGCAGCAGCCGGACGCCCGTCTACTGAACGCGTACACGCACTGACCCACCGGAGCCCGGGACGCGCCGGTCATGACACAGGCAGGGAGAGACATGCCGCCCTACGAGGAAGAGACGAACACGCGCACCCCCGAAGCGCCCGGACCGCCGGGCTCGGGTTCCGGCGCCGTCGGCGACGCGGCGCCCGGGGGCGCGAAGGCGTCCCGGCACGGGCGGACCCTGCTGCTCGTGGCCGTCTCGCTGGGCTTCGTCATCGCGCTGCTGTCCTCGTCGATCAAGAACACGCTCACCGCGTTCTACGTCTCCATGACGGAGGACTTCGACGTGTCGCGCGGCACGTTCGCCATCGCGCCGTCCGCGTTCATGCTGACGTACGCCATCGCGTCGCCCGTGATGGGGTTCGTCGCCGACCGGTTCGGGGCGCGCAAGTCCCTCGCCGGAGGGCTGGTGCTGGGCGGTCTGCTGTTCCTGGTGGGCGGCTACACCGAGTCGTTCGGGGTGTTCACGCTGGTGTACGGGGTGGGACTCGCCGTCTCGTACACGGCGATCTCCTACGTGCCGCTGGGCGTCCTGGTGGACGAGCTGTTCCCGCCGCACCGGCGCGGTGTCACGTACGCCATCCTCATGAACGGCACGGCGGTCGGCTTCGTGGCGCTGCTGCCGCTGTGGATCCACCTGGACGAGGGGACCGTCTGGCGGTCGGTGTTCCAGTGGCTTGGCGTGATCCTGCTCGTCGTCACCGTGGTGGCGCTGGTGGTGCTGCCGAAGGAGCCGGGCGCGGGAGCCGGGGCGGCGCAGGACGGCGGTGCGGCGCCGGAGCGGAAGTCAAGCGCGGGCATGCTGTCGGAGGTGCTGGGCTCGCGGGTGTTCTGGGCGGTCAGCCTGGCGTTCTTCGGCTGCGGGGTCACCATGGCGTTCGTGGACGTCCACCTGGTGGCGCACCTGGACCACATCGGGCTCGGCGGCTCGGTGGCCGGTACGACGGTGGCGCTGCTGGGCGCCGCGGAGATCGTGGGCGCGCTGGTCGCCGGGTACTACTGCGACCGGGGCCACGGGCTGAAGGTGCTGGCGGGCAGCTATCTGGTGCGCTCGCTGTCGCTGGTGGTGCTGATGGCGGCGCCGAACGCGCTGGCCGCGAACATCTTCGGCCTGCTGTTCGGCATCACGTACCTGGGCACGGTGGTCGCCAGCTCCATGTACCTGATCAACTCGCTGGACGCGCGGGCGAAGGGCCTGGCGCTGGGCCTGATGTGGTTCGTCCACCAGATCGGCGCGTTCGTCGCCAGTGAGGGCGGCGGCATCAGCTACGACACGCTCCAGTCGTACGACCCGGTGGTGGTCGGGTCGGCGGTGATCGCCCTCGTGTCCACCGTGATCGTCGCGGTGTGGCTGCCGAAGGCGCTGCGGGCCGCCGGGACCGAGGGCAAGACCGGCGGCGGGGCGGACAGCGGTACGGCTCCGGAGACGGCCGCCGGGCGCTGACCCGTCAGATGCCGTGCCCGTGCCCGCCCGACGGCTCCCGGGCGGGCCGGTCGTCCCGCCCGACGCCGGTCTCCACCCCGCCGGGTCCGATGCCGGGCGCGATCCTCCCGGCGAGCACACCGGCGTAGTACGCCCAGAAGAACAGCAGCACGAGCAGCGCGACGAAACCGAGCAGCTGCCGCGGCGGCGCCCATCGGGAACCCGCCATCTCTCCCCCTCGCAATACGCGGCCGGGCCGTTCCCGGTACCGCGATGGTAGGCGCGCCGGGAGCGCCAACGGAACAGCCCCGGCCTATTCACCATCCCCCGGCGCCGTTTCGACCACGACAGGCGCAAAAGGCGGCCGTGGAGGATCGGGGCCGCGCGGGCCGTATACGAAACGCCGCGCGAGGAACCGTGTACAAATCGCACGAGCACCCGCATGAGCACCATGCACAATCCCCGCGCAAAAGCTTCGGAAAATTCACCCGGCACGCGGGAACCGGAACCCTCCCTCAACCGACAGGGCGACCACTGCCGGTCTCCGAACCGCCTCGACTCCCTTCCCACCATGCGGGATCACCGTTGACGGCGTCGGCAGACCGTGCGGTACGGTGACGCGGACCAGCGCATCACCGCCGGCCTTGGAACTTCGGGGGAGGGAGCGGGCCGCGTGTCGCATACGTCGGAACTCGACGGAATTCACACGCTGGACGAGTTCGTCCTTCAGCTGCGCGCGCTGAAGATGAGAGCGGGCAATCCGTCCATCACCGAGATAACGCGCCGAGTTCACCGGGACTGGCGCCGCGCGGGCCGCCCGAGAAGCGAACTGCCCGCCCGTTCGACCGTGGGGAACTGTTTTCAGACGGGTCGTCGGCGGCCCAATTCCGATCTTCTGCTGGCAGTCGTACGGGCCCTCGCGGGCGACGACCGCGCCCTGGTCGCCGCCTGGAGCCGCGCCCTCCACCACACGCTGGGCGAGGCGGCGTCCGGCCCGGGCGTCCGGGTCACCGACCGGATTCCGCCGCCGCCCGACGGGCCGCTCGTCCGCGACGCCGTCCTGGACGAGGCGCTCCGCCTCGCGGACCTCTCCGGCAACGGCCGCACCGTCGTCCTGGAGGGACCGGCGGGCGCCGGGAAGACGACCCTGGCGCACGCGCTGGCCCGCGGTCTCGCCGCCCGCGGGACGGGCGGCCCGGTCCTCGTCGTCGACCTGCACGGCACGCACCCGCAGGCCGCCCCGGCGAACCCGTTCACCGTGCTCGGACACCTGTTGAGGGCCCTGGGCGCGCCCCCGGCCCGCGTCCCGTCCTCCACGGACGGCCGCTCCGTCCTGCTGCGCCGCCTCCTGGCGGGTTCGGGCGCCCTGCTGCTGCTCGACGACGCGTACGACGCCGCGCAGGTGCGGCCGCTGCTGCCGGGCCCCCGGGCCGGCCACACGGTGGTCACGACGCGGCGCTTCCCGGCCGGCCCGGACGTCGGCGGCCGCGTGCGGGTGCCGCCGTGCGGCCCCGCCGACTCGCTGCGCGTCCTGCGGGGCGTGGCGGGCGCCGCCCGGATCGACACGGACCCGCTCGCGGCGCGGCTCATCGCGGAGGCTGTCGGCCATCTGCCGCAGGGCCTGGCGCTGGTGGGCCGCCACATCGCCGACCACCCGGACTGGCCGCTCGCCGACTACCACGAGGACGTCGTGGCCTCGCTGGTGCTGCGCGGCGGCATGGGCCGGTCCTTCGCGGCGTCCGAGCGCCGGGTGTCCCGCGAGGCGCGCCGCCTGCTGCGGCTGCTGACCCTGCTGCCCGCCGCGCACGCCGACACGGACGCCGCCGCGCGTCTGTCCGGCACGCGACCGGAGGAGACGCGGGCGCTGCTGGCGGAGCTGGTCGCGTCGGGCCTGGTGGAGGACGTGGGGCCGGGGCTGTACGGGCTGGGGCGCCTCGTCCACGCGTACGCACGGACACGGCTGCGCCTCGACGAGCCGGTCAGCCGTGTCCAGGAGGCCCTGTCCCGCCTGCACCGGCAGCCGGTGCGGAGCGCGGAGACGGTGGGGAACTGACGGGCATCCGGCAACGGCGGCGGTGTGCCGGGGATCACCGGCCCGGAAAGCCGGGGCCCGGGGCGGAGGTGCGGCATGAGGGTGACGCGGGCGTGTCGCGGCGCGGGGCGTCGACGGGAGCTCCACACACTGGGAGGAAACGCCGGGGCCACCTCTCCCGGCTCGTACAGCGGCCCACCGGACCGGCGAGAACCGCCGGCCGGACACGCCTGCCGGGAACCGCAGTGGTGGGGCGGGTGGGACTCGAACCCACGGCCGACGGATTATGAGTCCGCTGCTCTAACCGGCTGAGCTACCGCCCCGTGCGGCGCGTCGCGCACATTTGTGCGCGCCGTCTGCCGCAGCATAGCCGCTCATACGATCTCCTGCTCCGGATGGTCGGCAACGCACGCCCTGGAGGACGGCTGCCGGGTCCCGGCGGTTCCGGATCACGGGAAGAACCTCCGGAAACCACTGCCGGGAACGCGGAAGAGGGCCCCGTCGGGGCCCTCTTCCGTCTCGCTCCCCCGGCTGGACTCGAACCAGCAACCCTCCGGTTAACAGCCGAATGCTCTGCCAATTGAGCTACAGGGGATCGCGCTCCCCCGACTGGACTCGAACCAGTAACCTGCCGGTTAACAGCCGGCTGCTCTGCCAATTGAGCTACAGGGGATTGCTGCGTTGCACCGAACGTACCCACCTGGGGTCTCCCGGGCGGCGCTCGCTCGCTGCGACACATACATTAGCGCAAGCTGGGGGGTGCTCCGCCAATCGGTATCGCCCCGGGCCGGGTGTGACCTCCGCCCGTGCGGGCAGGCGGCCGGCACCGACGCCTACGGAGAAGGGTGACAGCCATGCGGTACAAGCTCACGTTCGTCGTTGGAGTGGCCGTCGGATACGTCCTCGGGACGCGGGCCGGGCGGGAGCGGTACGAACAGTTGCGGACGTCGGCACGGCAGCTTTCGGCCAATCCCGCGGTGCGCAACGCGGCCGAGACGGCCGCGCAGACCGGGCGGCAGGTGGCCGGGCGGGCGTACCACGTGGTGAGCGACAAGGTCGGGGACCGGATGCCGGAGTCGGTGACCGAGCGGGTGCGCTCGCTGCGGGGCCGCGGCCAGGGCGCCGAGGACGACTGGGGCACGACCAACACCTGACGCCGTCGCCCGGCGGGCGGGCCGGTGCCC
Organism: Streptomyces thermolilacinus SPC6; assembly: GCF_000478605.2. Classification (GTDB taxonomy): domain Bacteria; phylum Actinomycetota; class Actinomycetes; order Streptomycetales; family Streptomycetaceae; genus Streptomyces; species Streptomyces thermolilacinus. The sequence goes on along the minus strand of NZ_ASHX02000001.1, from coordinate 4,617,833 downwards.
GGCGGGGCCCCGGCCCGCGCCCGGTCGGCCCGGTGACGCCCGCCGACACCGGGCGGAGTACGGCAGAATCTCCTTCATGGGGATAGTCGCCGGGTTGGACAGTTCGTCGGGTTTCACGCGCATCGTCGTCTGCGACACGGACACGGGCGCCGTTCTGCGCCAGGGGTACGCCGCCCACCCCGTCGAGCCGAAGGCCGCGGAGGTCGATCCGCAGGCGTGGCTCCTGTCGCTCGGCGAGGCCGCCACGGGCGGGCTGCTGGAGGGCGTGCAGGCCATCGGCGTGTGCGCGCAGGGCAACGGCCTCGTCCCGCTCGACCAGCAGGGCGGCACCGTGCGGCCCGCGCTGGTCGGCAACGACAAGCGGGCGCAGGTCGCCGCGGCCGACCTGGTGGAGGCGCTGGGCGGCCGACAGGCGTGGGCGGACGCCGTGGGGTGCGTCCCGCAGGCGGCGCAGCCCGTCGCGAAGCTGCGCTGGCTGGCCCGTACGGAACCGGACGCCGCGCGACGGGTGGCCGCCGTGCTCCAGCCGCAGGACTGGCTCGTGTGGCAGCTGCTGGGCCGCCCCGCGCGGCGCACCACGGACCGGGGCGGCGCGTCCGGCACGGGCTACTGGTCGGCGGCCACAGGCCAGTACCGGCCGGACCTGGTGGAGCTGGCGCTCGGCCACCGGGTGGCGCTGCCGGAGGTGCTGGGCCCGTCGGAGGCCGCCGGGGTGACCCCGGAGGGGCTGCTGATCTCGGCGGGCACCGGCGAGACGATGGCCGCCGCGCTGGGGCTGGGCCTCGGCGTCGGCGACGCGGTCGTGTCGCTGGGGGCGTCCGGGTCGGTGATGGCGGTGCACCACGAGGCGCTCGCCGACCCGCAGGGCATGATCACGTCGTTCGCGGACGCCGCGGGCACGCATCTGCCGGTGGTGTACACGTCGAACGCGGTACGGGCGCTGCGCGGGACGGCGGAGATGCTGGGCGTGGAGAGCCTGGAGGAGCTGTCGGCGCTGGCGCTGAAGTCCACGCCGGGCGCCTCGGGTCTGGTGCTGCTGCCGTACCTGGAGGGCGAGCGGACGCCGCCGCTTCCGCACACGGCGGGCACGCTCAGCGGGCTGCGGCGCGAGTCGATGAAGCCGGAGCACCTGGCGCGGGCGGCGTTCGAGGGCATGCTGTGCGCGCTCGCCGACGCGATGGACGTGCTGCGGCGGCGCGGTGTGGCGGTGCGCCGGGTGTTCCTGCTGGGCGCGGCGGCGGAGCTGCCGGCGGTGCAGGCGGCGGCGCCCGCGATCTTCGGCGCGCAGGTCGTCGTACCGCAGCCCGCGGACTACACGGCACTGGGCGCGGCGCGGCAGGCGGCGTGGGCGCTGGGCGTGGCGCACGGGACGCTGAGCCCGCAGGCGCCGCCGGCGTGGAACGGCGCGGCCGCCCAGGTGTTCGAGCCGGGTGAGGAGCTGGCGGTGGGTCAGGCGGTGCGCCAGCAGTACGGGGCGACGCGGGACCAGCTGCACCCGGGGGCGTTCGGCTCGTAGCGAAGGGCCCTGGCGGACGGCCGCGGCGGAGGGGCATGGCCCGAGGGGGCGTGGCGGACAGCGGGGGCGGGGGCATGACCGACGGCCGTGGCCGACGGGCGTGGCGGGGGGTCGAAAACCCGTCGTAACGAACGGGGCGCGGGGGCGATAGTTGAGTCCGTGCTTCGACAACTTCTCCGCATCCATCTGGCGCCGTACAAACGGGCCATAGCCTTCCTGGTGGCGCTCCAGCTCGTACAGACGGGCGCCACCCTCTATCTGCCGACGCTCAACGCCGACATCATCGACAAGGGCGTCGTGACGGGCGACACCGGCTACATCCTGCGGTACGGCGCCGTGATGATCGCGGTGTCCGTGGTGCAGGTCGTCGGCAACATCGGCGCCGTCTACTACGGGGCCCGGACGGCGGCGGCGCTGGGCCGGGACATACGGGCGGCCGTCTTCGACCGGGTCCAGTCGTTCTCCGCGCGGGAGTTGGGGCACTTCGGTACGCCGTCGCTGATCACCCGCACCACCAACGACGTCCAGCAGGTGCAGATGCTGGTGCTGATGGCGTTCACGCTGATGGTGTCGGCGCCGATCATGTGCGTGGGCGGGGTGGTGCTGGCGCTCGGTCTCGACGTGCCGCTGTCGGCGGTGCTGCTGGCGGTGGTCCCGGTGCTGGGCGTCGCCGTCTCACTGATCGTGCTGCGGATGAAGCCGCTGTTCCGGACGATGCAGGAGCGGCTCGACACGGTGAACCGGGTGCTGCGGGAGCAGATCACCGGCAACCGCGTCATCCGGGCGTTCGTGCGGGACGCGTACGAGCGGGAGCGGTTCAAGGGCGCGAACACCGAGCTGACCGATGTGTCGATGTCGGCGGGGCGGCTGATGGCGCTGATGTTCCCGACCGTGATGACGGTGGTGAACTTCTCCAGCGTGGCCGTGGTGTGGTTCGGCGCGCACCGGATCGCCGACGGGGCGATGCAGATCGGCGCGCTGACGGCGTTCCTGGCGTATCTGATGCAGATCGTGATGGCCGTGATGATGGCCACCTTCATGTTCATGATGGTCCCGCGCGCCGAGGTGTGCGCCGAGCGCGTCGAGGAGGTGCTGCGCACGGAGACGAGCGTGCTGCCGCCCGCCTCGCCGGTGCGGGAGCTGCCCCGCGGGGGGCGCCTGGAGATCCGCGGCGCCGACTTCCGCTATCCGGGCGCCGAGGAGCCGGTGCTGCACGGCATCGACCTGGTGGCCGGGCCCGGTGAGGTCACGGCGGTCATCGGCTCGACCGGCAGCGGCAAGTCGACGCTGCTGGGCCTGGTGCCGCGCCTGTTCGACGCGACGGGCGGCCAGGTGCTGGTGAACGGCGTGGACGTGCGCGAGCTGGACCAGGCGTTGCTCGCCCGCACGGTGGGGCTCGTCCCGCAGCGGCCGTACCTGTTCTCGGGGACGGTCGCGACGAACCTGCGGTACGGGCGGCCCGACGCGACGGACGAGGAGCTGTGGGCCGCGCTGGAGACGGCCCAGGCGGCTGACTTCGTACGGGAGTTGGAGGGCGGGCTCGACGCGCCGGTGGCGCAGGGCGGGACGAACGTGTCGGGCGGGCAGCGGCAGCGGCTCGCGATCGCGCGGACGCTGGTGCAGCGGCCGGAGATCTACCTGTTCGACGACTCGTTCTCGGCGCTCGACTACAGCACGGACGCGCGGCTGAGGGAGGCGCTGGCGCGGGAGACCGCCGACGCGACCGTGGTGATCGTCGCGCAGCGGGTCTCCACGATCCGTGACGCCGACCGGATCGTGGTCCTCGACGAGGGCCGGATCGTGGGCGCGGGACGGCACCACGAACTGATGGCGGACAACGAGACGTACCGGGAGATCGTGCTCTCCCAGCTGACCGAGGCGGAGGCTGCCTGATGGCGGGTCCTGGCGGAATGATGCGGCCCGGCGGCGGTCCGGGCGACCGGTCGGCGGACTTCAAGGGGTCGCTGCGGCGGCTGCTGCGGCAGCTCGCGCGGGAGAAGGCCGCGCTGTGGGTGATGCTCGTGGCCGGTGTGCTCAGCGTGGCGCTGGGCGTGGTCGGGCCGAAGATCCTCGGCTGGGCGACGGACCTGGTGTTCTCGGGGGTCGTCGGTGGCGGCATGGAGGAGGGCCGCACCAAGGAGGAGGTCGTCGGGGCGCTGCGGGAGAAGGGCGATGACGGGCTCGCGGACATGCTGTCCGGCGTGGACTTCGCACCGGGCCGGGGCATCGACTTCGACGCGGTCGGCGAGGTGCTGCTGCTGGCGCTGGCCGTGTACATGGTCGCCGGGCTGCTGATGCTCGTGTCGACCCGCATGTCGATCAAGGTGATCAACCGGACCGTGTACCGGCTGCGCGAGGACGTGCAGGCGAAGCTGGAGCGGTTGCCGCTGGCGTACTTCGACCGGGCGCAGCGCGGTGAGGTGCTGAGCCGGGCGACGAACGACATCGACAACATCGGCCAGACCATGCAGCAGACCATGGGCCAGCTGATCAACTCGCTGCTGACGATCGTCGGCGTGCTCGCGATGATGTTCTGGATCTCGCCGCTGCTGGCGCTGGTCGCGCTGGTGACGGTGCCCGTCTCGGTGGTCGTGGCGGCGCGGGTGGGCAAGCGGTCGCAGCCGCAGTTCGTCCGGCAGTGGCAGGCCACGGGGCGGGTGAACGCGCACGTCGAGGAGATGTACTCGGGGCACGCGCTGGTGAAGGTCTTCGGCCGTCAGGAGGAGGCGGCGCGGGAGTTCCACGAGCGGAACGAGGAGCTGTACGAGGCGGGGTTCCGGGCGCAGTTCAACAGCGGCGTCATGCAGCCGCTGATGTTCTTCGTGTCGAACCTGAACTACGTGCTGGTGGCCGTGGTCGGCGGGCTGAGGGTGGCGTCCGGGACGCTGTCGATCGGCGATGTGCAGGCGTTCATCCAGTACTCGCGGCAGTTCTCGATGCCGCTGACGCAGGTCGCGTCGATGGCGAACCTGATGCAGTCCGGTGTGGCATCGGCGGAGCGGATATTCGAGCTGCTGGACGCGGAGGAGCAGCCGGAGTCCCCGGCGCTGGAGCGGCCCGCCGAGGTGCGCGGGGCGGTGACGCTGGAGAAGGTCTCCTTCCGCTACGAGCCGGACAAGCCGCTCATCGAGAACCTGTCGCTCAACGTCGCGCCGGGCCAGACGGTCGCGATCGTCGGGCCGACGGGCGCGGGCAAGACGACGCTGGTCAACCTGCTGATGCGGTTCTACGAGGTGACGGGCGGCCGGATCGTCCTGGACGGCGTGGACGTGGCCCGGATGTCGCGGGAGGAGCTGCGCGCGTCCATCGGCATGGTCCTCCAGGACACGTGGCTGTTCGGCGGGACGATCGCGGAGAACATCGCGTACGGCGCCGCCGCGGACCGCGAGGTGACGCGCGAGGAGATCGAGGCGGCGGCGCGGGCCGCGCACGCCGACCGGTTCGTCCGCACCCTGCCGGACGGGTACGACACGGTCATCGACGACGAGGGCGGCGGGGTCAGCGCGGGCGAGAAGCAGCTGATCACCATCGCCCGGGCGTTCCTGTCCGACCCGGTGATCCTGGTCCTGGACGAGGCGACCAGCTCGGTGGACACCCGTACCGAGGTGCTGATCCAGAAGGCGATGGCGCGGCTGGCACACGGGCGGACGACGTTCGTCATCGCGCACCGGCTGTCCACGATCCGCGACGCCGACGTGATCCTGGTGATGGAGAACGGCGCTATCGTCGAACAAGGCACGCACGAGGGGCTGCTGGCGGCGAAGGGCCCGTACGCGCGCCTGTACGCGGCGCAGTTCGCCCAGGCGGTGGCCGAGGTGGACTGACCGCGCGGCGTGACCACCACGCGGGGAAACGCGAGAGGGGAACGGCATGGAGGACGGACCGGAGCGGGCGGACACGCCGCGGGACGCGGAGAAGGCGGGCGGCGCCCTGGGGATGGCCCTGGGACTGCCGGTCGGCATGGGCGTCGGCGTCGCCTTCGGCGTGGCCATGGACGACATGGCGCAGGGCCTCCTCCTCGGCCTGCCGGTCGGCCTGGTCCTCGGCTTCGGGCTCGGCTCCGGGCTCGGCCGGCCGCGCGGCGGCGCGGCGCGCCGGGACGCCGGGGAGAGCGGCGGGCGGTAGCGGCTCAGTCCAGGTAGCCGCGGAGCTGTTCGGCGAAGGCGTGGTCCCGTAGCTTGCCGAGGGTCTTGGACTCGATCTGGCGGATGCGTTCGCGCGTCACGCCGAAGAGACGTCCGATCTCCTCCAGGGTGCGGGGCCGCCCGTCGGCCAGACCGTACCGGAGCTGGACGACCTCGCGTTCGCGGTCGCCGAGCGTGGACAGGACCGCCTCCAGGTGCTGCCGCAGCAGCAGGAACGCCGCGGTCTCCACCGGGGAGGCGGCGTCGCCGTCCTCGATGAGGTCGCCCAGGGCCACGTCGTCCTCCTCGCCCACCGGGGCGTGCAGGGAGACCGGCTCCTGGGCGAGCCGCAGCACCTCCCCGATCCGCTCGGGCGGCAGGTCGAGCCGGGCGGCGACCTCCTCGGCGGTGGGCTCCTGCCCGCGCTCCTGGAGCATGCTGCGCTGGACCCGGATGACCCGGTTGATCAGTTCCACGACATGGACGGGGACGCGGATGGTCCGGGCCTGGTCGGCGAGGGCCCGGGACATCGCCTGGCGGATCCACCAGGTCGCGTACGTGGAGAACTTGTAGCCGCGCGCGTAGTCGAACTTCTCGACGGCGCGGATCAGGCCCAGGTTGCCCTCCTGGACGAGGTCCAGCATGGTCAGGCCCCGGCCGACGTACCGTTTGGCGACGGAGACGACGAGCCGCAGGTTCGCCTCGATGAGCCGCCGCTTTGCCATCCGGCCGCGCACCACCAGCGTGTCGAGGTCCACCGCGAGCTGGGAGTCCAGGTCCGGGGTGCGGGCGAGCTTCTCCTCGGCGAAGAGCCCCGCCTCGACGCGCCGGGCCAGCTCGACCTCCTCGGCGGCGGTCAGGAGCGGTATCCGGCCGATCTCCCGCAGGTACTGCCGGAACAGGTCCGACGAGGGCGCCGCCGCCGCACGGTCCGCGGCGCGGCGCGCGGGCGGCGGCTCGGGGAACGGGTCCAGCAGACCGGGCACGCCGTCCGGGAGGGTGCCGGGAAGCGTCTCGGGGTGGTCCGGCGCGGGGCCCTGCACAGGGACGTCCTGTACGGGGACGACATCGTTCAGGGTCTGGGTCTGCACGGGGGCGACCTCCAGGTGATCGCTGCCGGTTCGGTCCGTCACCGCCCCCAGTGTGGAGTACGACACATCACCGCCACGAGGGTCGTGCGCTCACTTTTTGCGACCGGTGCGTGACGGCGCGACTACCCGTCGGTACGGAACCCGGGCCCGGCAGGGGCGCCTCAGAGGGCGGCGGCGCCGTGGTTGCGCAGCGACTGGGCGTACTGCTGGAGGACCCAGAGCTCGTTCTGCACGGCGGCCAGCCGCTCGGGGTCGCCGTGCGCGCCCAGCCGGGTCAGGGAGCCCTGCACCTCCCGTACGCGGCGGTCCACGGCCCGCAGCCGGACCTGCACCAGCTGCTCCCCCGCGTACGCCTCGTCCACCGCGCGGGCCAGGACGGCCTCCACGGCCAGCTCCGTGACGAGCGCGCGGACCGTGTCGTCCGGAGCGGCCTCGCGGACGCGGGCCAGGTAGTCGGGGGCGTTGTCCACGCCCTGCGCGGCGCCGCCCGCCTCGGCGATGGTGCGGCGCACCGCGGCGTACGGCGGGGCGGTGAACTCGTCGGCGCCGTACGCGTCGAACGCCGGGGACACCAGTGCCGGGTACTGGAGGGCCAGCTTCAGCAGTTCCCGTTCGGTGCGGTGGGCGGGGCTGCGCAGGTTGAGCGCCGGGCCGGTGAAGGACGGCTGCGCCGGGCCCTGCGCGGCGGTCGCGGCGGGCGGGCGGGGGCCCGCGCCGGGGCGGGGGCGGCCGCCGTCGGGGGCGCCGCCCCGGTCGCGGGCCCAGCGGGCGATCTGGGCGACGCGCTTGACGACGAACTGCGTGTCGAGGATGCCGAGCATCCCGGCCAGCTCGACGGCGACCTCGTGCTGGGAGGCGACGTTCTTGATGCGGGCGACGATCGGGGCGGCCTCGTCCAGGGCGGCGGCCCGGCCCGCCGGGGTCTCCAGGTCGTACCGGCCCACGATCTGCCGCAGCGCGAACTCGAACAGCGGGGTGCGCGGCTCGACCAGCTCCCGCACGGCGTCGTCGCCCTTGACGAGCCGCAGCTCGCACGGGTCCATGCCGTCGGGGGCGATGGCGATGTACGTCTCGGCGGCGAACTTCTGGTCGTCCTCGAACGCCCGCAGCGCCGCCTTCTGCCCGGCCGCGTCGCCGTCGAAGGTGAAGATGACGCGCGCGGAGCCGTTGTCCATCAGCAGCCGTCGGAGGATCTTGATGTGGTCGCCGCCGAATGACGTGCCGCAGGTCGCGATGGCGGTGGTGACCCCGGCGAGGTGACAGGCCATGACGTCGGTGTAGCCCTCGACGACGACGGCCCGGCTGATCTTGGCGATGTCCTTCTTGGCGAGGTCGATGCCGTAGAGGACCTGCGACTTGCGGTAGATCGGCGTCTCGGGCGTGTTCAGGTACTTGGGGCCGTTGTCGTCGTCGCGCAGGCGGCGGGCGCCGAAGCCGACCACGTCGCCGCCGACGTCGCGGATGGGCCACATGAGGCGGCCGCGGAAGCGGTCGATGGGGCCGCGGCGGCCGTCCTGGGAGAGCCCGGAGAGGATCAGCTCCTTGTCGGAGAAGCCCCTGCCGCGCAGGTGGCGCGTGAGGTGGTCCCATCCGGCGGGGCTGTAGCCGACGCCGAAGTGCTCGGCGGCGGCCTGGTCGAAGCCGCGCTCGGCGAGGAACCGGCGCCCGATCTCCGCCTCGGCGCCGCCGAGTTGCTCGGCGTAGTACTGGGCGGCGGCCTTGTGCGCCTCGATCAGGCGGATGCGCTCGCCGCGCTGGTGGGTGGGGTTGTAGCCGCCCTCCTCGTACCGGAGGGTGATCCCGGCGCGGGCGGCGAGGCGCTCGACCGTCTCCGAGAAGGAGAGGTGGTCGATCTTCATGACGAAGGCGATGGTGTCCCCGCCCTCCTGGCAGCCGAAGCAGTGGAAGAGACCCTTGCTCGGGCTGACCTGGAAGGACGGGGACTTCTCGTCGTGGAAGGGGCACAGGCCCTTGAGGTTGCCGCCGCCGGCGTTGCGCAGCTGGAGGTACTCGGACACGACGGCATCGATCGGGACGGCGTCCCGTACCGCCTTCACGTCGTCATCGTTGATCCTGCCTGCCACGCAGGAATTCTACGGGGGCGCGGGGGTCGCCCCTCGCAGAGATCACAGCCTACGGGTGCGCGGGGGTCGCCCCCCCCCCCCGCAGAGATGCGGCCTGCGGGCGCTCGCCGCTACGAGCCCGGCAGCAGGGACGGGAGGGGGGCCGACGGGTCCGCCAGGGCGTCCGGGTCCACGGCGGTGCCCATGGCGCCCGCGCGGACGAGGTCCTGGATCGGTTCTGTGACGTCCCACACGTTCACGTTCATCCCGGCCAGGACGCGGCGCTCCTTCAGCCAGAACGCGATGAACTGCCGCTTCCCCGCGTCGCCGCGCAGCACGACCTGGTCGTACGAGCCGGGCGGCGCCCAGCCGGAGTACTCCAGGCCGAGGTCGTACTGGTCGGAGAAGAAGTACGGCACCCGGTCGTACGAGACGTCCTTGCCGAGCATGGCGCGGGCGGCGGCGGGGCCGCTGTTGAGGGCGTTGGCCCAGTGCTCGACGCGCAGCCGCAGACCCAGCAGGGGGTGGTGCACGGCGGCCACGTCCCCGGCGGCGTACACGCGCGGGTCGGAGGTGCGCAGGGAGGCGTCGACGGCGATGCCGCCGCCGTGGGCGCGGTCGGCGAGGGCGAGTCCGGCGGCCTCGGCGAGCGCGGTGCGGGGCGCGGCGCCGACGGCGGCGAGGACGGCGTGCGCGGGGTGTTCGTCGCCGTCGTCGGTGCGGGCGGCGAGGACCATGCCGTCCTGGCCGACGATCTCGGTGAGGCGGGTGCCGAAGTGGAAGCGGACGCCGTGCTCGGCGTGCAGCTCGGTGAACATCTGGCCGATCTCGGGGCCGACGACCTGGTGGAGCGGGGTGGCGGCCGGTTCGACGACGGTGACCTCGGCGCCGTAGCCGCGCGCGGCGGCGGCGACCTCCAGGCCGATCCAGCCCGCGCCCGCGATGACGAGGTGGCCGTTGTCCCGGCCGAGGGCGGCGAGTACGCCCTGGAGCCGGTCGGCGTGGCAGAGGCGGCGCAGGTGGTGGACGCCCGCGAGGTCGGTGCCGGGGATGTCGAGGCGGCGCGGTTCGGCGCCGGTGGCCAGCAGCAGCCGGTCGTAGTGGATCGTGGTGCCGTCCCCGAGGCGGACGGTGCGGACGTCGCGGTCGATGGCGGTGACGGGCTGCCCGAGGTGGAGTTCCACGTCGTTGCGCGCGTACCAGCCGGGTTCGTGGACGAAGACGCTGTCGCGTTCCTCCTTGCCGGAGAGGTAGCCCTTGGAGAGCGGTGGCCGTTCGTAGGGGTGGTCGCGTTCGTCGCCGACGAGGATCACGCGGCCGGAGAACCCCTCGGCGCGGAGGGTTTCGGCCGCCTTGGCCCCGGCCAGTCCCCCGCCCACGATGACGAAGGTCTCATCTGCGTCGACCACTGTCGCCTCCTACCGGAATGCACGGTTCGTCCGTGTCCACGCTACGCCGGGGGCCGCCGTCCGGCCGTGGCGCCCCAGCGAGGGTCCCGTATCGGGGTGCGGCGCGGAAGAGGACCTACCGGGGCCGGTGGGGCGCGGTGAGGCGGGCGTGGAGGGCGCGGGCGGTGGCGTCGGTGAACGAGGCGATCTGGTCGACGACGACCCGCTTGCGGGCCCGGTCGTCGGGCGCGGCGTCGAACAGGGCGCGGAACTGCGGGTCGAGGCCGTCGGGGGCGCGCTGGACGAGGGCGTCGGCCAGCTCGGCGATGACGATCCGCTGGTCGGCGCGGAGGGTCTCCTGTTCGGCGCGCTGCATCACGTACCGGTCGGCGACGGCCTTGAGGACGGCGCACTCGTTGCGGGTCTCGCGGGGGACGACGAGCCGGGCGCCGTACCGGGTGAGGCGGCCGGAGCCGTACGCCTGGCGGGTGGCGCCCTCGGCGGCGAGGCAGAAGCGGCCGATGAGCTGGCTGGTGGCGTCCTTGAGGCGGGCCTGCGCGAGGGCGGTGCCGTCGTAGCCGTGCGGCCACCACTCCTGGTCGATGAGCCGGTCGAGGGCGTCGGCCAGCTCCTGCGGGTCCGTGTCGGCGGGGACGTAGCGGCCGATGGCGACGCGCCAGATGTCGGCGCGCTCGGGTTCGGCGAGGAGGAGGTTGGGGTCGATGTGCCCGGCGTGGAGGCCGTCCTCGAAGTCGTGCACCGAGTAGGCGACGTCGTCGGACCAGTCCATGACCTGGGCCTCGAAGCAGGTGCGGCCCTCGGGGGCGCCCTGGCGGGCCCACGCGAAGACGGGCAGGTCGTCCTCGTACACGCCGAACTTCGGGGAGTGCGGGTCGGTGGGGTGGGCGCCGCGCGGCCAGGGGTACTTGGTGGCGGCGTCGAGGGCGGCGCGGGTGAGGTTGAGGCCGACGCTGACGAGGTCGCCGGTGGCCGGGTCGGGGACGAACCTCTTGGGTTCGATGCGGGTGAGGAGGCGCAGCGACTGGGCGTTGCCCTCGAAGCCGCCGCAGTCCTTGGCGAACTCGTTCAGCGCCTGCTCGCCGTTGTGGCCGAACGGGGGGTGGCCCATGTCATGGGAGAGGCAGGCGGCTTCCACCAGGTCGGGGTCGCAGCCGAGGGCGGCGCCCAGCTCGCGGCCGACCTGGGCGCATTCCAGGGAGTGGGTGAGCCGGGTGCGGGGGCTGGCGTCCCAGGCGAGCCCCCGGGTGCCGGGCGTGACGACCTGGGTCTTGCCCGCGAGGCGGCGCAGGGCGGAGGAGTGCAGGACGCGGGCCCGGTCGCGCTGGAAGGCGGTGCGGCCGGGGCGCTTGTCGGGCTCGGCGGCCCAGCGCTCGGTGGCGGCCGCGTCGTACGCGTGGTCCTGGGGGGTCGTGCCTGCCATGCCGTTCATGCAGTGAAAGGTAACCGCAGGGGGTGACAGTGATGCGTGCGGCGGCGGGCGGTGCGTCAGACGGCGGCGTACGTGTGGGGGTGCGGGGGCGGGGCGGCGGCGGGCGCGGGCGTGCGGGCCGGGGGCCGGACGGGGCGGGCTCCGGCCGTACAGGCTTCGGCGGTACGGGCGTCGGCGGTACGGGCTCCGGCGGTACGGGCGAGGGCCTGGTCGTAGCGGTGGAGGGCGAGCCGGGCGAGGGCGGGGTGCGGGCCGAGCGGGGCGGCGGCGATCCAGGGCGCGGCCGCGGCGCTGCGGGCGGCGAACAGGCCGGGCGCGGTGAAGCAGGAGGCGACGGCGATCCGGGTACGGCCGCGGGCGGTGAGCTCGCGGACGGCTTCGGGGACGGTGGGTGAGGCGGCGGAGGCGTAGGCGGCGAGGACGGGGACGCCGCCGAGGCGGTCGCTGAGCAGCGCGGCGAGGCGGCGGGTGCCCGCGGTGGACTCGGGGTCGCGGGACCCGGCGGCGGCGAGGACGACTCCGGCGGTGCGGTGCGTACGGGGACCGGGGCGCCAGCCCGCCTCGGTGAGCCGGTCGTGGAGGGCCTCGGCGAGGAGCGGATGGGGGCCCAGCGGGGCGGCCACGCGGGCGCGGACGCGGGGGGCGGCGGACCGGGCTGCGCCCGGCAGGTCGTGTTTGACGTGGTGGCCGCGGCCGAAGAGGAGCGGGACGAGGACGGCTTCGCCGCCGGTGGGGAGCGTGCCGAGGGTGTCGGTGAGCAGCGGCTCGTTCAGTTCGACGTGGCCGAGGCGGACGGGCAGGCCGGGCCGGAGGGCGCGGACCTCTTCGAGGAGGGCGGTCACGGCGGGCAGGGCGCGGGGGTCGCGGCTGCCGTGGGCGACGGCGACCAGGGTCGGTGTGTTCATGGGCGGCCTGCGCGTTCCGTCGGGGGCGGGGTGAGGATCGTGCGCCGATCCTCGCGGGTGGAGGTTGCGGCGGTGTTGCACGGCTGTGACGGGTGCTTTGGCGTCGGCTCACATGGGCCGGTGCGCGGCGTTGACGGGCCGAGCGGCCCGATTGATTCCGTAGAATGGAATACATCTTCCATTATCGAGAAGGGGGGCGGCCGTGGGGACCGGGACGCTGGGAGGGGCGGCGCCGCTGGGGCGGCGGGTGCTGGCGGAGCTGGTCGGTACGGCGGCGCTGGTCGCGGCGGTCGTCGGGTCGGGCCTCCAGGCGTCGGCGCTCAGCGACGACACGGGGGTGCGGCTGCTGGCCAACTCGCTCGTCTCGGCCGTGGCGCTCGGGCTGCTGATCGCGCAGCTCGGCCCGCTGTCGGGCGGGCACCTCAACCCGGTGGTCACGCTGTGCGCCTGGTGGTCCCGCCGCCGGGCCGGGGTGCGGGTCCCCGCGCGCGAGGTGGCCCTGTACCTGGCCGCGCAGCCGGTGGGCGCGGCGGCCGGGGCGCTGCTGGCGGAGGCGATGTTCGGGCGGGCGCCCGGCGGGGCCGGCTGGTCCTGGGCGACGCGGGAACGGGCGGAGGCGCACCTGCTGCTCGGCGAGACGGTCGCGACGGCCGGGCTGGTCCTGCTGATCGTCGCGCTGGAGCGGCTGGGCCGGGCCCGGTTCGCGCCGCTCGCGGTGGCGGCGTACATCGGGGCGGCGATCTGGTTCACGTCGTCCGGGTCGTTCGCCAACCCGGCGGCGACGGCGGGGCGTTCACTGACGGACTCGTTCACCGGGATCGCGCCCGGCTCGCTCCCCGGCTTCGTCGCCGCCCAGCTGCTCGGCGCCCTGCTCGGCACGGCGCTGGCGGCGCTGCTGTACGGGCCGGGGGCGGCGGGGCGCCCGTCGGTACGCGTGACCGGCGGCCCGGCGGGACGGGTGGCCGGTGGCCCGGCGGGCGGCCCGGCGCCGGTCGCTCCGGCGCAGGGTGCCGCTCCGGTCGCTCCGTCGCACGGCCCGGCGCCGTGGACCGGGTGAGGCACGCACGGAGGGCGGCCCGGCGTAAGGCCCGGCGTCTAGGACCAGCGGCCCATGGTGGTGGCGCGGGCCGGTGGGGAGACTGGGAGGCATGGACGCCATGGAGACGACACTGCCGCCCGAGCGGCTCGACGCGTACCTGCGCCGCATCGGCGTCGCCGGCCGGCCCGCCCGCCCCACCGAGGACGTCCTGCGCGACCTCCAGCTGCGGCACCTGAGGGCGGTGCCGTTCGAGAACCTGTCGGTCCACCTCCGCGAGGACATCGTCCTGGACGAGACGGCGCTCGTCGGCAAGGTCGTGGACCGGGGGCGGGGCGGCTTCTGCTACGAGTTGAACGGCGCGTTCGCGGCGCTGCTGCGGACCCTCGGGTACGAGGTGGAGCTGCTCCAGGCCCGCGTGTACGGCGACGACGGGCGCCTCGGCATCCCGTACGACCACCTCGCGCTGCGGGTCCTGGCGGCGGACGGCGGCGGACGGGCGTGGCTGGCCGACGTGGGCTTCGGCGACCACAGCCACTTCCCGCTGGCCCTGGACGAGCGCGGTGAGCAGAAGGACCCGTCGGGCGTGTTCCGGATCGTGGAGAGCGAGGAGCCGGGCGCGGACGGCGACCTCGACGTCGTACGGGACGGCCGGCCGCGCTACCGGCTGGAGCGGCGGCCGCGCGTCCTGGCCGACTTCACGACGGGCGCCTGGTGGCACCGCACCTCGCCCGACTCGCCGTTCACCCGGGCGCCGCTCGCCTCGCTGCTCACCGAGCGGGGCCGTGTCACGCTCAGCGGCCGCCGCCTGATCACCTCCGAGGGCGGCACGCGCGAGGAGCGCCCGCTCGACGACGACGCGGACCTCCTCGCCGCGTACCGCGACCACTTCGGCCTCCGCCTCGACCACCCGCCCGTGGCCCTGCACCCCCGCCCCTGACCGCTCTCCGCGCGGGCGGGTGGTGCCATGCTGGGGTGGCGGCGGTGTGCCCCGAGCGGAGGAGAGTGTGAGCGTGAGCGACGTGCTGGCCGTACTGACCACCACCGACGCGGCCGAGAAGGCCGAGGCGCTCGCGCGGAGCGCGGTGGAGGCGCGGGTCGCCGCGTGCGCGCAGGTGTCCGGGCCCGTGATTTCCGTCTACCGGTGGGAGGGCGCCGTCGAGACCGCGAGCGAGTGGCAGGTGCTGTTCAAGACGGCCGCCGAGCGGTACGAGGCGCTGGAGGAGCACATCCGCCGCCACCACGACTACGACACGCCGGAGATCGTCGCCACGCCCGTCGTCCGGGGCGGCGCCGACTATCTGGCGTGGGTGGCACGGGAGTCGGCGGGATGACCGGCGCCGCGCTGCCGTTCTTCGTGTACGGGACGCTGCGGCCCGGCGAGCCCAACCACGCCCTGTGCCTCGCCGGGCGGACGGCGCTGGTGGAGGCCGCGCGGCTGCCGGGCGCCGTCCTCCACGACGGGCCCGGCTACCCGTACGCGCTGCGCGACCGGGGCGGCGGCGGGGTCACCGGGGACCTGGTCCACGCGGCGCCCGGCGCGTACGGGGAGCTGCTGGCCGTGCTGGACCGGCTGGAGGAGTACCACGGGCCCGGGCACCCGCTGAACCTGTACGAGCGGCTGCGCTGCGACGTGCTGCGCGCACGGGACGGGGCCCTCGTCCCCGCGTGGGTGTACGTGGCGGCGGCGCGGGCCGTGCCGGGGCCGCGCATCGCGGACGGGGACTGGCTCAGCCGCCGGGCCGTTCGAGGCGTACCGCGCACACCTTGAACTCGGGCATCTTCGACGTGGGGTCGAGCGCCGGGTTGGTGAGCGTGTTGGCGCGGCCCTCGCCCGGCCAGTGGAACGGCATGAACACCGTGTCCGGCCGGATCGACGTCGTCACCCGCGCCGGGGCGACCGCCCGGCCGCGCCGCGACACGACCGCCACCGGCTCCCCGTCCGCGACGCCCACCCGCTCCGCGAGCCTCGGGTGCAGCTCCACGAACGGCCCCGGCGCGGCCGCGTTCAGCTCCGCGACCCGCCGGGTCTGCGCGCCCGACTGGTACTGGGCGACGACCCGGCCCGTCGTCAGGACCACCGGGTACTCCGCGTCCGTCTCCTCGGCGGACGCCCGGTGCGTGACCGGCACGAACCGGGCGCGCCCGTCCGGCGTGGCGAACCGGTCCAGGAACAGCCGGGGCGTACCGGGGTGCTCGGCGTCGGGGCACGGCCAGAACACGCCGTCCTCCTCCGCGACGCGCCGGTAGCTGATGCCCGCGTAGTCGGCGGGGCCCCCTGCGGAGGCGCGGCGCAGCTCCTCGAAGACCTCCTCGGGGTCGGTCGGGAAGCCCTTCTCCCAGCCGAGCAGCCCCGCGAGGCCGTGCAGCACCTCCAGGTCGGTGCGGACGCCCGTCGGCGGGGTGATCGCGCGGCGGCGCAGCAGGACCCGGCCCTCCAGGTTGGTGGTCGTGCCGGTCTCCTCCGCCCACTGCGTGACGGGCAGCACCACGTCGGCGATGGCGGCCGTCTCGGAGAGGACCACGTCGGCGACGGCCAGGAAGTCCAGCGACCTCAGCCGCTCCTCGACGTGCGCGGCGCGCGGCGCGGAGACGACCGGGTTGGAGCCCATCAACAGCAGCGCCTTCACGTCCCGGCCGAGCGCGTCGAGCAGTTCGTACGCGCTGCGCCCGGGGCCGGGCAGGGTGTCGGGGCCGACGCCCCACACGGAGGCCACGTGGGCGCGCGCCTCGGGGTCGTCCAGTTTCCGGTAGCCGGGCAGCTGGTCGGCCTTCTGGCCGTGTTCGCGACCGCCCTGGCCGTTGCCCTGGCCGGTGAGGCAGCCGTACCCGGACAGGGGGCGCCCGGCGCGGCCGGTGGCGAGGCACAGGTTGATCCACGCGCCGACCGTGTCGGTGCCCTTCGACTGCTGCTCGGGGCCGCGCGCGGTGAGCACCATGCCGCTCTCCGCGTCGCAGAACATCCCCATCGCCTCGCGGAGCTGGGGAACGGGCACGCCGGTGACGCGCTCGACGAGCGTCGGCCAGTGGGACATGGCGGCGGCGCGGGCGTCGGCCCAGCCCGTGGTGCGCTCCGCGACGAACTCCTCGTCCACCCGGCCCTCCGCGACGACCAGGTGGAGCAGGCCCAGCGCGAGGGCGAGGTCGGTGCCGGGGCGGGGGGCGAGGTGCAGGTCGGCCTGTTCGGCGGTGCGGGTGCGGCGCGGGTCCACGACGATCAGCCGGCCGCCGTTCTCGCGCAGTTCGGTGAGGTACCGCAGCGCCGGGGGCATCGTCTCGGCCAGGTTGGAGCCGACCAGGATGACGCAGCCGGTGCGGGGGATGTCCTCCAGCGGGAACGGCAGGCCCCGGTCGAGGCCGAACGCCCTGGTGTGCGCGGCGGCGGCGGACGACATGCAGAAGCGGCCGTTGTAGTCGATCTGCGAGGTGCCGAGGACCAGCCGGGCGAACTTGCCGAGCGTGTACGCCTTCTCGTTGGTGAGCCCGCCGCCGCCGAACACCCCGACCCCGTCGGGCCCGTGCGCGTCGCGGACGCGCCGCAGCCCGTCGGCGACGGCCCGCAGGGCCTCCTCCCAGGTGGCCGGTTCCAGACCGCCCGTGGCGTGGTTCCGGATCAGCGGCCCGGTGAGCCGGACCGAGGAGGAGAGCACGGCGGGCGCGGTGCGGCCCTTGCCGCACAGGGCGCCCCGGTTGACGGGGAAGTCCGGGCGCTCCACGACATCGACCCCGCCGTCCTTCGAGGGCCGGAGGTTCATCCCGCACTGCAAGGCGCAGTACGGGCAGTGCGTGGAGGTGATGGCGGCGGCGAGCATGGCACCGAGCGTGCGCCGCGCGTGTTACGGGCGTGGTCCCGGTGTATTACGCATGCGGTACGTCGCGCTCCGGGCACCCGCGCGGGAACGGTGAGCGAGTCGGGCGTCCGGGGCCGGGGCGGTCGGGAGCCGGGCGATCGGGAGCCGGGTGCTCGGAAGCGGGGGCCAGGGGGGCCGGGGCTCGGGGAGCCGGGGCGCTTGGGGGCCGGGGCGCTCAGCCCGCCGACGCCAGGGCCTCCGTCACGCCCGTCTCCTGGCGGCCGAGGAACACCGGGTCGGGCCGCAGCACCACGTCAGCGGCGGCCTTCCCGGCGGCGCCCAGCTCGCGGACCGCGCCGTAGTACCAGACGCCGTCGAGCGGTTCGGTCACCCCGACGCCGTACGAGTCGACTCCCGCCGCGCGGCACAGGGCGACCGCCCGGCGGATGTGGAAGCCCTGCGTGACGAGGACGGCCCGGTCGACGCCGAAGATCCGCTTGGCGCGCACACAGGAGTCCCAGGTGTCGAAGCCCGCGTAGTCGCTGACGATCCGCTTGCCGGGCACGCCCCGCTCGACCAGGTACGCGCGCATGGCGTCCGGCTCGTCGTAGTCGGCGCGGCTGTTGTCGCCGGTCACCAGGACGACCTTCACCTTGCCCGTGCGGTACAGCTCGGCCGCCGCGTCCAGCCGGTGCGCCAGGTACTGCGTGGGACGGCCCTTCCACAGGCCCGCGCCGAACACGACCGCCACGTCACGCGCCGGGACGTCGGCGACCGTGCGGACGCTGCCCGCGGTGCTCGTGTGCAGCCAGGTCGCCGGGGCGAGCGCCAGGACGCAGGCCAGCATCACGCCCTGGACCAGCCGCCGCTGCCCCTTGCGCGTCCCCGGCACCAGTCGCCGCGCCCGGCCCCACGTCCCGCCACGCATCCCGCGTCCCCTCCCGTCGCCCCGGCCCGCCCTGCGCGTACCGCCCCCGCCCTGTCCGACGCGCCCGCACGGCCGGCCGGTTCACCCGGAGCCCGGACCGGCCGTGTGACGTACGTCCCCCGGCCGCGTCCCGGACGTACGCCCCCGGCGCTCACCGGCGCGGGCTCACACGGGCGCCTGCTCGAACTGGGCCGCGTACAGGCGGGCGTAGGCGCCGCCCGACGCCAGCAGCTCCTCGTGGCTGCCCTGTTCGACGATGCGGCCCGCCTCCATCACCAGGATCACGTCGGCGTCGCGGATGGTGGAGAGGCGGTGGGCGATCACGAACGACGTGCGGCCCGCCCGCAGCGACGCCATCGCCCGCTGGATCAGCACCTCCGTGCGGGTGTCCACGGCGCTGGTCGCCTCGTCCAGGACGAGGACGGACGGCTCGGTGAGGAATGCCCGCGCGATGGTGATGAGCTGCTTCTCGCCCGCGCTGAGCCCGGCGCCGTCCTCGTCCAGGACCGTGTCGTAGCCGTCGGGCAGGGTGCGGATGAACCGGTCGGCGTGGGTGGCCATGGCGGCTTGGACGATCCGCTCGCGCGGCACGTCGCCGACGCCGTACGCGATGTTCTCGGCGATCGTGCCGCCGAACAGCCACGTGTCCTGGAGGACCATGCCGATGCCGGAGCGCAGGGCGGCGCGGGGCACGGCCGTGATGTCGGTGCCGTCGAGCAGGATGCGGCCGCCGGTCGTCTCGTAGAACCGCAGCAGGAGGTTGACGAGGGTGGTCTTGCCCGCGCCGGTCGGGCCGACGATGGCGACCGTACGGCCGGGTTCCACGGTGAGGGACAGGTCCTCGATGAGTCGCATCGCCGGGTCGTAGCGGAAGGAGACCCGGTCGAAGACGACGTGCCCGCGCCCCCGGCCCGCGCCCGGCTCCCGAGGGCCCCGGTCCGGCTCCGGGTCCGGGGACTCCTCCTCCGCGTCGAGCAGGTCGAAGACGCGCTCGGCGGAGGCGACGGCGGACTGGAGGAGGTTCGCCATGGCGGCGATCTGGTTGACCGGCCCGTTGAACTCGTACGAGTACTGCACGAAGGCCTGGACCTCGCCGAGGGTCAGCGTCCCGGACGCCACGCGCAGCCCGCCGACGACGGCGACCAGCACGTAGTTGAGGTTCCCGACGAACGCCATGGCCGGCTGGATGAGCCCGGACACGAACTGGGCGCGGAAGCTCGCCCGGTACAGCTCGTCGCCGAGTTCGTCGAACGTCTCCACGGCCTCCCGGCCCCGCCCGAAGACCCGCACCTCGGCGTGGCCCGAGTACATCTCCTCGACGTGCCCGTTCAGCTTGCCGGTGACCGCCCACTGGCGGACGAACTGCGGCTGGGCGCGCTTGCCGATGCGCGCCGCGACGAACACCGAGACGGGCACGGTGCCCACGGCGACCACGGCGAGCAGCGGCGAGATCCAGAACATCATGGCCAGCACACCGAGGACCATGAGCAGGGCGCGGGTCATGGGGATGAACGCCTGCTGGAGGGTCTGGGTGATGTTGTCGATGTCGTTGGTGGCCCGGCTGAGGACCTCGCCGCGCGGCTGCCGGTCGAGGTGTGCGAGCGGCAGTCTCGCCAGCTTGGCCTGGGCGCGGGCGCGCAGCCGGTGCCCGGCGCGGTGGACGGCGGTCATGACCAGGCGGGCCTGGAGCCAGGCGAACGCGGCGGATGCGGCGGCCACGGCCAGGACCAGGCCGAGGACCCGGGCGACGGCCCGGAAGTCCACCCCGGCCGGGGTGCCCGCGCCGGACACGACCAGGTCGGTGGCGTCACCGAGGAGCTTCGGGATCAGGACGGCCAGGGCGACGTACGCGGCGGCCGCGGCGAGCGAGCCGAGCAGCAGGGGTCTTTGGGGGCCGAGGGTGCGCAGGAGGCGCAGCCCGGAGCGGCGGAAGTCCATCGACCGTTCCAGTACGGGCGTCGCGGGCATGCCGGGGCCCCGCTGCGGGGTGCCGGTCGCCGGGGCGCGGCGCTCGGGCACGGCCTTGCGTGCCGGTGCGGGGCGTCCGGGCCCGGAGGGCTTCCGCTCGGGTGCGGGGCGGCTCATGCGGCTTCCTCCTCGGTGAGCTGGGACAGGACGATCTCCCGGTACGTGGCGCTGTCCCGCAGCAACTCCTCGTGGGTGCCGGTGCCGACGACCCGGCCCTCGTCCAGGACGACGATGCGGTCGGCGTCGCGGATGGTGGCGACGCGCTGGGCGACGATGACGACGGTGGCGTCCGCGGTCTCCTCGGCCAGCGCGGCCCGCAGCAGCGCGTCGGTGCGGTAGTCGAGCGCGGAGAACGAGTCGTCGAAGAGGTACACCCGGGGCCGGGCCACCAGGACGCGGGCGATGGCCAGGCGCTGCCGCTGGCCGCCGGACAGGTTGGTGCCGCCCTGTTCGACGGGCGCGTCCAGGCCGCCGGGGAGCGCGGCGACGAACTCGCGCGCCTGGGCGACCTCCAGGGCGTGCCACAGCTCCTCGTCGGTCGCTCCGGGCCCGCCGTAGCGGAGGTTGGACGCGATGGTGCCGGAGAACAGGTACGGCTTCTGCGGTACGAGGCCGACCGTCCGGGCCAGCAGGTCCGGCTCCAGGTCGCGGACGTCCGCACCGCCGACGCGGACCTCGCCGCCCGTCGGGTCGTACAGCCGGGGCACCAGGCCCAGCAGGGTCGTCTTGCCGCTGCCGGTGGACCCGATGACGGCGGTGGTGCGGCCGGGCGCGGCGGTGAGCGAGACGCCGTGCAGGACGGGCTCCTCGGCGCCCGGGTAGCTGAAGCTCGTGTCGCGGATCTCCAGGTGGCCGTGGCCGCGCAGGGCGCGCACCGGTTCGGCGGGCGGGACGACGGTCGGCTCGGTGTCGAGGACCTCGCGGATGCGCTCGGCGCTGACCTCGGCCCGCGGCACCTGCATGATCAGGAACATCGTCATCATCACGGCCATGAAGATCTGGAGCAGGTAGCCGATGAACGCGATGAGGGCGCCGGCCTGGAGCGTGCCGTCCTCCAGCCGGTGGCCGCCCGCCCAGACGATGGCGACGGTGGCGAGCTCCCAGACGACGATGACCATCGGGTACATCAGCGCGGTGAGGTGGCCCACCCGCAGCGAGACGGCCGTCAGTTCGTCGTTGGCGGCGCCGAACCTGCGCTGCTCGTGGTCGTCGCGGACGAAGGCGCGGACCACGCGGACGCCGCCGATCTGCTCCCGAAGCACCCGGTTGACCCGGTCGAGGCGCTGCTGGGTGGCGCGGAACAGCGGGGGCATGCGACGTACGACGAGCAGCACCGTCCCGGCGAGCAGCGGCACGAACAGCAGCAGGAGCAGGGCGAGCGGCACGTCCTGGGCTAGTGCGAGCCCGATGCCGCCGACGCACATCAGGGGCGCGGCGACCAGGGTGGTCAGGCCCGTCACGGCGAGCGTCTGGACCTGCTGGACGTCGTTGGTGGTGCGGGTGATGAGGGAGGCGGGCCCGAAGCGGCCCACCTCCCGTACGGAGAACCCCTGCACGCGGCGGAAGACGGCGGAGCGCAGGTCCCGGCCCACGCCCATGGCGATGCGGGCGGCGACGAACACGGCGGCGCCCGCCGCGGTCACCTGGAGGAGCGTGACGGCGGCCATGGTGGCGCCGGTGGTCAGGACGTGCCCGGTGTCGCCGCGCAGGACGCCGCCGTTGACGAGGTCGGCGTTGAGGGTGGGCAGCAGCAGCCCGGCGAGGGACTGGACGAGCTGGAGGGCGACGACGAGGGCGAGTAACCGCCGGTACGGGCGGAGGCGGGCGAGGAGCATCCGGAGCAGCACGGCGCCCTCAGCCCGCGTAGGGGTGGGCGGTACGGGCGGTGCGCAGGGCGCGGGCCCACCAGCCGAGCTGGTCGAGCATCTTCTTCGCGGCGCCGTCGGGCCCGATGGGGTCCTTCAGCCCGTCGTCGTCGAAGAGGCCTCCCGCGTTGGGGAAGGAGACCGTGTCGCGGACGGTGACGGCGTGCAGTTCGGCGAAGACCTGGCGCAGGTGCTCGACGGCGCGCAGGCCGCCGGAGATCCCGCCGTACGAGACGAACGCGACGGGCTTGGCCTGCCATTCGGAGTAGTGCCAGTCGATGAGGTTCTTCAGGGCGGCCGGGTAGGAGTGGTTGTACTCGGGGGTGAGGACGACGAACGCGTCGGCGGCGGCGAGCAGGGGGCTCACCTTCGCCAGTTCGGCGCGGACGGCGGGCGGCGGGTCGTACGACAGGGAAGTCGGCAGGTCGGTCCCGGCGAGGTCGAGCACGTCGACGCGGAAGTCGGCGCGCTGCCGGGCGCGGGAGACGAACCAGTCGGTGATGACCGGGGCGAAGCGGCCCTCGCGGTTGCTGCCGACGATGACGGCGAGCCTCAGGGGCTGTTCGGCGGAGGCGGTCGGCAGGGCGGTCTCCTGGGCGGTGGCGGTGGTCTCCGGGGTGGTGTCCAAGGCGGTCTCCGGGGTGGTGGCGGTGGTGGTGTTCACGGCGATGTCCGTGGTGGTGCCCGTGGTCAGGTCCATGCGTTGGAGCCTCACACCTCAACCAAACTTGAGGTCAAGCGGCGATCGCGTCACCCGTTCGCAGCGGCGCCGGAGAAAGCGGCTGTTGACCGGTCCGACCTGCGAAGACGCCGTCGCGGGAAGGGCTTTCTGACGGAAGGTCAGCAGGCGCGGGCAGCGGCCTCGGCCTTACCTCGGAGACAGGACACCAGCCCGAAGCGCTGCCCGGAGGACCCCCATGCGCACCACTGCCCGCTCGCTGACCGGTACCGCGCTCGCGGCCGTCTGCCTCGGCGCCCTCGCCGTCCCCGCGGCGTACGCCGGTGACTTCGGGACCCTGGAGCTGTCGCCGTCCACCGCGAAACCCGGCACGAGCGTCACCGTCAGCACCCGCGCCTGCGGTCCGAACGGCCACGGTGTGGGCGACGCGCAGTCGCTCGGCGCGGGCGAGTTCAAGCTGCGGCCCGGCGCGCACAAGGAGCTGGCGGTCGGCACCTTCCGCGTCCCGGAGCACACGAAGCCGGGCACGTACGGCATCGCCGTCGCCTGCGACAACGGCAAGACCGCCTCGGGTGACCTGGTCGTACGGCACGGGGGCGGCCCCACGCACCACCCCACGCACCACCCGACGCACCAGCCCACGCACCAGCCCACCCACGACGGGCCGCGCGGCCATGTGAAGACGGGCGTGGGCGGCAGCGTCGGCCCCGACGCCACGCGCGTCGCGGCGGGCGCGGCGATCCTGGCCGGCGCCGTCGCGGCAGGCGCCTGGGCGCTGCGGCGCCGCACGAACGGCGGCCACGGCTGACCCCCGGTCCCGTGTCCCACCGCTGACGCCCGCGGCGTGTTCCACGCCTGCCCCCGGCCCGCGGCCGGCCCGGCGCCGCGCACGCCCCGGCCCCCTGACGGGACGCCCCGCCCGCCCCTCGGCGGGGCGCCCTCCCCCGGCGGGCGGCCACCGCCCCGCACCGGCGGGCCGCCCGCCCCCTCCCCCCGAACTCCCCGCCCCCGCCGCGCGGCCCCGAGACCGCGGCGGGGGCGGGGATCCCCGGTCCACGGGAACACCCTCCCGGCCATGCCCCGCCCCGTCCGCGAGGAGGCCCGGCCACCTGGAGGTCACCCTCATGAGCACCCCCGCCGACCCGAAGGCCCCAGGCAAGGGCTGGGGCATAGCCGTCGCCGCCTGCGTCGGCCTGTGGCTCGTGCAGAGCGGCTCCGGCGAGGTGCGCCCGCCCGTGCCGTCGGCCGCCGAGGCGTTCGCGGCCGGGCCCGGCTGGCACACGACCGCGGCCGCCGAGCCGATGCCGCCCTCCGCCCCGGTGCGCGTCCGCATCCCGCGCATCGGCGTGGACGCGCCCGTCATGCGGCTCGGCCTCGCCCCGGACGGCAGCCTGGAGGTGCCGCCCGCCGGGGAGCGCAACCTGGCCGGCTGGTACGAGGGCGGCGCCCCGCCCGGCGCGCGCGGCACGGCCATCGTGGCGGGCCATGTGGACAACGACGAGGGCCCGGCGGTGTTCTACGCGCTGGGCGCGCTGAAGAAGGGCGACCGCCTGGAGGTGGCCCGCGCGGACGGGCGCACGGCCGTCTTCACGGTGGACGCCGTCGAGGTGTACGACAACGACGAGTTCCCCGACGACAAGGTGTACGGCTCCTCCGACCGCGCCGAGCTGCGCGTCATCACCTGCGGCGGCGGGTTCTCCCCGGAGACCGGCTACCAGGGCAACGTCGTCGCGTACGCCCACCTCATCGGGGCACGCTGAGCCCTCCCGTCACGCCCACTGGTCGAACGCCAGCTTCGCGACGAGCGAGAAGACGACCACCAGCAGCACCCCGCGGACGAACCCCGCGCCCCTGCGCAGCGCCATCCGCGCGCCGACCATGCCGCCCGCCAGGTTGAACACCGCCATCAGCGCCGCGAGCTGCCACATCACATGGCCCTGGTACGCGAACATCGCCAGGGCGCCGCCGTTGGTGCAGACGTTGACGACCTTGGCGGTGGCCGACGCGGTGACCAGGTCCAGGTGCAGCACCGCCGTGAGCGCCAGCACCAGGAACGTGCCGGTGCCGGGCCCGATCAGCCCGTCGTACAGGCCGAGACCGCCGCCCACCAGGACGACCGCCGTGACGACCCGCGCCCGCCGCACCGGGCCCTTCGGCACGGGCCCGGTCCCGAACGACGGCCGCAGCAGCACGAACGCGGCGACGCCCAGCAGCACCACCAGGATCACCGGGCGCAGTACGTCGCTGCTGAGGCCCGCCGCGAAGAACGCCCCGCCCATCGACCCGGCCAGCGCCGCGAGGCCGACCCGCACGGCCGTCCCGACCGGCACGGGCGTCCTGCGCGCGTACGTCACGGCGGCGCCGGTCGTCCCGACGATGGCCACCGCCTTGTTCGTACCGAGGCACTGCGCGGCCGGCACGTTCGGCACCCCGAGCAGCAGGGCGGGCAGCAGCAACAACCCGCCGCCGCCCACCACGGCGTCGATCCACCCCGCCAACAGGGCGGCGAGGCAGAGCAGCACGAACGCGGTCAGGGATATGTCAGGCACGCCCCGACCCTATGCGGCGCCTTCCCCTGTCCAGGGCCGGGCCCCTTCCCCCGCCCGCGGGGGCGGCCCCCACCCCCGTGCGGGGCCGCCGCCCGGTCGTGCGGGGCCGCCCCCGGTCGCGGGCGGGGGCGCGCGGAACCGGCGCGCTCAGACCGGCAGGTGGCGGGCGAAGAACGACCGTACGAGGCGGCGCACCGCGGGCACGGTGACGCGCGGGTCGGCCGGGCCCACCATGTCGGCGCGCTCATCGGCGGTCATCAGCCCGGCGTCCTGGAGCTGCGGGGCGAGTGCCGCGTAGTCGGTGAAGACCCAGTGGCCGGCGTCCTCGAGCTGCCGTCTGGTCACCGGGCCGCCGTGCGCGAGCAGCGCCGACCAGGTCCGCTCCATCCGGTCGCCGCGGAAGCCGTCGGTGCCGGCCAGCAGCAGCGGCCGGTCGGCGGCCTGCCGGGCCACGGGCAGGAGTTCGCCGCCCATCAGGTCGAGGTGGCCCTCCAGGTTGACGGCGGCGGCGATCCGCCGGTCCTCGTGGAGCGCCTGCGCGACGGCGGTGCCGCCCGCGGAGTGCCCGTACATCCCGACCCGGTCGAGGCGGAGGGCGTCCAGGACGAAGCGGAGGTCGGCCACGCGGGTCTCGACCATGGTGCGGAAGGTGTCCGGGGCGGGCGGGCCGAGCAGGACGGACTCCCTGACCCTCAGGCGGCCCGGCCGCTCGTCGGGGAACTCCACCTCGCTGGCGTCCCCCGGGTGGTCGACGGTCAGCACCGTCCAGCCGTGCGAGGCGAGGTCCACCGCGAGGGAGCTGCCCATCGTGCGGGCGTCGCCGCCGCCGGGGCTGTAGAGGAGCACGGGGCGCCGGCCGGGCCTGGGCGGGGCGCCGGCCCGGGCGTGGGTGAGGGTGGCCGCCCAGTCCACTCCCCCGTGCGGCAGTTGCGGGCGGATCCACGGGCCGAGGAGGGCGAAGGGCGCCGCGGCGGCCGGGGTCAGCTGCGGCACGCGCGGGAAGCCCCGGCCGCGGGCGGCGGGCCGCAGGACGGTCACCATGACCTCCCGTACGCCGATCCCGGGCGTCCAGGGGTCGTTGCGGGACGGATCGACCAGGTGGAGGGTGCCGGCGCCAACGGAGTACGGCCCGGTGGGTGCCGGGAGCCGCAGCCGCAGCCCACCGGCGGCCGGAGCGCCGGAGGCGGGGCCGCCGGGAGCGCCGGAGGCAGGTGCGGTGGAGGCGGTCACCGGGGCGGCGCCGAGCAGCAGCGCGGCGGCCCCGGCGAGGGCGCCCTTGACGACGGAGCGGCGGCCGAAGCCTGCCGAGGGGGCCCGGTCGGGTGGGAAGGTCGAGGTCATGGACGGCATCCTGGGTACGGGCGCCGGGCGCGGGCGAAGCTTGCGGCCGGACCCGAAAGGCTGGTGCGCGACGGGGGGTTGTGCGTGATCCGGATTCACTTCACGGCGGAGGACCTGGTCCGGGTGCGGTTCGCGCCGCGCCCCTCGCCCGTGCCCGAGCTGCACGCCGCGCTGCTGATGCTGGGCGCCCCGCGCGGGGAGCCGCTGTTCGGGCACTGGCGGCCCCGGCTGCTGCGGAGCCTGCCGGGCGCGGCCGGGCCGCTCGCGGACCTGGCACCGGGCGGGACGGCGCCCGCGTTCCTCGACGTGCTCGGCGACTCCCTGGAGGAGGGGTGCGCGCTGATCAGGGCGGCCCGCCCGGAGGCCGTACGGGCCGGGATCGAGCAGGTGTACGCGGGGCGGCCGGTCCCGCCGTGGATCGGCGCGCTGCACGGCGGCGACCCCGGCGCGTGGCGGACGCTGGGCCGGGCGCACCGGGCGGCCTACGGGACGGTCCTCGCCCCGGTGTGGCCGCTGGTCCAGGATCTGCACCGGGCGGAGTTCACCCGGCACGCGCTGGCCGTCGCCGTGCAGGGCGTCGGCACCGCGCTGACGGACCTGGCCCCGGGGTCGCGGCTGCGCGGCGGGGTATGGGAGTGGCCCGTCCCCGGCGCGCCGCGCGTGCGGGAGGTGCGGCTCGGCGGGCGCGGGCTGGTCCTGCGGCCGACGTTCCACTGGCGGCGCGGCCCGCTCCTCCAGGACCTGCCGGACCGTCCGGTGGCGCTCGCCTACCCGGCGGGCCCGGGGCTGCCGCTCGTCCCGGACACGGCCGACGCCCCGGCCGAGCCCCTCGCGGGCGTGCTCGGGCGCACCCGGCTGGCCCTGCTGCGCTCCCTGGACGAGGCGCGGACGACGACGGGGCTGGCGCGCCGTATCGGCGTCAGCAACGCCACGGCGTCCGCCCACGCCTCCGCCCTGCGCGCCGCGGGCCTCGTCACCACCACCCGCACGGGCCGCTCGGTCCACCACGAGCGCACCCCGCTGGCGGAGCTGCTGCTGAACGGCGGCTGACCGGGGAGAAGCCACCGGCGAAGGCCGCTCACGGGCCCCCGGCGCAGGCCCCTCCGGCCCCGCGCAGGCCCCTCCGGCCCCGCGCAGGCCCCTCCGGCCCCGCGCAGGCCCCTCCGGCCCCGCGCAGGCCCCGCCCGGCCCCGCCGGGCCACCTGCGAAGGCCTCACGGTGCCCCGGCCCGCTCGCTGAGGGCGGCTTTCCGCGCGTGAAACACACGGGATGCCGACGGGAAACACCGCCGACGCACGCTGCTGGGCATGAGTTCACGGATCGTGGTGGTCGGCGGTGGTACGGCGGGGGCGCGCCTCGCCGAGCGGCTGCCCGTCACCCTGCTCGGCGAGGAGCCGCACGCCCCGTACAACCGGGTGCTGCTCGCGGACGTCCTCGCCGGCCGGTACGGGCCCGAGGTGATCGCGCTGCCCGCGCCGAGGGGCGAGGCGGCGCGGCACGGGGTGCGGGTGACCGGCATCGACCGGACCGCCCGCGAGGTGCGCTGCGCCGACGGGACCCGCGTCTCCTACGACCGGCTGGTCCTGGCCACCGGCTCCAACCCGGTGCTGCCGCCCCTGCGCGGCCTCACCGGCGGCGACAGGCTGCCCGCCGGGGTGCACGCGTTCCGGACGCTCGACGACTGCCTGGCGCTGGACGCCCAGGTGGGTCCCGGGGTGCGGGCCGTGGTCATCGGCGGCGGGCTGCTCGGGGTGTCCGCCGCCCGCGCGCTGGCCGCCCGGGGCGCCGAGGTCGTGCTGGCCCAGCAGAGCGAGCACCTGATGGAGCGCCAGCTCGACGCGGACGCCTCCGGACTGCTGCGCCGCCATCTGGCGGGGCTCGGCGTGGAGGTGCACACGGAGTGCCGGGTGCGGGGGCTGAAGGCCGCTTCGGGCGCGGTGACCGCCGTCGAGCTGGCCGACGGGTTCGTGCTCGGCGCCGACCTGGTCGTCCTCGCCTGCGGGGTGCGGCCACGGGTCGGGCTCGCCGTGGAGGCGGGGCTCGACGTGCGGCGCGGGATCGTCGTGGACGACCGGCTGCGCACCTCCGACCCGTACATCCACGCCGTCGGCGACTGCGCCGAGCACGACGGGCGCCTCTACGGGCTGGCCGGCGCCGCCCTGGAGCAGGCCGACGTGCTCGCGGACGTCCTGGCCGGGGGCGCCGCCGCCTACCGGGGCACGCGGGCGCTGACCCGGCTCAGCCTGGACGCCCTGGAACTGGCCGCGTTCGGCGAGCCGGTGCCCCGCGCCGGTGACGACACCGTGCGGCTCACCGACGCCACGCGCGGCGCGTACCGGAAGGTCGTCGTCCGGGACGACCGGCTCGTCGGCGGTGTCCTGCTCGGGGACCTCGGCGCGGTCGGGACGCTCGCCCGGGCGTGGGAGGGCGACGAGGCCCTCCCGGACGCGCCCCTGCTCCACCTGCTCACCCATGACGGAGGCTCCTGACATGTCGAACACGCCCGGGGCGGCGCACACGCCCACCATCGTCCTCGTCGGCCACGGCATGGTCGGCCAGCGCTTCCTGGAGGCCATCGCCGAGCGCGGGGTGACCGGGCGGGCGCGGGTGGTCGTCCTGTGCGAGGAGCCCCGCCCCGCGTACGACCGGGTGCAGCTGACCTCGTACTTCTCCGGCCGCACGCCCGACGACCTGTCGATGGTGCCCGACGGGTTCATGGCGGAGCACGGCATCGAACTGCACACCGGCGACCCGGCCGTCACGATCGACCGGGAGGCCCGCACGGTCACCGCCAGGTCGGGGCTGACCGTCGCGTACGACACGCTGGTCCTGGCGACCGGCTCGTACCCCTTCGTGCCCCCGGTGCCCGGCAAGGACGCGGCGGGCTGCTTCGTCTACCGGACCATCGAGGACCTGCTCGCCATCGAGGAGTACGCGAGGACGGCGAGGACCGGCGCGGTCGTCGGCGGCGGTCTGCTCGGCCTGGAGGCGGCGGGCGCGCTGAAGGGCCTCGGCCTGGACACCCACGTCGTGGAGTTCGCGCCCCGGCTGATGCCGGTGCAGGTGGACGAGGGCGGTGGCGCGGCACTGCTGCGCACCATCGAGGGCATGGGCCTGTCCGTGCACACGGGCGTCGGCACGCAGGAGGTGCTGGCCGGGGACGATGGCTCGGTCACCGGGATGCGGCTGTCGGACGGCTCCGAACTGGCCGTGGACATGGTGGTGTTCTCCGCCGGTGTGCGCCCCCGCGACCAGCTGGCCCGTGACTGCGGCCTGGCGGTCGGGGAGCGCGGCGGCATCACGGTGGACGAGCGGTGCCGTACGTCGGACCCGGCGGTGTACGCGATCGGCGAGTGCGCCCTCGCGGTGGACGGCCGGGTGTACGGCCTGGTGGCGCCCGGCTACGAGCAGGCGCTGACGGCCGCCGACGCGATCGCGGGGCGCGAGTCGTCGTTCACCGGCGCGGACATGTCGACGAAGCTGAAGCTGCTCGGTGTGGACGTGGCGTCGTTCGGCGACGCGCACGGCACGGCCGAGGGCTGCCTGGACGTCGTGTACGCCGACTCGCGGGCGGGCGTGTACAAGAAGCTGGTCGTGGCGGCCGACGGGACGCTGCTGGGCGGCGTCCTGGTGGGTGACGCGGACGCGTACGGGACGCTGCGGCCGCTGACCGGTTCGGTGCCGCCCGTCGCGCCCGAGCAGCTGGTCCTCCCGGCGGGCGCGGGCGCGCCGGTCGCGCTGGGCCCGGAGTCGCTGCCGGACGACGCGGTGATCTGCTCGTGCCACAACGTCACCAAGGGCGCGATCTGCGAGCACACGACGCTGCCCGAGGTGAAGAGGTGCACCAAGGCGGGCACGGGCTGCGGCAGTTGCGTCAAGGTCATCCAGCAGCTGCTGCCGAAGACCGGTGACGGCGGGCTGTGCGCCTGCTTCCCGCAGACCCGCCAGGACCTCTACGAGATCGTGCAGGTGCTGCGGATCACCTCGTACGCCGAACTCCTCGACCGCTACGGGCGCCAGGCGGCGAAGGGCGGCGAGGGCTGCGAGATCTGCAAGCCGACCGTCGCCTCCATCCTGGCGTCCCTGTCGCACGGCTACGTCCTCGACGGCGAGCAGGCCGCGCTCCAGGACACCAACGACCACTTCCTCGCCAACATGCAGCGCAACGGCTCGTACTCGATCGTGCCGCGCGTGCCCGGCGGGGAGATCACCCCGGAGAAGCTGATCGTCATCGGCGAGGTGGCGCGGGACTTCGGGCTCTACACGAAGATCACCGGAGGTCAGCGGATCGACCTGTTCGGGGCGCGCGTCGAGCAGCTCCCGGCGATCTGGGCGCGGCTGGTGGACGCGGGCTTCGAGTCGGGGCACGCGTACGGCAAGGCGCTGCGGACGGTGAAGTCCTGCGTGGGGCAGACCTGGTGCCGCTACGGCGTGCAGGACTCGGTGCGCATGGCGATCGACCTGGAGCTGCGCTACCGGGGCCTGCGGGCGCCGCACAAGCTGAAGTCGGCCGTGTCGGGCTGCCAGCGGGAGTGCGCCGAGGCCCAGTCGAAGGACTTCGGCGTGATCGCCACGGCGAACGGCTGGAACCTGTACGTCGGCGGGAACGGCGGCGCGACGCCGCGCCACGCGGACCTGCTGGCCAAGGACCTGTCGGACGCCGAGCTGATCCGGCTGATCGACCGGTTCCTGATGTACTACGTCCGCACCGCCGAGCGGCTGGAGCGCACCGCGCCGTGGGTGGAGCGGATCGGCCTCGACCACGTCCGCGAGGTGGTGGTGGAGGACTCGCTCGGCATCGGCGAGGAGCTGGACGCGCTGATGGCCCGGCATGTGGCCGGGTACCGCGACGAGTGGGCCGAGACCCTCGCGGACCCGGAGCGCCTCGCCCGGTTCGTGTCGTTCGTGAACGCCCCCGACGCGCCGGACCCGTCGGTGCGGTTCGTGCCGGAGCGGGGCCAGATCAAGCCCGACCTGACGGTCCTCACCCTGGAAGGTGTGTCCGCCCGATGAAGCTGGAACTCGCCCACGACGACGATTGGCTGCCGATCTGCGACACGGAGGCGCTGACACCGGGCCGGGGCATGGCCGCCCTGCTGCCGGACGGCCGGCAGGCGGCCCTGTTCCGGGACCGGCGGGGGCGGCTGTACGCGATCGACAACCGGGACCCGTTCACCGGCGCCCAGGTGCTGTCGCGGGGCCTGATCGGCTCGGCGGACGGCCGTACGTTCGTGGCGTCGCCGCTGCTGAAGCAGCGCTTCGACCTGGAGACGGGCCGCTGCCTGGACGACGACGAGGTGACGGTGGCGGTGTACCCGGTCCGCGCGGGCTGAGGGTACGGGGGCGGGTGCCCCCGGCGTACGGCGGAGGGGACCGTGGCGGCCACGGTCCCCTCCGCCGTACGGGCGGGTCAGGCCCCCGGCACGGGCCTCAGCCCTCCTGCTGGGCCATCTTCTCGACGTCCATCCAGACGACCTCCCAGTTGTGGTGGTCGGGGTCCTGGAAGGAGCGGCTGTACATGGCGTCGCCGTACTCGACCGGGTCGATGGCCTTGGTGGCACCGGCGGCCAGCGCCTTGTCCACGAGCCGGTCCACCTCGTCACGGCTCGACGCGCTGAGCGCGATGATCGTCTCCGTGGAGGAGGACGCGTCGGTGATGTCCTTCTTCGTGAAGTTCTTGAAGAACGGCTCCGTGATCAGCATCGCGAAGATCGTGTCGCTGAAGACCAGGCAGGCGGCCTTCTCGTCGGTGAACTGCGGGTTGAAGGAGTAGCCGAGCTCCGTCCAGAACGCCTTGGCCTTGTCGAGGTCCTTGACCGGCAGGTTCACGAAGATCATCTGTTCCATGGCGGGGTCTCTCTCCATCCGGTGTGGCCGTTACGGAGAGGTAGACCACGGCCCGCGCCAGAACTCATCGCCGCCACGCACACAAATTTTCCCCCCACGCCCCCAAGCCACCCGCCCGGCCCATCCCACGGCCCGCAGCCGCCGCGGCCAAGGGGCGCACCACCCCCAGGCACCCGCACCCTCGGCGCCTCCACCCCGACCCCCGCACCCGCGTCGCCCGCAGCCCCGGCGCCCACACCTCCGGCCAGCCCGCCCCCAGCTCCCTCGGCGCCCACACCCCGGCCATTCCACCCCGGCCCTCGCGCTTCCGTCGCCCGCCGCCCCGCTGCCCGCACTTCCGGTCGGTCCACCTCCAGCACTCACGCCCCGCCCTGCGCCCCGTCGCCCGCGCTCCCGGTGCCTCCACCCTGACGCCCGCACCCTCTCGGCGCGCCGGGCCGCTGTCGCCTGTCACTGGCCGCCTCAGCCTCCGGCCCCTGCGGCCGGGAGGGAGCCTGCCCCCCGCGCGTCCCACGCCCGTGCCGGCGGGGATTGCCATCCCCGCACTTGGCCGGGAGGGCGCACACCTGCGGGTCAGCAGGGAACAGGCCGCGCCCCCGTTGCGGGCAGCCGTCCCGCGCGGAACCAGGAGCCCACCCCGTTGTGGGCAGTCGTTCCGCTGGGGCGGAACGGGGTGGGCACAACGGGGTGCCACGCCCGGGAGGTTGCGCACCTGCGCGGCAGGCGCGAGGACCGGCACCCGGCAAGTCCGCTGTGCCCACCCGTTCCGCCCCTGGCGGACCAGCTGCCCACAGCGGCAGCGTGCAGCGGCCCGCAGGGTGACGCACGCGCGCGGGGGCAGCGCACAGCGGAGGGGACCGCCCGCCAGGGAGCGCGCCCGTGCGGGGCCCGCGCGCAGCGGGGCGGCGGCGGGCGCGGGAGCGGCGGCAGGAGCGCCGGGTGCGCCGAGGGCCCGGGGCCCTTGGCCGACCGCCCCGGAGAGCCGACCGGCGCCCGCTGCTTCCCCTTCACCGTTTGTTGATGCACCGTCAATCCCCGGGTTCTACCTTCCGTCAGCGCGCGACCCCCGCACCGGCCGGTGCGCGGGGCGGCCACGACCAGTGGAGTGATGAAGTGGAACGTCGTAGTTTCCTGCGCGGAGCGGTCGCGGGCGGCGCGGCCGCGGCCTTCGGCTACACACTGATGCGGGGCGCCGCGTACGCCGCCCCGGCGCAGCCCGGCGCGGGCCCGTACGGCGCCCTCGGCGCGGCCGACGCGAACGGCCTCCAGCTCCCCGCCGGCTTCACCAGCCGCGTCGTCGCCCGGTCCGGGCAGCGGGTCGGCAGCACCTCGTACGTCTGGCACAGCGCCCCGGACGGCGGCGCCTGCTTCGCCGACGGGACCGGCTGGATCTACGTCTCCAACTCCGAGATATCCAGCACGGGCGGCGCCAGCGCCATCCGCTTCGACGGCTCCGGCAACATCAGGAGCGCGTACCGCATCCTCTCCAACACCAACCGCAACTGCGCGGGCGGCGCGACCCCGTGGAACACCTGGCTGTCCTGCGAGGAGGTCAGCACGGGGTACGTGTACGAGACCGACCCGTGGGGCGTGAAGGCCGCCGTGCGCCGCGCCGCGATGGGCCGGTTCAACCACGAGGCCGCCGCGGCCGACCCGGTCCGCAAGGTCGTGTACCTGACGGAGGACGCCTCCGACGGCTGCTTCTACCGGTTCGTGCCCAACACCTGGGGCGACCTCTCGTCGGGCACCCTCCAGGTGCTGAAGGCCGGCACGGCGACCTCGGGCACGTTCACCTGGGCGACCGTCCCGGACCCGGACGGCTCCCCCACCGCCACCCGCAACCAGGTCTCGGGCGCGAAGCGGTTCAACGGCGGCGAGGGCTGCCACTACGCGAGCGACACGGTCTGGTTCACCACCAAGGGCGACGGCCGCGTGTGGCGGCTGAACCTGGCGTCGAACACGTACGAGCTGGCGTACGACGACTCCCTCGTCTCCGGCACGGCCCCGCTGACCGGCGTGGACAACATCACCGGCGCGTCCTCGGGCGACCTGTACGTCGCCGAGGACGGCGGCAACATGGAGATCTGCGTGATCACCCCGAACGACGTGGTCGCCCCGTTCGTGCGGATCCTCGGGCAGTCCGGCTCGGAGATCTGCGGCCCGGCGTTCTCGCCCGACGGCAAGCGGCTGTACTTCTCCAGCCAGCGCGGCACGTCGGGCAGCTCGTCCGGCGGCATCACCTACGAGGTGACGGGGCCGTTCCGCGCGTAGCGGCGGCTCTCCCGTACGGGCTGGGTGCCGCCGTGCAGCAGGGCGGCACCCAGCGGCGTCAGGGTGTGCAGCACGGAGCTGCCCTGGCGCAGGGTCACCACCAGGCCCGCGTCGCGCAGTACCCCGGCGTGCTGGCTCGCCGACGCGAGGGACACCCCGGCTCGGCGGGCCAGCTCACTGGTCGTGCCGCCCTGCCCGATGGCCTTGAGCACGGCGGAGCGGGTGTGGCCCACCAGCCGGCCCAGCGGCGCCCCGCCCGGCTCGCCCGCCGCCGCGGGGGCGTCCGTGTGCGTGACCGGGTAGACGAGGACCGGCGGCAGGTCGGGGTCGCGGTACATGACGGCCGAGCCGCGGCAGAAGTACGACGGCTGGAGCAGCAGCCCGCGCCCGTCGAGCCGCACGTCCCGGTCCACCGGGTAGTCGGCCTCCAGGATCGGCGCGCGCCAGCGCAGCATCGGCGGCAGGGACGCCAGCAGTTCCTCGGCGCCGCCGTCGAGCAGCGCCCGCCCGCGCACGGCCCGGTCCGCCTCGACCCGCGCCTGTATGTACGTCCAGTACGGCTCCACGGCCGCCCGGTGGTAGCCGCGCAGGGCGCCCAGGAGGCGGCTGAAGGGCTCCGCGGGCCCCTCCGCGAGGGCCTGCGTCCAGGAAGGCAGGGGCGCGGCGGCCGGGCGCTCCTTGGCGAGCACGGACAGCTCCGCGTGGACGCGGGCGGGCGGGGTGGCCCGCACGGCCTCCAAAGCGGTGTCAAGGCCCTGAAGTCCCTCCGGCGGGGTCAGGAAGTCCGGGAAATAGCCCCGCGCGGGAACGAGCGCGCCGAGGAGTCTCGTTTCACCGTTCAACCGTGTCCGGGTTTCGGAGCGCCATTCCCCGTAGACCAGAGCGCCTCGCCTGTCCCGCAAACGGTGAAAGCTGAGAATGGTTTCCCACAGCGCGTCGGGCCGGGCCGCCATCCGGACTCCGGCGAGATCGGCACCGGTGAAATGTATACGAAGCACTGAACCCCCACCTGTTGCATGCGCAATCACCCCCCACCGAGGAGTATGCATGCCATCACAGGTTGTTACCACGGCATTTCAGCCACAGTTGAAACGCGTCGCGGGCGAGCGCCCGGAACCGAAAAGCTGTACGCCGTCAGACGGGAAACCTTCAGGACCGAGGTGGCGTGTCCGAAGACCGTGGGGGGCTTCTCACGCCCGGCGGCGGGACTGAAAGGTTGCGGCTCTCCTGTCTGGCAGGGGTAATGGGGCGCGGTCGGCGGGTGGGGATCCGGTGGCCGCGCTCCGCCCGTTTGTTCGCGCGGCGTAGGCCCGGAATTGACGCGATGTCAATCTCGCGTAAAAGTCCGCCATTCAACTGGAACGGAATTCAACTGACCGCAATTCCACCGGACCGCGCTTTCCGCGCCACTCGATACGGGGTAAACAGCCGTAAAACAGGAGAGGGCGGACACCTCCGCACAAAGGTGTCCGCCCCGGGCCCGCTCGGCGAGCCCTCCTGCGGTGTATCCGGTGGGGTGGTGACCGGAGCCGCCGCCGATCGGTGAGGGTCGGGTGACAGACGGCGGCTCCGGCGCCTGCGGGTCCCGCCGCGGGGGCGCCACGGCGGGACGCAGCGGGTCAGCGGCTGTCGCTGCCCGCGGACTGGGCCGCGGCCCGGCCGGCCTCCAGGCGGGCGACCGGGATGCGGAACGGCGAGCACGAGACGTAGTCGAGGCCCACCTCGTGGAAGAAGTGCACCGACTCCGGGTCGCCGCCGTGCTCACCGCACACACCGAGCTTGATGTCGGGGCGGGTGGCCCGGCCGGACTCCACGGCGCTGCGCACGAGGGCGCCGACGCCGTCCTTGTCGATCGTCTCGAACGGCGACACCCCGAAGATGCCCTTCTCCAGGTACGCGGTGAAGAAGCTGGCCTCCACGTCGTCGCGGGAGAAGCCCCACACGGTCTGCGTGAGGTCGTTCGTGCCGAACGAGAAGAACTCGGCGCACTCGGCGATCTGCCCGGCCGTGACGGCGGCGCGCGGCAGCTCGATCATCGTGCCGAGCGCCAGCTTCAGCTCGACGCCGGTGCGCTGCTCGACCTCGGCGATGACCTGCTCGGCCTCGTCGCGGACGAGCTCCAGCTCCTGCACGGTGCCGACCAGCGGGATCATGATCTCGGCGCGCGGGTCGCCCTTGGCCTCGATGCGCTGGGCGGCGGCCTCGGCGATGGCCCGCACCTGCATGGTGAACAGGCCGGGGATGACCAGGCCGAGGCGGACGCCGCGCAGGCCCAGCATCGGGTTCTGCTCGTGCAGCCGGTGCACGGCCTGGAGGAGGCGCAGCTCGTTCTCGTGCGGCTCCTTGCGGGCCTCGGCGAGGGCGACGCGCACCGACAGCTCGGTGATGTCGGGCAGGAACTCGTGCAGCGGCGGGTCGAGCAGCCGTACGGTGACGGGCAGCCCGTCCATCGCCTCGAACAGCTCCACGAAGTCGCCCTGCTGGAGCGGGAGCAGCGCCTTGAGGGCGTCCTCGCGCTCGGCGTCCGTGTCCGCGAGGATCAGCCGCTCGACGTACTGGCGGCGGTCGCCGAGGAACATGTGCTCGGTGCGGCACAGGCCGATGCCCTGGGCGCCGAACCGGCGGGCGCGCGAGGCGTCCTCGGCGTTGTCGGCGTTGGCGCGGACCCGCAGGCGGCGGACGCGGTCGGCGTACGCCATGATCCGGTGGACGGCCTGGACCAGCTCGTCGGCGTCGTCGGCACCGGCGTGCATCCGGCCCTCGAAGTACTCCACGACCGGCGACGGCACGACCGGTACCTCGCCCAGGTACACCTTGCCGGTGGAGCCGTCGATGGAGACGACGTCGCCCTCCTCGACGACGTGCCCGCCCGGGACGGTCATCCGGCGGCGCTTGGTGTCCACCTCCAGCTCCTCGGCGCCGCAGACACAGGTCTTGCCCATGCCGCGGGCGACGACGGCGGCGTGCGAGGTCTTGCCGCCGCGCGAGGTGAGGATGCCCTCGGCGGCGATCATGCCGTCCAGGTCGTCCGGGTTGGTCTCGCGGCGGATGAGGATGACCTTCTCTCCGGAGCGGGACCACTTGACGGCGGTGTACGAGTCGAAGACGGCCTTGCCGACGGCGGCGCCCGGCGACGCGGCGATGCCCCGGCCGATCTGCTCCACCTTGGCGCCCTCGTCGAAGCGCGGGAACATCAGCTGGGCGAGCTGCGCGCCGTTGACCCGCTGGAGCGCCTCGGCCT
Source organism: Streptomyces thermolilacinus SPC6 (assembly GCF_000478605.2). GTDB lineage: Bacteria > Actinomycetota > Actinomycetes > Streptomycetales > Streptomycetaceae > Streptomyces > Streptomyces thermolilacinus. The sequence goes on along the minus strand of NZ_ASHX02000001.1, from coordinate 4,579,780 downwards.
CGTCGATGAGGCCCTGGTCCACGAGCTGGGTGGCGATGCGGAACGCGGCCGCGGCGGTGCGCTTGCCGACGCGGGTCTGGAGCATCCACAGCTGGCCGCGCTCGATGGTGAACTCGATGTCGCAGAGGTCCCGGTAGTGGTTCTCCAGGGTCTCCATGATGCCCATGAGCTGGTCGTACGACTTCTTGTCGATCGACTCCAGGTCGGCGAGCGGCACGGTGTTGCGGATACCTGCGACGACGTCCTCGCCCTGCGCGTTCTGGAGGTAGTCGCCGTAGACGCCCTGGTGGCCGGAGGCGGGGTCGCGGGTGAAGGCGACGCCGGTGCCGGAGTCGGGGCCGAGGTTGCCGAAGACCATCGAGCAGACGTTGACGGCGGTGCCGAGGTCGTGCGGGATGCGCTCCTGGCGGCGGTACAGCTTGGCGCGGTCGCCGTTCCAGGAGTCGAAGACGGCCTTGATCGCGAGGTCCATCTGCTCGCGCGGGTCCTGCGGGAACTCGCGTCCGGCCTCGGCCTTGACGATCTTCTTGAACTGCTTGACGAGCTTCTTGAGGTCCGAGGCCTCCAGGTCGGTGTCGACCGTGACTTTCTTGGCCTTCTTCGCCTCGTCCAGCGCCTCCTCGAAGAGGTCGCCGTCGACGCCGAGGACGGTCTTGCCGAACATCTGGATCAGGCGCCGGTAGGAGTCCCACGCGAAGCGCTCGTCACCGGACTGCTGGGCGAGGCCCTCGACGGACGTGTCGGAGAGACCGATGTTGAGGACCGTGTCCATCATGCCGGGCATGGAGAACTTGGCACCGGAACGGACGGACACGAGGAGCGGGTTGTCTGCCTGGCCGAGCTTCTTGCCCATCTTCCGCTCGAGCGCGTCGAGATGCGCGCTCACCTCGTCCCGGAGCGCGGGCGGCTCGGCGCCGCTCTCCAGGTAGACCTTGCACGCTTCGGTGGTGATCGTGAAGCCCGGAGGCACCGGGAGACCGAGGTTGGTCATCTCGGCGAGGTTGGCACCCTTGCCGCCGAGAAGGTCCTTGAGGTCCTTGTTGCCCTCGGTGAAGTCGTACACGAACTTCTGATCTTTGTTTTCCGACACGGGTCTCGACTCCTCGAGGACGACGTGGCTGCCCTGACGGCGAGGAACATACCCAGATCGAAGGCTTCTGGGGAGGTACGCCTACCCGTCGTACGGCCTTATCCACCCGTCCGCCAGCAGATCGAAAGTTACGACGGGGTTGCCTCGTCGGCGCGAAACGATTCACCCCTTGAAGCGGCATGGTCAAAAACACCCCAAGAACCGCTCATGTGAGCGCCCGCCTCTCACACTTGACTTCACTTCTTGAAGGCAGAAGGGGTGGCACTGAGTGCCATCTTTTGAGAAGTGCAGCCACCCTCGACGCGCTCATCTGAGCATGCACGCGATCAGGGGTGGCGAGAATCACGCCGTGAGGACGTCCGAAAGTCCACGATCCGGACCTCTCCCGTCCACCTGGAGGCCAGTCGGCCGACGCACGGGCGTCCAGCCGTTCGCCGGGCCCGCACATGCCGCGCCACGGGGGCTCCGGGTGGTGCGGGGCGCCCGTCCCCAGGACCCGGCGAAGGCCCCGCGCCCCAACCCGCCCGGCCCGGCACGACTGGCGGGGGCCCGCACAGAAACAGGCCCGAGGACGCGCCGCCCACCCCGTCCGGGACCGGCCGCCAGACGCGCGGCGCCCGTACCGGCGCAGGAGCAGCCACCAAGAAATGTCACCCGCCCCTGCGTCACCGAGGGCGGCCGGTACGGCACCCAGGCGGAGCCCCCACGGGTGGTCGATCCGGCGTCGTACAGCGCCAGCCACCAGAGCGTTCACGAGGCAGCCACCAAGGGACGGCGGAGCCGGCCCCGCGCAGTGACCGGCAGCGGTGCCGACCACGGGACCTGAACCCGGCCCACTGCGCGGGCAAGGCGGACCGGATCGCCCACCGGACCGTCCGGCCAGACGTGCTTCAGGCCGCCCTCCTCACGCGCGGAAGCGACCCGCCCGGCGTGCGGCGGGGTCAGCCGCCGGACGTGTCGAGTTCGGCGTCCTCGCTCAGCCCCGAGCAGTCCCACGGGTTCTTCAGCCAGCCGTCGGGCAGGACGACCCGGTTGTTGCCGGACGTGCGGCCGCGCGGACCGTCGGCGCCCACCGGCCACGGCTGGTCGAGGTCCAGCTCGTCGAGCCCGGCCCGCAGCTCCTCCAGCGACGACGTCACCGCGAGCCGCTTGCGCATCTCGGAGCCGACCGAGAAGCCCTTCAGGTACCAGGCGACGTGCTTGCGGAAGTCGATGACCCCCCGTGACTCGTCGCCGATCCACTCGCCCAGCAGCCGGGCGTGGCGGACCATCGTGTCGGCGACCTCGCGCAGCGTCGGCGCCGCCGCCGCGCCCGTGCCCTCGAAGGCGGCCACCAGGTCGCCGAACAGCCACGGGCGGCCCAGGCAGCCGCGCCCGACGACCACGCCGTCGCAGCCGGTCTCGCGCATCATGCGCAGCGCGTCGTCGGCGCACCAGATGTCACCGTTGCCGAGTACCGGTATCTCCGGGACGTGCTCCTTCAGCCGGGCGATGGCGTCCCAGTCGGCGGTGCCGCCGTAGTGCTGTGCGGCGGTGCGGCCGTGCAGGGCGATGGCGGTGACACCCTCCTCGACGGCGATGCGACCGGCGTCGAGGTACGTGATGTGGTCGTCGTCGATGCCCTTGCGCATCTTCATCGTGACCGGCAGGTCCCCGGCGTTGGTCACCGCCTCGTGGAGGATCGCGCGCAGCAGCGGCCGCTTGTACGGCAGCGCGGAGCCGCCGCCCTTGCGGGTCACCTTGGGGACGGGGCAGCCGAAGTTCAGGTCGATGTGGTCGGCGAGGTCCTCGTCCACGATCATGCGGACGGCCTTGCCGACGGTGACCGGGTCCACTCCGTACAGCTGGATGGACCGAGGGGTCTCGGTCTCGTCGAAGTGGATGAGCTGCATGGTCTTCTCGTTGCGCTCGACCAGCGCCCTCGTCGTGATCATCTCGCTCACGAACAGCCCCTTGCCGCCGCTGAACTCGCGGCAGAGGGTGCGGAAGGGAGCGTTGGTGATGCCGGCCATGGGGGCCAGCACCACGGGCGGCTGCACGGTGTGCGGGCCGATGGACAGAGGACTGAACACGGTCATGCCCCCCATTGTCCCGTACGCCCACACCGTTATGCCCGGCCCCTGCGTGGCGCACGCGGGCCCGACCCAGCGCGCCGCTGTCCACCCCGTTGTGGGCAGGCGTCCCGCAGGGCGGCGGGGGCAGGCTACGCGGAGGGCCCGGCCGCCGGGATGGCGGCCGGGCCCTGAGGCGCGGGGGCCGTCAGAGGACGGGCCCCTGAGGTGTGCAGCCCCCCGGGTGCAGGGGGTGCGGGGTCAGGACTGGGGCTGGTTCTGGGTGCGCTCGCGCATCTTGCGAAGCAGCTCCTGCTTCGCGTCCGCGGCACCCGCCGCGCTACCGCCGCCGCGCGGCGCGGCGCCCTGCCGCTCCAGACGGGACAGCTTCTTGCGCTGTCCGCCGACACCGAGCAGGTTGTTGCGGCTCTTGGCCATGGTGGTCTCCCTCAGGGGTGAGAAGTGGTCCGGGATGTCTGGTGGGGCGCCACGGGCGTCGAGGCCCGGCGCCGCGCTCTCACTCGTAGATCGGGAGGAAGGAGGACATGGGCACGACCGTACAGCCCGCGCCGCGCCCCGGCACCCCGTTTTTCCGCCGCGCGGCGAGGCGCGCACGGCGAAGCCCCCGGTCCCGCTGGGGGAGCCGGGGGCTTCGCGGAGACTGCGTGCGTCAGCAGCCGATCAGACGGGAGGCGAGGTAGCCCTGGATCTGGTCGAGCGAGACGCGCTCCTGCTTCATCGAGTCACGCTCGCGCACCGTCACCGCGTTGTCCTCGAGCGTGTCGAAGTCGACCGTCACGCAGTACGGCGTGCCGATCTCGTCCTGGCGGCGGTAGCGGCGGCCGATGGCGCCCGCGTCGTCGAACTCGATGTTCCAGTTCTTGCGCAGGTCCGCCGCGAGGCCCTTCGCCTTCGGCGAGAGCTCCGGGTTGCGCGAGAGCGGCAGGACGGCGACCTTGACCGGCGCGAGGCGCGGGTCAAGCCGCAGCGAGGTGCGCTTCTCCATCTTGCCCTTGGCGTTGGGCGCCTCGTCCTCGACGTACGCGTCGAGGAGGAAGGCCAGCATGGTGCGGCCCACACCGGCGGCCGGCTCGATGACGTACGGCGTCCAGCGCTCGCCGGCCTCCTGGTCGTAGAACGACAGGTCGGTGCCGGAGGCGCGGGAGTGGGCCGTCAGGTCGTAGTCGGTGCGGTTGGCGACACCCTCCAGCTCGCCCCACTCGCTGCCGCCGAAGCGGAAGCGGTACTCGATGTCGGCGGTGCGCTTCGAGTAGTGGGAGAGCTTCTCCTTCGGGTGCTCGTACCAGCGCATGTTCTCCTCACGGAGACCCAGGTCCGTGTACCAGTTCCAGCGCTGCTCCATCCAGTACTCGTGCCACGTCTCGTCCTCGCCCGGCTTGACGAAGAACTCCATCTCCATCTGCTCGAACTCACGGGTCCGGAAGATGAAGTTGCCCGGCGTGATCTCGTTGCGGAAGGACTTGCCCATCTGCGCGATGCCGAAGGGCGGCTTCTTGCGGGAAGTCTGCTGCACCTGGGCGAAGTTGGTGAAGATGCCCTGCGCCGTCTCGGGACGCAGGTAGGCGACGGAACCGGAGTCCTGCGTGGGGCCGAGGTGCGTGGAGAGCAGGCCGGAGAACTGCTTGGGCTCGGTGAAGGTGCCCTTGTTGCCGCAGTTGGGGCAGTTCAGGTCGGCGAGGCCGTTCGCGGGGAGGCGGCCGTGCTTCTCCTCGTAGGCCTCCTCCAGGTGGTCGGCGCGGTAGCGCTTGTGGCAGGAGGTGCACTCGGTGAGCGGGTCGGTGAAGGTCGCGACGTGGCCGGAGGCCTCCCAGACCTCGGAGGCCAGGATCACCGACGAGTCGAGGCCGACGACGTCCTCGCGGGACGTGACCATGTAACGCCACCACTGGCGCTTGATGTTCTCCTTCAGCTCCACGCCGAGCGGCCCGTAGTCCCAGGCGGCGCGCTGGCCGCCGTAGATCTCACTGCAGGGGTAGACGAAGCCACGGCGCTTGCTCAGGCTGACGATGGTGTCGATCTTGTCGGCGGCCACGGTGCTCTCTTCATACGACGGTGACGAACGGCGAATGCCTCAGATTAGCGGCGGGCGCGCCCTTGGGATCAAATCGGTGGGTGGCGGGGACCACTCGGCCCCTTTGTTGACAATCGTTTCCACAAAAGTTGAAAATGAGTGTCATGAACGTACGTCGCTCCATATCCACCACCGCCGTCGCCGGTGCCGCTGTCCTCGGCCTGGTCACCCTCTCCGCCTGCTCCGGTTCCTCCGGAGGCGCGGAGCAGAACAAGGACGGCAAACTGGACGTTGTGGCGTCGTTCTACCCGATGCAGTTCCTCGCCGAACAGATCGGCGGCGACAAGGTCTCCGTGACCACACTGACGCGGCCCGGAGTCGAGCCGCACGATCTCGAACTCAAGCCGCGCCAGATAGCCGAGCTCCAGGACGCCGGTTTCGTCCTCTACCTCAAGGGCCTCCAGCCCGCCGTGGACGAGGCCATCAAGCAGGCGGGCGTGAAGGACACCGTCGACGCCGCCACCCTCACCACGCTCGAGACGCACGGCACGAGCGAGGACCACTCCGCCCACGAGGGCGAGCCCCACACGGACGAGGCCCACGAGGGCGAGGCCCACGCCGAGGAGTCCCACGAGGGCGGCCACGAGCACGACCACTCCGAGGCCGGGGGCGACCCGCACATCTGGCTCGACCCGGTGAAGTACGCCGAGGTCGCCAAGGGCGTCGGCGACCGCCTCGCCAAGGCCGACCCGGACAACGCCGCCACGTACAAGAAGAACACCGACGAGCTGGTGAAGAAGCTCGGCGCCCTGGACGCGTCCTTCCGCGATGGCCTGAAGAACACCACCACCCGGACGTTCATCACCACGCACTCCGCCTTCGGCTACCTCGCCGAGCGCTACGGCCTGGACCAGGAGGGCATCGCCGGCCTCGACCCCGAGTCCGAGCCCAGCCCCGCCCGCGTCAAGGAGCTCCAGCAGGTCGCGCGCAAGGAGAAGGTCACCACCGTCTTCTTCGAGACGCTCGCCAGCGACCGCACCGCCAGGACCCTCGCGAAGGACACCGGCCTGAAGACCGACGTCCTGGACCCGCTGGAGGGAATCACCGAGCGGTCCAAGGGCGCTGACTACCTGGAGGTCATGGCGTCCAACCTGGCGGCGCTCCAGAAGGCGCTCGGCGCGAAGTGACCCGCCCCGCCCCGTACGCACCGCACGCACACCCCCTGGAGGCCCGGTGAGCAGCGAGCCCGTCATCTCCGTCCGGGCGGCAACGGCCACGCTCGGCTCCCGCCCCGTGCTGCGCGGCGTGGACTTCACCGTCCACCGGGGCGAGGTCGTCGCCCTGCTCGGCGCCAACGGCTCCGGCAAGTCCACCGCCGTCCGCTCGGTCATCGGACAGGTGCCGCTGACCGGCGGGGCGGTGTCCCTGTTCGGCACCGACCTGCGCCGCTTCCGCGACTGGGCGCGCGTCGGCTACGTCCCGCAGCGCACCACGGCCGCCAGCGGGGTGCCCGCGACGGTCCGCGAGGTCGTGTCGTCGGGCCGCCTGTCCCGTACGAGGCTGCGCTGGCCGTCCAGGGCGGACCGCGCGGCCGTCGACCGGGCCATCGAGCTGGTCGGGCTCGCGGACCGGGCGAAGGACTCGGTGTGGGCGCTCTCCGGCGGCCAGCACCAGCGGGTGCTGATCGCCCGGGCCCTCGCCTCCGAGCCCGAGCTGCTGATCATGGACGAGCCGATGGCGGGCGTCGACCTGGCCAGCCAGGAGGTGCTGGCGGCGACCCTGCACGAGCAGGTGGCGCACGGCACGACCGTGCTGCTCGTCCTGCACGAGCTGGGCCCGCTGGAGCCGCTGATCGACCGCGCGATCGTCCTGCGCGACGGGTGCGTCGTCCACGACGGGCCGCCGCCGGAGGCCGTCGGCCAGCACGCGCTGCCCGGCCACGACCACGTACATCCGCACGCGGCCGACGAGCCGCTCCGCACGGGACTGCTGACCTGACCATGGAAATCCTCGACCACGCGTTCATGCAGCGGGCGCTCCTCGCCGCCGTCCTGGTCGGCATCACCGCGCCCGCCGTCGGCATCCACCTGGTGCAGCGGCGGCAGGCCCTGATGGGCGACGGAATCGGCCATGTCGCCATGACCGGCGTCGGCCTCGGCTTCCTGATGTCCGCCAACCCCGTGTGGGTCGCGGGCGCCGTCTCGATCGCGGGCGCCGTCCTGATGGAGCTGATCCGCATGTACGGGCGCACGCGCGGCGACATCGCGCTCGCCCTGCTCTTCTACGGCGGCATGGCGGGCGGAGTCCTGCTGACCAGCCTCTCCCCGGCCGGTTCCAACGCGAACCTGGTCAGCTATCTGTTCGGTTCGCTGGCGACCGTGTCAGAGGAGGACGTCGTCGCGATCTGCGTGCTCGCCGCTTTCGTGGTGGCGGTGTCGCTGGGGCTGCGCCGCCAGCTGTTCGCCGTCAGCCAGGACGAGGAGTTCGCACGCGTGACGGGCCTGCCGGTGCGGGCCCTGAACCTGCTCGTCGCCGTGACCGCCGCGGTCACCGTGACGGTCGCCATGCGCGTCGTGGGGCTGCTGCTGGTCAGCGCCCTGATGGTGGTGCCGGTGGCGGCGGCGCAGCAGCTGACCCGGAGCTTCCGCGCCACGTTCGCGGTGGCGGTGCTCATCGGTACGGCCGTGTCGCTGGGCGGCACGGTCACCACGTACTACCAGGACGTCCCGCCGGGCGCGACGATCGTGCTGCTGGCCATCGCCGTGTTCGTGGTGTTCGCCACGCTGGCCGCGCCACTGGCCCGGCGCCGGGCGCGGGCGGCGCAGGCGGCACAGGGGGCGCACGACGGCGTGCGGCCGTCCCCCGGGACGGCGGACGACGTCAAGGTCTGAATCCGGCCGAGTGACGGCACGACGGCTGCGGGGCCCCGTCGCGGGGCCTGGCAGAATGGCCCGACGTAAGCGGACGCATTGGCGTACGAGTGAGCGGGCCGAGGGCAAGGAGGCACCTGTGGCGACGGCAGGACCCGGCGTACGCGCACGGTCGACCCGGCAGCGCGCCGCCGTCGCGGCGGCACTGAACGAGGTGGACGAGTTCCGCAGCGCGCAGGAGCTGCACGACATGCTCAAGCACCGCGGGGACTCCGTGGGCCTCACGACGGTGTACCGCACGCTCCAGTCGCTCGCCGACGCGGGCGAGGTGGACGTGCTGCGCACCAGCGACGGCGAGGCCGTGTACCGCCGCTGCTCGACCGGCGAGCACCACCACCACCTGGTGTGCCGCGGCTGCGGCAAGGCCGTCGAGGTGGAGGGCCCGGCCGTCGAGGAGTGGGCCGAGTCGGTCGCCGCCGAGCACGGCTTCGTGAACGTGGCGCACACGGTCGAGATCTTCGGCACGTGCGCGGAGTGCGCGGCCGCGGCGGACCGGACCGCGGGCTGATTCGCGGAACCTTCACGGCGAAGGGCGCGGCTCCCGTGGGAGCCGCGCCCTTCGCTTCACGGGCCGCCGGGGGCCCTTCGCCGTACGAGGTGGCACGGGAGCCGCGCGGGGTCACACGGGAGCCGTCCGGGGGCCGTACAGGTTGGTACGGGCCCCGTACCGGCCCCGGGTCAGCCCGCCGTGCCGGGGGCCGCCGCCGCGCCGTCGGTCTCGTCGCCCCGCATCGCCGCCTCCATCGCGAGGAGCTGCTCGTTCGGCACGGCGCCGCCGAAGCGGCGGTCGCGCTGGGCGTACTCCAGGCAGGCCCGCCACAGGTCGCGGCGGTCGAAGTCGGGCCACAGCACGTCCTGGAAGACCATCTCCGCGTACGCGCTCTGCCACAGCAGGTAGTTGGACGTGCGCTGCTCGCCGCTGGGCCGCAGGAACAGGTCCACGTCCGGCATGTCCGCGTAGTACAGGTACTTCGCGAAGGTCTTCTCGCTGACCTTCGACGGGTCGAGCTTCCCGGCCTTCACGTCCTCGGCGAGGGCCTGCGCGGCGTCCGCGATCTCGGCGCGGCCGCCGTAGTTCATGCAGAAGTACAGCGTGAGGCGGTCGTTGTCCTTGGTCTGCTCCTGGGCGATCTGGAGCTCCTGGGCGACGGACTTCCACAGCTTGGGCATGCGGCCGACCCAGCGGACCCGGATGCCGAGCGCGTCGAGCTGGTCGCGGGTCTTGCGGATGAAGTCCCGGTTGAAGTTCATCAGGAAGCGCACCTCGTCCGGGGAGCGCCGCCAGTTCTCGGTGGAGAAGGCGTACAGGGAGATGCTGCCGACGCCCATCTCGATCGCGCCCTGGAGCACGTCGAGGACGCGCTCGGCGCCGACCTTGTGGCCCTCGGTGCGGGGCAGGCCGCGGTCCTTGGCCCAGCGGCCGTTGCCGTCCATGACGATCGCCACGTGCCCGGGCACCATCTCGCCGGGCAGCTTCGGCGGGCGCGCGCCGGACGGGTGCGGCTCGGGGTCCTGGTACTGACGCCTGGAGCGCCCGAGGATTCCGCGTCGTGCCATGGCCATGCGGCTCACTTCTCCTAGTTCTCTTGACTCTCCGCGCAACCGCGCTGTCTTCTCACGCGGCGGCTACTTCTCGACGTAGCGCAGCGAGCGCAGCCCGCGCTCCAGGTGCCAGTGCAGATAGGCGGACACCAGCCCGCTCCCCTCCCTCGCGTGGCGCGGCTCGCACGCGTCCGCCGTCTCCCAGTCGCCGGTCAGCAGCGCGCTGAGCAGCGCGACGGCCTCCGCCGAGGGTACGACGCTGCCGGGCACCCGGCAGTCCCCGCAGACCACTCCGCCCGCGGCGACCGAGAAGAACCGGTTGGGGCCGTGGATGCCGCAGCGGGCGCAGTCCTCGAAGGACGGGGCGTAGCCGTTGACGGCGAGGGAGCGCAGCAGGAAGGCGTCGAGGATCAGGTGCGGGGCGTGCTCGCCGCGGGCGAGGGTGCGCAGGGCGCCGACGAGCAGCAGGTACTGCTGGACGGCGGGCTCGCCCTCGTGGTCGGTGAACCGCTCGGCGGTCTCCAGCATGGCCGTGCCGGCCGTGTAGCGGGCGTAGTCGGTGACGATGCCGCCGCCGTACGGGGCGATGGTCTCCGTCTGGGTGCACAGCGGCAGGCCGCGCCCGACGAGTTCGGAGCCGCGCGCGAAGAACTGCACGTCCACGTGGGAGAAGGGTTCGAGGCGGGCGCCGAACTTCGACTTGGTGCGGCGCACCCCGCGCGCGACGGCCCGGACGCGGCCGTGGCCGCGGGTGAGGAACGTGATGATCCGGTCGGCCTCGCCCAGCTTCTGCGTACGCAGCACGACGCCGTCATCCCGGAACAGACTCATGCCCCCATTCTCGCGTACGCCGCCGGTGCCCCGCCCCCACCGCCCAGGGGCTCGGCCTCCAAGGGCGCAGGCCCGGGGCACAGGGGGCGGCCGGGGCGCGAGGGGTGGCCGGGGCGCCCGGGGACCCCCGGGGCAGGGGGCGGGAAGGGGAGCCATAGGGTGTGATCCTGGTCCGACTGGGACCACCTGCCCCAACCTCCGCTTCGGGAACCCATAAGGACGTCTTATGGGGTCATAGCTCCGAGGCGGGTACCGCTCCACCCCTGTGCTCGTGAGGCTGGCGGGTGAGAAGTGCTGACTGTCGAAGGGAACCTGCCATGCCCCGCCCCCTGCGGGTCGCGATCGTCGGTGCCGGCCCGGCCGGCATCTACGCCGCCGACGCGCTGCTGAAGTCCGAGGCCGCCAACGACCCGGGTGTCTCCATCGACCTGTTCGAGCGGATGCCCGCGCCGTTCGGCCTCATCCGGTACGGCGTCGCGCCCGACCACCCGCGGATCAAGGGCATCATCACCGCCCTCCACCAGGTGCTGGACAAGCCGCAGATCCGCCTCTTCGGCAATGTCGACTACCCGTCCGACATCACCCTGGACGACCTGCGCGCCTTCTACGACGCCGTGATCTTCTCCACGGGCGCCGACGCCGACCGGGACCTGAACATCCCCGGTGTGGACCTCGACGGCTCGTACGGCGCCGCCGACTTCGTCTCCTGGTACGACGGCCACCCCGACGTGCCGCGCACCTGGCCGCTGGAGGCCGAGAAGGTCGCGGTGCTGGGCGTCGGCAACGTCGCCCTGGACGTGGCGCGCATCCTCGCCAAGACCGCCGACGAGCTGCTGCCGACGGAGATCCCGCCGAACGTCTACGACGGCCTGAAGGCCAACAAGGCGCTGGAGATCCACGTGTTCGGCCGTCGCGGCCCCGCACAGGCGAAGTTCAGCCCCATGGAACTGCGCGAGCTGGACCACTCCCCCAGCATCGAGGTCATCGTCAACCCCGAGGACATCGACTACGACCGGGGGTCCATCGAGGCACGGCGGTCCAACAAGCAGGTGGACATGGTCGCCAAGACGCTGGAGAACTGGGCGATCCGCGATGTCGGCGACCGGCCGCACAAGCTGTTCCTGCACTTCTTCGAGTCGCCCGCCGAGATCGTCGGCGAGGACGGCAAGGTGGCCGGCCTGCGCACCGAGCGCACCGAGCTGGACGGCACCGGCAATGTGAAGGGCACCGGCGAGTTCACCACCTGGGACGTCCAGGCCGTGTACCGCGCGGTGGGCTACCTGTCGGAGGAGCTGCCCAAGCTGCCGTGGGACGCCGCGTCGGGCACGGTCCCGGACGAGGGCGGCCGCGTGATGGAGGGCGGCGAGCACCTCGCGTCCACCTATGTGACCGGCTGGATCAGGCGTGGCCCGATCGGCCTGATCGGCCACACGAAGGGCGACGCCAACGAGACCGTCGCCAACCTGCTGGAGGACCACCGCGAGGGCCGGCTGCGCACGCCGGAGGCCCCGGGCGAGGACGCCGTGGTGGAGTTCCTCCAGGACAAGGGCGTCGCGTACACGACGTGGGACGGCTGGTACCGGCTGGACGCGGCGGAGCGGGCGCGCGGCGAGGCCGAGGGCCGCGAGCGCGTGAAGATCGTGGAGCGCGAGGAGATGCTGCGGGCGAGCGGCGTCGAGGCCTGACGGCCGCCCACGCGGACGCGCGGCGCGCGCCGCCGTTCCGACTCCCCCGGCGGGGCGGTCAGAACGGGGCGCGCGCCGCTTCCATGAGCCGGGCCGTGTCGTCGGGCTGGAGGAGCAGGGCGTTGCCCACCGTGGTGAGCACGTCCCGCTCGGCCTGGATGTACGCGCCGTCGGCCAGCGCGATGCGGGCGCCCTGGAGGAGGATCGACTCCCGCCCGGCGGGCGCCAGGTGCGGGGCGAGCGGCTCCAGCGCCTCGTGCAGTTCGATGGCGAGGGCGGCGCCGCAGGGCCCCTCCACGTCCGCGAGGTAGCGGCCCGTGTCGGCGGCGAGCGCGTCCACCAGGCCGGTGAGGCTGTCGGCCGTGCAGTCGTCGTACCCGGCGGCCTGTACGGCGTGGACGGCGCTCCGTACGGCCGTGGGCGACGACGTGCCGCCCGCGGCGAGGACCGCGAGGGCGACCGTGTGCACGGCGTCGCGGAGCATCGCGGAGAACCTGGCCGTCGTCGGGTGGTCCAGCACCTCCATGCCGAACCGGTCATGGCAGGCGGCGCACTCGACGACCGGTCCGGTCACCCCGCGCGGCAGCACGGGGATGCCGAGGACGGTGAGGCGGCGACTGCCCGTGCGGCGCCGGTAGTTGCGGTCACCACCGCAGCCGGGGCAGAAGAACTCGCCGTCGCCGACGGTGTGCCACGAGGTGTGAACCGTACAAATGCGGAGTTTCCGGCCACTCGATCCGCGTGTTCCCCGCGCTGGCAGCACGTCGCACCTCCTGACGCCCTCGGCCACCTTGCCGACGTTGACGTGATGTTAGCCACATCGGTGATGTGGCGTCAGCACCTCGTCATGAGAACGCCAGGACATGGCCGAACCCCGCCCACGGCGGTGGGCGGGGTCCGGCGTGCGAAGGGCGGACGGGTCAGCGGGCGGAGCGGTTGACGGCCGAGATGACCGCCTTCAGCGAGGCGCGGGTGGTGTTGGCGTCGATGCCGATGCCCCACAGCACCTTGCCGTCGATGGCGCATTCGATGTACGAGGCGGCCTGCGCGGAGGCGCCCTCGCTCATCGTGTGCTCCTGGTAGTCCAGCAGCCGCGCGTCGAACCCGATGGCGTTCAGCGCGTCGAAGAACGCGGAGATCGGGCCGTTGCCGGAGCCGGTCAGCACCGTCTCGACGCCGTCCACGACCGCCTCGACGGTCAGGGTGTCCGTGCCGTCCTTGTCGGTGGTGGTCTGCCCGGAGCGCAGCTGGATACGGCCCCACGGGTTGTCCGGGTTGGGCAGGTACTCGTCCTGGAAGACGGCCCAGATGTCGGCGGGCGTGACCTCGCCGCCCTCGGCGTCGGTCTTCGCCTGGATGATCCTGGAGAACTCGATCTGCATCCGGCGCGGCAGGTCCAGCTTGTGGTCGTTCTTCAGGACGTACGCGATGCCGCCCTTGCCGGACTGCGAGTTGACGCGGATGACCGCCTCGTAGGACCGGCCGACGTCCTTCGGGTCGATCGGCAGGTACGGGACGGCCCACTCGATCTCGTCCACGGTCTTCCCCGCGGCCGCCGCGTCGGCCTCCATCGCGTCGAAGCCCTTCTTGATGGCGTCCTGGTGGGAGCCGGAGAAGGCCGTGTAGACCAGGTCGCCCGCGTAGGGGTGGCGCGGGTGGACCTCCATCTGGTTGCAGTACTCGGAGGTCCGGCGGATCTCGTCGATCTGCGAGAAGTCGATCTGCGGGTCGATGCCCTGGCTGAACAGGTTCATGCCCAGGGTCACCAGGTCCACGTTGCCGGTGCGCTCGCCCTGACCGAACAGGCAGCCCTCGACGCGGTCGGCGCCGGCCATGACGGCCAGTTCGGCCGCCGCGACGGCCGTGCCGCGGTCGTTGTGCGGGTGGGCGGACAGGCAGACGAACTCGCGGCGGGAAAGGTTGCGGGACATCCACTCGAAGCGGTCCGCGTGGGTGGACGGCGTGGAGCGCTCCACGGTCGCGGGCAGGTTCAGGATGATCTCGCGGCCGGGCTCGGGCTGCCAGACGTCCATGACGCCCTCGCAGACCTCCAGCGCGAAGTCCAGCTCCGTGTCGGTGAAGATCTCCGGGCTGTACTGGTAGCCGAAGACCGTGTCGTCGCCCAGGATCTTCTCCGCGTACTCCATCACCAGGCGGGTGCCGTCCACGGCGATCTGCCTGACGTCGTCCCTGGAGCCCCGGAAGACGACCCGGCGGAAGACCGGCGCCGTCGCGTTGTACAGGTGCACGGTCGCCTTGTGCGCGCCGCGCAGGGACTCGACGGTCCGCTCGATCAGGTCCTCGCGGGCCTGGGTCAGGACGGAGATCGTCACGTCCTCGGGGATCGCGCCCTCCTCGATGATCGAGCGGACGAACGCGAAGTCGGTCTCGCCGGAGGAGGGGAAACCGACCTCGATCTCCTTGTAGCCCATGCGTACGAGCAGGTCGAACATCGCTCGCTTGCGGGCCGGGGACATCGGGTCGATCAGCGCCTGGTTGCCGTCGCGCAGGTCGGTCGACAGCCAGCGCGGCGCCTTGGTGATCCGGCGGTCGGGCCAGGTGCGGCCGGGCAGGTCGACGGCCTCGTACGCGCCGTACTTGTGGATCGGCATCCCGGACGGCTTCTGCGTGTGCGTCGCGGTGGTGATCGGCGTGCGGCGGCCGACGGACTGGGCGGCGGGCTGTGACATGGCGTAGGGCTCCTCGGGGTCCTGCGGAGGGACGGCCGACGGGTCGAAGCAGCACCAGACTCCGCGGTGAGGGGGTCGGCCTACGACTACAGGCCCTCGCCGCGGCAGCTAAGGAGAAGCAGCCCGAAACGCATGATGCGCAGCAGCGTAGCCCAGGACCGCTGGGGCGAGAGGTGCCGTTCCAGTATGCGGGATTCGGCTCCGGTAACCGTCAAACGGTGAGCTATCACTCCTTTTCATCAATCCTCGTCGCAACCAGTGACTTCACGGTGACGCGCTGCCACATTGCCAGTCATGAGCGCATATGACTACCGCACCCCGGTGTTCTGCACGATCGTCCCGCCGCACCTGCTCGACCGCCTCTCGCACTCGGCCGACCCGGCCGTCGCCGAGGCCGCCCGCCGCACCCTCGTCACCGACGAGAACAACCGCGCCGCCCGCCGCCTCACCACCGTCACCGGTGTCCGCCCCGCCACCCGCGACCTCCCGGCGGCCTCCGGCGAGCCTCGCCGCACCGTCTACGACGCGGAGAACCGCACCCGGCTGCCCGGCAAGAAGGTCCGCGCCGAGGGCGACGAGCCGACGCGCGACGCCACCGTCAACCGCGCGTACGCCGGGCTCGGTGCCACGTTCGAGCTGTTCCTCAGCGCGTACGGGCGGGACTCCATCGACGGCGCGGGGCTGCCGCTCGACGCGACGGTCCACTACGACCGGGAGTACGGCAACGCCTTCTGGAACGGCGAACAGATGGTGTTCGGCGACGGCGACGGCAAGATCTTCAAGGACTTCACCCTGCCGGTCGACGTGATCGGCCACGAGCTGGCGCACGGCGTCACCCAGTACACGGCGAACCTCGCCTACTTCAGCCAGCCCGGCGCCCTCAACGAGTCCATGTCGGACGTGTTCGGCTCGCTCGTCAAGCAGTACGCGCTCGGCCAGACCGCCGACGAGGCCGACTGGCTGATCGGCGCGGGCCTGCTGGCGGACGAGGTGCAGGGCGTGGCGCTGCGCTCCATGAAGGCCCCCGGCACGGCGTACGACGACGACGTCCTCGGCAAGGACCCGCAGCCCGCGAAGATGGAGGACTACGTGGACACGGCCGCCGACAACGGCGGCGTCCACATCAACTCGGGCATCCCCAACCACGCCTTCTACCTGGTGGCCACGGCGCTGGGCGGGCACGCCTGGGAGCGGGCCGGGCGGATCTGGTACGACGTGCTGACGGGCGGCAAGCTCAAGGAGACGGCCGACTTCGCGGCGTTCGCCCGGCTGACGGTCGCGGCGGCGCGGGAGCGGTTCGGCGACGGCGGCGACGAGGCCGAGGCGGTGCTGAAGGCGTGGTCGACGGTGGGGGTGCCCACCAGGGGGTAGACAGGGGCCATGCGGATCGAGGTACGGCGCACGGGTGGCTTCGCTGGCATCGAGCGGCGGGCGGAGGTGGACACGACCGCCCGGCCGGACGCGGCGGCCTGGCACGCGCTGGCCGCCGCGGCCCTTCAGGCGCCGGAGCCCCCGGCGGGGGGAGCAGCGCGGGGCGGGATGCCGGACGGCTTCTCGTACGAGATCACCGTGGACGGCCGCACGGTGCGGTGCGCGGAGCCGCACCTGACCGAGGCGCAGCGCGAGCTGGCCTCCCGGGTCCTGCGGGAGGGCGCCTGACGGGCGCGGACGCCCTCCCGGGCGGGGGCGTCGGCGCGGCCTGCCGCCCGGGCCCCGGGCCGTCTGTCAGAAGCCGAGCTTGCGCAGCTGCCGGGGGTCGCGCTGCCAGTCCTTGGCGACCTTGACGTGCAGGTCGAGGAAGACCGGCGTGCCGAGCAGCGCCTCGATGTGCTTGCGGGACTTGATGCCGACTTCCTTCAGGCGCTTGCCCTTGGGGCCGATGATGATGCCCTTCTGGCTGGGGCGCTCGATGTAGACGTTGGCGTGGATGTCCAGCAGCGGCTTGTCGGCGGGGCGGTCCTCGCGCGGCAGCATCTCCTCGACGACCACCGCGATGGAGTGCGGCAGCTCGTCCCGTACGCCTTCGAGCGCGGCCTCGCGGATCAGCTCGGCGACCATGACCTGCTCGGGCTCGTCGGTGAGGTCGCCCTCCGGGTAGAGCGCCGGGCCCTCGGGCAGCAGCGGCACGAGCAGGTCGGCGAGGAGCTGGACCTGCTTGTCGCCGACGGCCGACACGGGGACGATCTCGGCCCACTCGATACCCAGCTCCCGGCCGAGCCGGTCCACGGCGACGAGCTGCTCGGCGAGGGTCTTGGAGTCGACAAGGTCGGTCTTGGTGACGATCGCGATCTTCGGGGTCTTCTTGATCCCCGCCAGTTCCTTGGCGATGAACCGGTCGCCGGGGCCCACCTTCTGGTCGGCGGGCAGACAGAAGCCGATTACGTCCACTTCCGCCCACGTCGTGCGGACGACATCGTTGAGCCGCTCGCCCAGCAGGGTGCGCGGCTTGTGCAGGCCCGGGGTGTCGACCAGCACGAGCTGGGCCTCGGGGCGGTGCACGATGCCGCGCACGGTGTGCCGCGTCGTCTGCGGCCGGTTGGAGGTGATGGCCACCTTCTGACCGACCAGAGCGTTCGTGAGGGTGGACTTGCCGGCGTTGGGACGGCCGACGAAGCAGGCGAAGCCCGCGCGGTGGGTCGCTTCGGTTTCTGGTTTACGAACGCTCATGGGGGCCATTCTCCCCGATCCCGACGCACGCCACGTACCGCGCGGCTCCCGCCGTCTGCCGTGGTCCTCCCGTACGGTTTCGGCCGCCCGCGCTCAGCCCGCCGTCACCCGGGCGCGCACCTCGGCGTCCGGACCGGCGAGGAGGACCGGGGTGCCGGGACCGCCCAGGTCCCGCACGGCGGCGCGGTCGGCGTCCGCGACGGCCTCGGCCTCGGAGACGACGGCCGCCGCCTCCAGGGACTTCGCGCCGCTGGCGACGGCCATCGCCACGGCCGTCTGGAGCGCGCTCAGCCGCAGCGAGTCCAGCGCGACCGTCCCGGCGACGTACGTCCGCCCGGTCTCGTCCCGTACCGCCGCGCCCTCGGGCACGCCGTTGCGGGCGCGGGCGCTGCGCGCCAGCGTGATGATCTTGCGGTCCTCGGGGTCCAGCTCGGTGCTCTGCGTCATGCCCCGAGCATAAGCAGGGCGGCCGGGGTGTCCCCGGCCGCCCTGTGGGTCAGGAGCCTCAGCTCTGGGCGCCCTTGACGAACTTGTCGCCGCCGCGCTTGGCCAGGTCCTCGAACGCCGCGTGGTCCGGCTTCTCGCCCATCGGGACGTACGCCAGGCGCGTCATACCGGCGCCCTGGCGGGCGACCAGCACGTCGGACTCCAGCTTCATGCCGAGCTGCGGGATGTCCATGGTCATCCGCAGGGCGACGGCCTCCTCGCCGACCTGCGGCGCGGTCAGCTTCTCGGTGCTGATCGTCATCTTCTCGCCCGCGTCGACGCTCACGAACGACGCGCACTTGCCGATGGCCTCGTCCACGCTCTTCACGAACGCCGCGGCGGCGTCGCCGTCGGAGTAGGTGAAGATCTGCTGGGCGAGGATCGCGCTGTCCGTGCCCCGGGCGAACTCGCGGCTGCCGCCCTGCGTGGCGCCGTCGACCTTGTCGGACATCAGCACGGCCAGCGGCTGGCACTCGGGCTTCTCCGCCTTCGGGGCCTGGTCCGAGGACGCCGCGGCCTCGGCCTTCCAGCCGGCCGGGAGGTCGGCGACCTCCAGGAGGCCCGCCTTCATCTGGGCCTCGGTGAGCTGGGCCGCCGCGGGCTTCTGCCCGGCGCTGTCGCCGCCCTTCGCCTTGTCGTCCTTCTCGGACGAACCGCCGCACGCGGCGGTCAGGAACAGGGCGGACGCGGTGAGCGCGACGACGGCACCGCGACGGGCACGGGTACGAGTACGCATAAGAGTCTGAACTCCCCAATGGCAGTAGTGATCCTGGGGAGCTTCTGGTTTCCCCCCTCCCCGCCCTCACGGGCCGCAGCGAGGATAACCGCCGCCACCGACAAGTGATCGCGAATAAACGCGTACGTGATGGCGGGCTACCGCTACGGGCGGTCCAGCCGCAGGCGTTCTGCCTTCGGGAGTCCAGCGACGACCAGGTCGTAGGAGTCCTCGACCAGCTCCCTGACCAGGGCGGCAGGGAGGGCGGAGACGGTCACCGTGTTCCAGTGGCGCTTGTTCATGTGATAGCCGGGGACGACCGCGTCCGGGTGGTCGGCACGCAGGCGGACGGCCTCGTCGGGGTCGCACTTGAGGTTCACGGTGAGCGGCCGCGCGTCGAGCGCGCTGAGGGCGAACATCTTCCCTGCGACCTTGAAGACCGAGGTCTCGGGGCCGAAGGGGAACTCCTCCACCGCGGCGTTGAAGTCCAGGCAGAACGCCCTCAGCTGCTCGGGGGTCACGCGGCCTCCTCCTCCGGCTCCTTCGGTACGGGCTCCGCCAGCACGGTCACGATCTTGTTGCGGCGGCCCGCGGGGGACTCGGCGGTCAGCCGCAGCGCACGCCCGTCCGGCAGGTCAACCACGGCCGACGCCCCGGCGATCGGGACGCGGCCGAGGGCCTTGGCGAGGAGCCCGCCGACCGTCTCCACGTCCTCGTCGTCGTACGCGTCGAGTCCGAACAGCTCGCCCAGGTCACCGATGTCGAGGCGGGCGGTCACCCGGTAGCGGCCGTCGCCGAGCTCCTCGACGGGCGGCAGCTCGCGGTCGTACTCGTCGGTGATCTCGCCGACGATCTCCTCCAGGATGTCCTCGATGGTGACGATCCCGGCCGTGCCGCCGTACTCGTCGATGACGACGGCGCAGTGGTTGCGCTGCTGCTGCATCTCCCGCAGCAGGTCACCGGCGTTCTTCGTGTCCGGCACGAACGTCGCCGCCCGCATCGCCGTGGACACGAGGTCGGACTCCGAGTCGCGGTTGACGTGGGTCTTGCGGACCAGGTCCTTCAGGTACACGATGCCGACCACGTCGTCCTCGTTCTCCCCGGTCACGGGGATGCGCGAGAAGCCGGAGCGCAGGGCGAGCGTGAGCGCCTGACGGACGGTCTTGTACCGCTCGATCGACACGAGGTCCGTACGCGGCACCATCACCTCGCGGACCAGTGTGTCGCCCAGCTCGAACACCGAGTGCACCATGCGGCGCTCCTCGTCCTCGATGAGCGACTCCTGCTCCGCCAGGTCCACCATGGCCCGCAGCTCCGCCTCCGACGCGAAGGGGCCCTTGCGGAAGCCCTTGCCGGGGGTCAGGGCGTTGCCGATGAGGATCAGCAGCTGCGGGACCGGGCCCATGATCCGGGCCAGCGGCAGCAGCACGTACGCGGCGGCCGTCGCCGTGTTCAGCGGGTGCTGGCGGCCGATGGTGCGCGGCGAGACGCCGACGGCGACGTACGAGACGAGGACCATCACGCCGATCGCGACGACCAGCGCGCTCCACGTCTGCGCGAACTCCTCCAGGCAGACGTACGTGACGAGCGCGCCCGCGGCCATCTCGCAGGCGACGCGGACGAGCAGCGCCACGTTCAGGTACCGGGTCGGGTCGGACGCCACCTGCGTGAGCTTGGCCGCGCCGCGCCGCCCGGCCCGTACGGCCTCGGCGGCGCGGAAGCTGGACACCCGGGCGATGCCCGCCTCGGCGCACGCGGCGAGCCACGCGACCACGACGAGGGCGACCGCGCCCAGGACGAGTTGGCCGGTCATGAGACGGTCGGCGCCGGGGAGGGACCGGTGAGGCCCTTCTCCGCCCGCCAGCCGTCGATGATCGCCGCCTGGAGTCCGAACATCTCGGCCTTCTCGTCGGGCTCCTCGTGGTCGTAGCCGAGGAGGTGCAGCACCCCGTGGACGGTGAGCAGCTGCAGCTCCTCGTCCATGGAGTGCTGCGTGGGCGCCTCGCGGCCCTGCCGCTCGGCGACCTCGGGGCAGAGCACGATGTCCCCGAGGAGCCCCTGCGGGGGCTCCTCGTCGTCCTTCGACGGCGGACGCAGCTCGTCCATCGGGAAGGACATGACATCCGTCGGGCCCGGCAGATCCATCCACTGGATGTGCAGCTGCTCCATCGCCTCGGCGTCCACCACGATCACCGACAGCTCGGACAGGGGGTGGATGCGCATCCGCGCGAGCGCGTAGCGGGCGACGTCGAGGATCGCCTGCTCATCGACCTCGGTGCCGGACTCGTTGTTGACGTCGATCGACATGTGCTGTTGGGTCTCTCGCTCTGAATGGTCAGCGCCCGTTACCGGCGTCGTACTTCTCGTACGCGTCGACAATACGGCCGACCAGCTTGTGCCGTACGACGTCGTGCGACGTGAGGCGGGAGAAGTGGACGTCCTGGACGCCGTCGAGGATGTCCTGCACCTGCCGCAGACCGCTCTTGGTGCCGTTCGGCAGGTCCACCTGCGTCACGTCACCGGTGATGACGATCTTGGAGTCGAAGCCGAGCCGGGTGAGGAACATCTTCATCTGCTCGGGGTTCGTGTTCTGCGCCTCGTCGAGGATGATGAACGCGTCGTTGAGCGTCCGGCCGCGCATGTACGCCAGCGGCGCGACCTCGATCGTGCCCGCCGCCATGAGGCGCGGGATCGAGTCGGGGTCGAGCATGTCGTGCAGCGCGTCGTACAGCGGCCGCAGGTACGGGTCGATCTTCTCGTAGAGCGTGCCCGGCAGGAAGCCGAGCCGCTCGCCCGCCTCGACGGCGGGCCGGGTCAGGATGATCCGGTTGACCTGCTTGGACTGGAGGGCCTGGACCGCCTTCGCCATGGCGAGGTAGGTCTTGCCCGTGCCCGCCGGGCCGATGCCGAAGACGATCGTGTGCTTGTCGATGGCGTCGACATAGCGCTTCTGGTTGAGCGTCTTGGGCCGGATGGTGCGGCCGCGGCTGGAGAGGATGTTCTGGGTGAGGACCTCGGACGGCGTCTCGGCGGCCGCTCCCCCGGTCTCCTCCTTGAGCATGGCGATCGAGCGTTCCACCGCGTCCTCCGTCATCGGCTGCCCCGTGCGCAGCACCAGCATCATCTCGTCGAACAGCCGCTGGATGAGGGCCACCTCGGCGGCCTCGCCCACCGCGCTGATCTCATTGCCCCGCACATGGATGTCGGCACGGGGGAAAGCCCGCTCGATCACGCGGAGCAGGGCGTCGCCCGAGCCGAGCACGGTCACCATCGGATGCTTGGCGGGTACGGTGAAGTGGGCTCGTACCTGGTCTGTCGGTGTCTGAGTCATGGGCCGGCTCTGTGGCCTGCGCATACCTCCTGTTGCAGGGTTCTCGCCGCTCGACAACCTCTGGACTGTCCAGGGTACGGCGTTCGGCTGACAACCCAGAAGGCTTTTCACCGGCGCTCAGGCGGAACGGCCGAAGCCGATCGTCGGCACGGCCCGGCGCAGCGGCCAGGGCCGGGTCGGGGCGGGCAGCAGCGCGTCGAGGAACCGGTACCGGCGCAAGGCGGCCGGGTCCTGGCCGGAGCAGCCCTGCACGTACTGCCACCAGGCGGCGACCTCCACCCAGCCGGGCGCGGACAGCGAACCGCCGAACTCCTGCACGGACAGCGCGGCCGTCAGCCCGGCGAAGGCCAGCCGGTCGGCGAGCGGCCACCCGGCGAGCGTCCCGGTGAGGAACCCGGCGACGAACACGTCCCCGGCGCCCGTCGGGTCCAGCGCGGCGACCTCGATGGCCGGGACCTCGGCGGTCTCGCCGGTGGAGCCGTCCACGGCGTACGCTCCGTCCGCGCCGAGCGTGACGACGGCGAGCGGCACCTTGTCGGCCAGCGCGCGGGCGGCGGCGCGGGGGCAGTCGGTGCGGGTGTAGCGCACGGCCTCGTCGGCGTTGGGCAGGAACGCCTCGCAGTGCTCCAGGTCGGGCAGCGCGGCCAGGTCCCAGCGGCCCGTCTCGTCCCACCCCACGTCGGCGAAGATCCTCGTGTCGCGGCGGGCGGCCTCCTCCA
The DNA here is from genome assembly GCF_000478605.2 of Streptomyces thermolilacinus SPC6. Classification (GTDB taxonomy): domain Bacteria; phylum Actinomycetota; class Actinomycetes; order Streptomycetales; family Streptomycetaceae; genus Streptomyces; species Streptomyces thermolilacinus. The sequence goes on along the minus strand of NZ_ASHX02000001.1, from coordinate 4,557,011 downwards.
CCCACGCCTCGGTGCGGCCGGGCGCGAGGGAGGCGACGGCGGCACGCGCGCGGGGCGGGCAGGCGGGGACGGAGCCCTCCGGGGGCGGTGCCTCGTGGCCGTGCGACACCATCGTGCGCTCGCCGTCGTACGCCATGGACACCGTGACCGGCGAGTGCCAGCCGGGCACGGTGCGCGACCGCGACAGGTCGATGCCCTCGCCCTGTTCGAGGGCGTCCCAGCAGTACTCGCCGTAGTGGTCGTCGCCGAACGCGGCGGCCAGCGAGGTGCGCAGCCCCAGCCGGGCCAGGGCGGTCGCCATGTTGGCGACGCCGCCGGGGCTGGAGCCCATGCCGCGCGCCCAGGTCTCGGTGCCCCGCGCGGGGGCGCTGTCGAGGCCCGTGAACACGATGTCCAGGAACACCGTGCCGGTCAGGAACACGTCGCACTCGGGGTCCGAGGGCGTGCGGAGCGTGCCCAGCGGGTCCACTCCCGCGGTGTGCTGGTGCTGCTGGCCTCCGAAGGCGTCGGGTGTGATCACGGCGTGCTCCCGGTCGCGCGGTGCTGATCCGGCCAGTGTGCCCGATCGGCCGCGCGCAAGCCCCGCGTTCCCGTCTGGCTCCGCGAAGGCACACGCGCGTACGGCCGGGCCCCGGGCTGCTCAGTCGAAGGTGTACGCCTCCACCTCGGCCAGGTACCGCGCGCGCAGCGCCTCGTCCTGGTCGAGGAACGCCGCCTCGAAGGAGTTCCGGGCGAGCCGCCGCAGGTCCTCCTCGGTGAGGGCGAGCGCCTCCCGTACGGCGTGGAACGTCTCGCCCACGTACCCGCCGAAGTACGCGGGGTCGTCGGAGTTCACCGTGACCAGCAGTCCGGCGTCCATCATCGCCTTCAGCGGGTGGTCCTCCAGGACGTCCACTGCGCGCAGCCGGACGTTGGACAGCGGGCACAGCGTGAGCGGCACCCGGTCGCGTACGAGCCGCTCCACCAGCTCCGGGTCCTCCATGGCGCGCAGCCCGTGGTCGATCCGCTCCACCCCCAGCAGGTCGAGCGAGTCGCGGATGTACGAGGGCGGGCCCTCCTCGCCCGCGTGCGCGACCCTGCGCAGGCCCAGCGCGGCGGCCGCCTCGTACACCTCGCGGAACTCGGCGGGCGGGTGCCCCACCTCGGCGGAGTCCAGGCCGACGCCCGTGATGTGCCGCAGGTACGGCTTCGCCTCCTCCAGGGTGGCCATCGCGGACTCGGCGGACTCGTCCCGCAGGAAGCACATGATCAGCCGCGTGGTGACGCCGTGCCGCTCCTCGCTGCCCTCCAGCGCCCGGGCGAGGCCCTCCACGACCGTGCCGAAGGGGACGCCGCGGGAGGTGTGGGCCTGCGGGTCGAAGAAGACCTCGGCGTGCCGGACTCCCTGCGCGGCGGCCCGCGCGAGGTAGGCGTCGGCGAGCTCGGCGAAGTCGTCGGCGGTGCGCAGGACGGCCATCAGCGCGTAGTACAGGTCGAGGAACGACTGGAGGTCCTCGAAGCGGTACGCGCGGCGCAGCTCGTCGGTGTCGGCGAAGGGCAGGTCCACGCCGTTGCGGGCGGCGAGCGCGAAGGCCAGCTCCGGTTCGAGGGTGCCCTCGATGTGGAGGTGGAGCTCCGCCTTCGGGAGGTCTTCGGGGAGGTTCATGTGCGGGGTGGTTCCTAGGGGCGCTGGGGGAGGTTCATGTACGGATGTGCCTAGGGGCGCTTGGGGAGGGGGACGCGGATGAGGTCCTGGGCCACGGTCAGTTCGCCGGCGAACCCGGCCGCGCGGGCCTGCCGTTCGAAGGCGGACGGGTCGCCGTAGCGCTGCGAGAAGTGGGTGAGGACGAGGCGACGGACCCCCGCGTCGCGGGCCACGGCGGCGGCCTGCCCCGCGGTCAGGTGGCCGTGCTCGACGGCGAGGGAGATGTCCTCGTCGAGGAACGTGGACTCGATGACGAGCAGGTCGCAGCCGTCCGCGAGCGCGTGGACGCCGTCGCAGAGGCGGGTGTCCATGACGAACGCGAAGCGCTGGCCGGGCCGTACCTCGCTGACGTCCTCCAGGCGCACCCCGCGCAGCACGCCCTCGCGCTGGAGGACGCCCACGTCGGGGCCCTCGACGCCGTGCGCGGCGAGCCGCTCGGGCAGCATGCGACGCCCGTCGGGCTCGGTCAGCCGGTACCCGAACGACTCGACCGGGTGCGACAGGCGGCGCGCCTCCAGCGTGTACCCGGGCGTCTCGGCGACGGGCCCGTCGGCGGCGACGGGGGCCTCCACGATGTCGGCGCGCTCGCGGTAGGCGGTGGCGTACCGCAGCCGCTCGAAGAACCGCTGCCCGGACGCCGGGTAGTGGGCGGTGACGGGGTGCGGGACCTGGTCGAGGTTGATGCGCTGGATGACCCCGGCGAGGCCCAGGGAGTGGTCGCCGTGGAAGTGGGTGACGCAGATCCGGTCGATGTCGTGCGCGGCGACCCCGGCGCGCAGCATCTGCCGCTGGGTGCCCTCGCCCGGGTCGAAGAGGATGCCCTCGCCGTCCCAGCGCAGCAGGTAGCCGTTGTGGTTGCGGTGGCGTGTGGGCACCTGGCTCGCGGTGCCCAGCACGACCAGTTCTCGTACGGACACGCGGTCTACCCGGGGGGCCACTCGAGGCCGCGGCCGCCGAGGACGTGGGCGTGCGCGTGGAAGACGGTCTGCCCGGCCCCGGCGCCCGTGTTGAAGATGATCCGGTAGCCCGTCTCGGCCACCTTCTCCTGCGCGGCGACCTCCCCCGCCTCGCGCAGCACGTCGGCGGCGACGTCCGGCGCGGCGGCGGCGAGCGCGGCGGCGTCGGCGTGGTGCGCCTTGGGGATGACCAGGACGTGCGTCGGCGCCTGGGGGTTTATGTCGCGGAACGCGACGGTGGTCTCCGTCTCGCGGACGACGGTGGCGGGCACCTCCCCCGACACGATCTTGCAGAACAGGCAGTCGCTGCGCGGCTCTCCGGCCATGCTGGCGGCCCTCTCTCGACTCGGACGGCAGATATGTCCGTACCCTATCGCCGCCCCCGCGCCGTCATCAGGCCGTCCGGCCCGCCACGCCTCGTGAGCGGCGCACGTCCACGGCCGGCGGCCGGAGGACGGAGGACGGGGACCGGTGGGTCAGGACCAGCGGCCCGTGCGGCCGAGGAGCAGCGCCGTCGCCGCCGTGCCGGCCGTGGACGTGCGCAGGACGCTGCGCCCCAGCCGGTACGGCTTGGCCCCGGCCTCCGCGAAGGCGGTGAGCTCGTCGGGCGCGACCCCGCCCTCCGGGCCGACGACCAGCACGATCTCGCCGGTCGCGGGGAGCGGCGCGGTGGCGAGCGGCTCGGCGCCCTCCTCGTGGAGGACGGCCGCGAAGTCCGCGTCGGACAGCAGCCGGGCGACCTGCCTGGTGCTCGCCGCGTCCGCGACCTCGGGGAAGCGCAGCCTGCGGGACTGCTTCCCGGCCTCGCGGGCGGTGGCCCGCCACTTCGCCAGCGCCTTCAGCCCGCGCTCGCCCTTCCACTGCGTGACGCACCGCGCCGCCGCCCACGGCACGACCGCGTCCACGCCCGTCTCGGTCATCGTCTCGACGGCCAGCTCGCCCCGGTCGCCCTTGGGCAGCGCCTGGACGACGGTGATGCGCGGCGTGGCCACCGGCTCGTCCCGTACGTCCGTCACGGCCACGCCGAGGCGGTCCTTGCCCTCCACGGCGGCGACCGTGCCGTACGCGCCGCGTCCGGCGCCGTCCGTGAGGACGACCTCCTCACCGACCCGCAGCCGGCGCACCGAGACGGCGTGCCGTCCCTCGGGCCCCTCCAGGGTGAGCACCGCGCCGGGCGCGGCGGCCGTCAGGTCGTCGGCGACGAAGACGGGGGCGGTCATGAGGCACCTCCCATGGCCAGCGCGGAGACGGCCGACCGGAGTTCGCAGTGGAGTACGTCGACGAGCTGCCCGGCGGGCAGTTCGCGGGCCAGGCGGTGGCCCTGTCCGGCCCACAGGGCCATGCCCTGCGGGTCCTTCGCCTTGGCGGCCGCCTTGCGCAGCCCGCTGGTGAGATGGTGCACCTCGGGGTACGCGGCGGGGGCGTACGGCCCGTGCTCCCGCACGAACCGGTTGACCAGGCCCCGGGCGGGGCGTCCCGAGAAGGCGCGGGTCAGCTCGGTGTGGGTGAACAGCGGGTCCGTCATGGCCCGCTTGTGCACGGGATCGGCGCCGGACTCGGGGCACACGAGGAACGCGGTGCCGAGCTGCGCGGCCTCGGCGCCCGCCGCGAGGACGGCGGCGATCTGGGCGCCGCGCATCAGCCCGCCCGCGGCGAGTATCGGCAGCGCCACGGCCTCGCGGACCTGGGTGATCAGCGCCAGCAGGCCGGTGCCGGACGTCTCGGTCTCCGGGTCGTCGCGGTGGGTGCCCTGGTGGCCGCCGGCCTCGACGCCCTGCACGCACACCGCGTCGGCCCCGGCGCGTTCGGCGGCGCGCGCCTCGTCGGCGCTGGTGACCGTCACGACCGTACGGGTGCCCACGCGCGCGAAGGCCGCCACCGTCTCCGCCGTGGGGCAGCCGAACGTGAAGGAGACGACCGGCACCGGGTCGTCGAGGAGGATCGCCAGTTTCGCGTCGTAGCCGTCGTCCCTGCCGCGGTCGGTCTCGCCGAGCGGGGTGTCGTACCAGGCCGCCTCACCGGCGAGCTGCTGGCGGTAGACCTCGACGGCGGCGGCGTCCGCCTGGCCCGGCTGCGGCATGAACAGGTTGACGCCGAACGGGCGGGCGGTGAGGGCCCTGATCTGCTGGACCTCCTGGTACATGCCGTCGGCCGTCTTGTATCCGGCGGCCAGGAATCCCAGGCCGCCCGCCTCGGACACGGCGGCGGCGAGCGCCGGGCACGAGGCGCCGCCGGCCATGGGCGCCTGCACGATCGGGTAGCGGCAGAGACCGGTCAGCGCGGAGGACATGCACGCATGGTGTCACGCCCCCGCGCCGCCTTCGAACCCCGCTGCCGCCGGTATCCGGCCCGCCCGGCGGCCCGAGCGCGGCCAGGCCGGGGGCACGGCCGCTCCCGTGCGAGCCGGGGGCGGCCACCCTCTACGAGCCGGGGCTAGCGGCCGTTGAACGCGTCCTTCAGCCGGGAGAACAGCCCCTGCTGGCCCGGCGCGAACTGGCCCGTCGGCCGCTCCTCGCCGCGCAGCTTCGCCAGCTCGCGCAGCAGGCGCTCCTGCTCCGCGTCCAGCTTCTGGGGCGTCTGCACCTCGACGTGGACGACGAGGTCGCCGCGCCCGCCGCCGCGCAGGTGCGTCACGCCACGGCCGTGCAGCGGGATCGACTGGCCGGACTGCGTGCCCGGCCGGATGTCCACTTCCTCCAGCCCGTCGAGCGTCTCCAGCGGCACCTTCGTGCCGAGCGCGCCCGCCGTCATCGGGATCGTCACCGTGCAGTGCAGGTCGTCGCCGCGCCGCTGGAACACCGGGTGCGGCAGCTCGTGGATCTCCACGTACAGGTCGCCCGCGGGGCCGCCGCCGGGGCCGACCTCGCCCTCGCCCGCCAGCTGGATGCGCGTGCCGTTGTCCACACCGGCCGGGATCTTGACCGTGAGCGTGCGGCGGGAGCGCACCCGTCCGTCGCCCGCGCACTCGGGGCACGGCGTGGGGACGACCGTGCCGAAGCCCTGGCACTGCGGACACGGGCGGGACGTCATGACCTGGCCCAGGAAGGACCGCGTCACCTGCGACACCTCGCCGCGGCCGCGGCACATGTCACAGGTCTGCGCGGACGTACCGGGCGCGGCGCCCTCGCCGGAGCACGTGGTGCACACGACGGCCGTGTCGACCTGGATCTCCTTCGTGGTGCCGAAGGCCGCCTCGTCGAGCTCGATCTCCAGGCGGATCATCGCGTCCTGGCCGCGGCGGGTGCGCGACCGGGGGCCGCGCTGGGACGCCGTACCGAAGAAGGCGTCCATGATGTCGGAGAAGTTCCCGAAGCCGCCCGCGCCGAAGCCCGCGCCCGCTCCGGCGCCGCCGGAGGAGGAAAGCGGGTCGCCCCCGAGGTCGTAGACCTGCTTCTTCTGCGGGTCCGACAGCACCTCGTAGGCGGCGTTGATCTCCTTGAACCGCTCCTGCGTCTTCGGATCGGGGTTGACATCCGGGTGCAGCTCGCGCGCGAGCCGACGGAATGCCTTCTTGATCTCGTCCTGGGACGCGTCGCGGCGCACGCCGAGTACGGCGTAGTAGTCCGTGGCCACTTACGACTCCGCCAGGATCTGTCCGACGTAACGTGCCACTGCGCGTACCGCTCCCATCGTTCCGGGGTAGTCCATGCGGGTCGGTCCGACCACGCCGAGTTTGGCGACCGCCTCGTCGCCCGAACCGTAGCCGACCGCGACGACGGACGTGGAGTTGAGCCCCTCATGGGCGTTCTCGTGGCCGATACGTACGGTCATGGCCGGATCTGTCGCCTCGCCGAGCAGCTTGAGGAGCACGACCTGCTCCTCAAGCGCCTCCAGCACGGGCCGGATGGTGAGCGGGAAGTCGTGTCCGAAGCGCGTGAGATTGGCGGTGCCGCCGATCACCAGGCGCTCCTCGGTCTCCTCCACCAGCGTCTCCAGCAGCGTGGAGAGCACCGTGGAGACCGTCCCTCGGTCCTCCGGTTCGAAGGACTCCGGGAGGTCCTGCACCAGCTGCGGCACGTCGGTGAACCGCCTGCCGACGACCTGGCTGTTCAGCCGGGCGCGCAGGTCGGCCACGGAGGTCTCGCCGAACGGCGCGGGGCAGTCGACCATGCGCTGCTCCACCCGTCCGGTGTCCGTGATCAGGACGAGCATCAGCCGGGCCGGGGCCAGCGACAGCAGCTCGACGTGGCGGACGGTGGACCGGGTCAGCGACGGGTACTGCACCACCGCGACCTGGCGGGTCAGCTGGGCGAGCAGCCGGACCGTGCGTCCCACGACGTCGTCCAGGTCGACCGCGCCCTCCAGGAAGTTCTGGATGGCCCGGCGCTCCGGCGGCGACAGCGGCTTGACTCCGGCGAGCTTGTCGACGAAGAGGCGGTAGCCCTTGTCCGTGGGGATGCGTCCGGCGCTGGTGTGGGGCTGGGCGATGAAGCCCTCCTCCTCCAGCACCGCCATGTCGTTGCGCACGGTGGCCGGCGACACGCCCAGTTTGTGGCGCTCGGTGAGCGCCTTGGACCCGACGGGTTCCTCGGTACCGACGTAGTCCTGGACGATCGCGCGCAGCACCTCGAGTCTGCGTTCACTGAGCACGGCGCGCACCTCCAGCTGGCTCCGGTTGGCTGACGTCTGCTGGCACTCGCCGTGTCCGAGTGCCAATCATCCCCGCGGCCAGTGTACGGCGCCGGGGTCAATGCCTGGCAAGGGCGACGTGACGGGCGTGACAGCGCGCGCGGGCCGATCACCGTACCGCGCGCCCGCCGTGGGCATTGCCGATAGCGTCGCGGTATGGACGTCGCTTGGGAAGAGTTCGGGTGGGAGCGGCTCGCGGCGGGTGTCGGCCGCAGGCGGCTCCCGGGCTGGGACGCCACGGTCGGCCTGGTCGTCGGGGAGGACGCCGCGCTGCTGTTCGACGCGGGTTCCACGCTGCGGGAGGGTGCCGCGATCCGGGCCCAGACGCAGCGGCTGCTGGGCGGGCGGCGCGTGACGCACATCGCACTGAGCCACGCGCATTTCGACCATGTGCTGGGCGCCGCCGCGTTCGCCGGAGCGCAGGTGTTCGGGGCCGTGGGGCTCGACGAGGTGCTGGTGCGGGAGCGGGACGCGCTGCGGGCGGACGCCGTGCGGGAGGGCGTCGCCGAGGACGAGGCGGGCGAGGCCGCGGACGTGCTGGTGCACCCGCACCACCTGGTGTGCGCGGAGTGGACGCTCGACCTGGGCGGCCGTCAGGTGCTGCTGGCCAACGTCGGCCCCGGGCACACGGGCCACGACCTGGCACTGCTGGTGCCGGGCCCGCCGTCGGCGGTGGTCTTCTGCGGGGACCTGGTGGAGGAGTCCGGTGAGCCCCAGGCGGGCCCGGACGCGTTCCCGAAGCGCTGGCCCGCCGCGCTGGACCGGCTGCTGGCTCTGGGCGGCGTGGACGCGGCCTACGTGCCGGGGCACGGCGCGGTGGTGGACGCGGCGTTCGTCCGCGCCCAGCGCGACGAGCTGGCCGCCCGGTTCGCCGTGGCGTAGGGGCGCCGCCGAGCTGTGGGGCGCGACCGTGCGGTACTGGCCCGGCGGCGCGGCGGCTCCGGGCGGAGGGCCGGGTCGGCGGGTTCGGCGCGTCCGGGCGGTGCTGGCCCGGGCGTTCGGCGTGTCGTAGCGTCTGGCGAATGCGCGCTTACGACCCCGATCTGACCCCTCCGTGGAAGAAGCAGGCCGCCGTGCCGGAGGTGCCCGCCGAGCCGGACCTGGTGGTCGAGGAGGCCGGTACCGGGTTCTGCGGGGCGGTCGTGCGGTGCGAGGCCGGGACGGTGACCCTGGAGGACCGGTTCGGCAGGCACCGGGTGTTCCCGCTCGTGCCGCGCGGCTTCCTGCTGGAGGGCCGCCCGGTGACCCTGGTCCGCCCCGCCGCCGGTCCGGTGCGCCCGTCCCGTACGGCGTCCGGCTCGGTCGCGGTGCCGGGCGCGCGGGCGCGGGTGGCGCGGGCGGGGCGGATCTACGTGGAGGGCCGCCACGACGCGGAGCTGGTGGAGCGGGTGTGGGGCGACGACCTGCGGATCGAGGGCGTCGTCGTGGAGTACCTGGAGGGTGTGGACGACCTGCCCGCGATCGTCCGGGACTTCCGTCCGGGCCCGGACGCCCGGCTCGGGGTGCTGGTGGACCACCTGGTGCCGGGGGCGAAGGAGGCCCGGATCGCCGCGTCCGTCACGGACCCGCACGTCCTGGTGGTCGGGCATCCGTACGTGGACGTGTGGCAGGCCGTGAAGCCCTCGGCGCTGGGCATCCCCGCGTGGCCCGCCGTGCCGCGCGGCCAGGACTGGAAGACCGGGGTGTGCCGGGCGCTGGGCTGGCCCGGGAACACCGGCGCGGCCTGGCGGCACATCCTGGGCCGGGTCCGCTCCTACAAGGACCTGGAGCCCGAGCTGCTGGGCCGGGTGGAGGAGCTGATCGACTGGGTGACGGCCCCGCCGCGGGGGTGAGGCCGCCCGTACGTCTCGGAGGCGCCGCCCGTACGGGACGTGCCGAGCCCGTACGTGGCGTGCCGTGCCCGTCAGTCCACCAGGTCCCGGACCACCGCGTCCGCGAGGAGGCGGCCGCGCAGGGTGAGGACGGCGCGCCCCTCGGCGTACGGACCGGTCTCCAGGAGGCCGTCCCTCACCGCGCGCTCCGCCGCCGCCAGGCCCGCCGGGCGCAGCAGCGACAGGGCGACGCCGTCGCGCAGCCGCAGCTCCAGCAGGACCCGCTCCACGCGCCGGTCCTCCTCCGACAGGACCTCACGCCCCGCGCCCGGTGAGCGTCCCTCGGCGAGGGCGGCGGCGTAGGCGCCGGGGTGCTTGACGTTCCACCACCGGACCCCGCCGACGTGGCTGTGCGCGCCGGGGCCCGCGCCCCACCAGTCGGCGCCGCGCCAGTACAGCTCGTTGTGGAGGCAGCGGCCCGCGTCCGACGTGGCCCAGTTCGACACCTCGTACCAGGCGAACCCGGCCTCCGCGAGCACGGTGTCCGCGATCAGGTACCGGTCGGCGTGCACGTCGTCGTCGGTCATCGGCACCTCGCCGCGCCGGATGCGCCGGGCCAGCTGGGTGCCCTCCTCGACGATCAGCGCGTAGGCGGAGACGTGGTCGGGCCCGGCGCCGATCGCGGCGTCCAGGGAGGCCCGCCAGTCGTCGTCGGTCTCGCCGGGGGTGCCGTAGATCAGGTCCAGGTTGACGTGGTCGAACCCGGCGGCGCGGGCCTCGGCGACGCACGCCTCGGGGCGGCCGGGCGTGTGGGTGCGGTCCAGGACCTTCAGGACGTGCCGCCGGGCGCTCTGCATGCCGAAGGAGATCCGGTTGAAGCCGCCCTCGCGGAGCGTGGCCAGGTAGGCGGGGTCCACGGACTCCGGGTTGGCCTCCGTCGTGATCTCGGCGTCGTCCGCGAGGCCGAACTCGTCGCGAATGGCGCCGAGCATGCGGACCAGGTCGTCGGCGGCGAGCAGCGTGGGCGTGCCGCCGCCGACGAAGACCGTCCGCACGGGCCGGGGGTCGTCGCCGAGGACCTTGCGGGCGAGCCTGACCTCGTCGGTGAGGGTCGCCGCGTAGTTGTCACGGGAGGCGAGGACGCCGCCGGAGCCGCGCAGCTCGGTGGCGGTGTACGTGTTGAAGTCGCAGTAGCCGCAGCGGGTCGCGCAGTACGGCACGTGCAGGTAGAACCCGAGCGGCCGCTCCGCGCGCCCGTCGAGGGCGGACGGGGGCAGGGACCCGTCCTCGGGCACGGGCTCACCATCGGGCAGTACGGAAGGCATGGGGTCCATTGTCCGTCACCGCCGCCGTTACGCGGCGCGGCGGCGGTGCCGGACGGGGCTCTCGCGGGCGCCGGACCCCCTGGTGCCAGGCCTCGCGGGCGCCGGGCCCCTGGTGTCAGGCCTCGCGGGCGCCCTCGTACATCTCCTCGATGAGGTGCTGGTACTCCCGCTCGACCACGGGCCGCTTCAGCTTGAGGCTGGGCGTCAGCTCGCCGTGCTCCACGTCGAGGTCGCGCGGCAGCAGCCGGAACTTCTTGATCGTCTGCCAGCGCTGAAGGCCCTCGTTGAGCCGGTCCACATACCCCTGGACCATGTCCTTGACCTGCTGCGTCGCGACCAGCTCCGCGTACGGGCGGCCGCCGAGGCCGTGCTCCTGCGCCCAGCCCTGGAGCGACGCCTCGTCGAGGGCGATGAGCGCGCTGCAGTAGTTCCGGTCGGCGCCGAGGACCACGATGTTGGAGACGAACGGGCACAGCGCCTTGAAGTGCCCCTCGATCTCGCTCGGCGCGATGTACTTGCCGCCGGAGGTCTTGAACAGGTCCTTCTTCCGGTCGGTGATCTTCAGATACCCGTCGGCGGACAGCTCGCCGATGTCCCCGGTGTGGAACCAGCCGTCCGGCTCCAGCACCTCGGCGGTCTTGTCGGGCAGCTTGTGGTAGCCCTCCATGATGCCGGGGCCGCGCAGCAGGACCTCGCCGTCGTCGGCGATGCGCACCTCGCAACCGGGCAGCGGCTTGCCGACCGTGCCGGTGCGGTAGGCCTCGCCCGGGTTCACGAACGACGCGGCGGACGACTCCGTCAGGCCGTACCCCTCCAGGATGTGGATGCCGGCGCCCGAGAAGAAGTAGCCGATCTCCGGGGCGAGCGCGACGGAGCCGGAGATGGCGGCGCGCAGCCGCCCGCCGAACGCCGCGCGGAGCTTGGAGTACACGAGCGCGTCGGCGACCTTGTGCTTCGCGGTGAGGCCGAGCGGCGCCTTGGCCTGGCCGGTGCGGCGGTAGCTGTCCTGGCTGGCCTTGGCGTACTCGCGGGCGACACCGGCCGCCCACTGAAAGATCTTGTACTTGGCGGGGCCGCCGGCCCGGGCCTTGGCGGCGACGCCGTTGTAGACCTTCTCGAAGATGCGCGGGACGGCCGCCATGTACGTCGGCTGGACGACCGGCAGGTTCTCGATGATCTTGTCGATGCGGCCGTCGACGGCGGTGACGTGTCCCGCCTCGATCTGGCCGGAGGTCAGCACCTTGCCGAAGACATGGGCGAGCGGCAGCCACAGGTACTGCACGTCGTCCTCGCGGATCAGCCCCGTCGCGGCGATGGCCTTCGCCATGTACGACCAGTTGTCGTGCGGGAGGCGCACGCCCTTGGGACGGCCGGTGGTGCCGGAGGTGTAGATGAGCGTGGCGAGCTGGTCGGCGGTGATGGCCGCGACCCGCTCCCGTACCGCCTCCGGGTGCTTCTCCAGGTACGCCCGGCCGCGCTCCTCCAGGTCGGCGAGGGACACGACCCAGCCCTCCGGGTCGCCCTCGGCGGGCTCGGCGGCCGCGGCGTCGATGACGACGACGTGGTGGAGGTCCGGCAGGTCGGCGCGGCGCTCACGGGCCTTGGCGAGCTGGGCGGCGTCCTCGGCGATCAGGACGCGGCTCTCGGAGTCGGCGAGGATGTACGCGGACTCCTCGGCGTTGGTCTGCGGGTAGACCGTGGTCGTGGCGGCCCCGGCGCACATGACGCCCAGGTCGCACAGGATCCACTCGACGCGGGTGGCGGAGGCGAGGGCGACGCGCTCCTCGGGCCGTACGCCCAGCTCGATGAGCCCCGCGGCGATCGCGTACACGCGCTCGGCGGCCTGGGACCAGCTGAGCGACCTCCACTCGTCCGGGCCCTGGCCGGAGGCGGCCGGGACGGGGTAGCGGTACGCCTCCGCGTCCGGGGTCTTCGCCACCCGCTCGAGGAAGAGGCTCGCCACGGAGGGCGGGCGGTTCTCGATCTGGGTCTTCGTGTCGCTCACGGCGTCCTCCGGCGGGCCTGGCAGATGCCGCACGCGGACGTGCGGGCACTTCACTGCTGCGGGAAAAGCGGGTCAACGGATGGTTGTTTAACTCGCGAGTAACCACCGAGCGGGATCAGGGTAAGGCGCCGTCGTCCGCTGCGTAAGGGGATGTGGACGCGTGATTCATACCCGCTTCATAACGACTGTGGACCGCCGGTGAAAAGGCGGAGGCGCCCGTCCGTCATCCGAACGGGCGCCTCCTGGCACCGGACCACCGCCGCGCGCGGCGGGTGGCGGTCGCCTACTTCTTGCCCTTGCCGGCGGACTCGTCGCTGGACAGCACCGCGATGAAGGCCTCCTGCGGGACCTCCACGGAGCCGACCATCTTCATCCGCTTCTTGCCTTCCTTCTGCTTCTCCAGCAGCTTCCGCTTACGGGAGATGTCACCGCCGTAGCACTTGGCGAGAACGTCCTTGCGGATGGCGCGGATCGTCTCGCGGGCGATCACCCGGGAGCCGATGGCGGCCTGGATGGGCACCTCGAAGGCCTGCCGCGGGATGAGCTCGCGCAGCTTGGCGACGAGCCGCACGCCGTACGCGTACGCCGCGTCCTTGTGGGTGATCGCCGAGAAGGCGTCCACCTTGTCGCCGTGGAGCAGGATGTCCACCTTGACGAGGGAGCTGCTCTGCTCGCCGGTGGGCTCGTAGTCGAGCGAGGCGTAACCGCGGGTCTTGGACTTCAGCTGGTCGAAGAAGTCGAAGACGATCTCCGCGAGGGGGAGCGTGTAGCGGATCTCGACGCGGTCCTCTGACAGGTAGTCCATGCCGAGGAGGGTGCCGCGGCGGGTCTGGCAAAGCTCCATGATGGAGCCGATGAACTCGGACGGCGCGAGGATCGTGGCGCGCACGACCGGCTCGTACACCTCGCTGATCTTGCCCTCGGGGAACTCGCTCGGGTTGGTGACGGTGTGCTCGCTGCCGTCCTCCATGACGACCCGGTACACCACGTTCGGCGCCGTGGCGATCAGGTCGAGGCCGAACTCGCGCTCCAGGCGCTCGCGGATCACGTCCAGGTGGAGCAGGCCGAGGAAGCCCACGCGGAAGCCGAAGCCGAGCGCCGCCGAGGTCTCGGGCTCGTACACCAGGGCGGCGTCGTTGAGCTGGAGCTTGTCGAGGGCGTCGCGCAGCTCCGGGTAGTCCGAGCCGTCCAGCGGGTAGAGGCCGGAGAACACCATCGGCTTGGGGTCCTTGTAGCCGCCGAGGGCCTCCTGGGCGCCCTTGGCCTGGCTGGTGATCGTGTCACCGACCTTGGACTGGCGGACGTCCTTCACACCGGTGATCAGATAGCCCACCTCGCCCACGCCGAGGCCGTCGGCCGCGAGCATCTCCGGCGAGTTGGTGCCGATCTCCAGCAGCTCGTGGGTGGCGCCGGTCGACATCATGCGGATGCGCTCGCGCTTGTTGAGCTGGCCGTCCACGACACGGACGTAGGTGACGACACCGCGGTACGAGTCGTAGACCGAGTCGAAGATCATCGCGCGGGCGGGGGCGTCGGCGACACCGACCGGCGCCGGGACGTCCCGGACGACGCGGTCGAGGAGCGCCTCCACGCCGAGGCCGGTCTTCGCGGAGACGCGCATGACGTCCTCGGGCTGGCAGCCGACCAGGTTCGCCAGCTCCTCGGCGAACTTCTCCGGCTGGGCGGCCGGGAGGTCGATCTTGTTGAGGACCGGGACGATGGCCAGGTCGTTCTCCATGGCCAGGTACAGGTTGGCGAGGGTCTGCGCCTCGATGCCCTGGGCCGCGTCCACGAGCAGGATCGTGCCCTCGCAGGCGGCCAGGGAGCGCGACACCTCGTACGTGAAGTCCACGTGGCCCGGGGTGTCGATCATGTTGAGGATGTGGGTCCTGCCCTGCTGCTCACCCTCGGTGGGCGCCCAGGGCAGCCGGACGGCCTGGGACTTGATGGTGATGCCGCGCTCGCGCTCGATGTCCATGCGGTCGAGATACTGAGCGCGCATCTGCCGCTGCTCGACCACGCCGGTCAGCTGGAGCATCCGGTCGGCGAGGGTGGACTTGCCGTGGTCGATGTGCGCGATGATGCAGAAGTTGCGGATCAGTGCCGGGTCGGTACGGCTCGGCTCGGGCACGTGGGTAGGGGTCGCGGGCACGCAGGGTCCTGATTCTCGAGACGCCCGGGCGTACGCCGGTGTCTCTGCTCGGGTCGACGTCGGATCGAGTACGTAGGTTCCATGGTCCCACGGACGGGGACGGGCGCTCGGTTTGGGCCGCTCGAAGCGCTGCTGGTAGCCTGGGCAGCTGTGTCTCGTGGCCCTCTCAGCAGCGTGGCACACATCGAGAAATCCTTACGAACCTGAAAAGGCTCATTCGTGGCGAACATCAAGTCCCAGATCAAGCGGAACAAGACGAACGAGAAGGCGCGCCTGCGCAACAAGGCCGTCAAGTCGTCGCTCAAGACCGCGATCCGCAAGGCCCGTGAGGCCGCCGCCTCCGGCGACGTCGAGAAGGCCACCGCGGCCACTCGCGAGGCGTCCCGCAAGCTGGACAAGGCCGTCTCCAAGGGCGTCATCCACAAGAACGCCGCCGCCAACAAGAAGTCGGCGCTGGCGTCCAAGCTGGCCGCCCTGCAGGGCTGAGCTCCTGTAGTTCCGGGAACGCCGTTCCCGGAACCGGCCCGATCCCTGCGGCTTCACGCCTCGGGGTGAGGGACCGGACGACTTGATCGCCGGGAGGGACCCAGCGGGCCCTCTCAACCACGCTCCCACCCGGCACCCCCGAGCCCGTACGCGGCCTGCGTTCGCCACGCGGGTACGGGCTCACACCGAACGTCCCGAAGGCCCCGGCCCCCGTCTTTCCCCAGACGGCCCGGGGCCTTCGGCATGCCCGCCCCGGACTGCGGGGCCTGTGTCTTGGGCCGGGCTGGCGGGTGCTGGTTCGGGGCGCCTGAACTCTCACGCATAGGCGCGACGGCGAAGGCGCCGCTATCGGGCGACGCCACGGGGCGGGCGCCCATCGGGCAGACCTGCGGCATGCGGGGCGGGCAGCGGCCGGCCCCGGTCCCCGGCTCCGCTCAGGGGCGCGAGCCCCTGGTACTGCACCCCTCAGCGGCGGGAGCGGGCGGCGCGGGCGATGGTGACCACGGCCTTCTCCAGCGCGTACTCGGGGTCGTCGCCGCCGCCCTTGACGCCCGCGTCGGCCTCGGCGACGGCGCGCAGGGCCACCGCGACCCCGTCAGGCGTCCAGCCACGCATCTGCTGCCGTACGCGGTCGATCTTCCACGGCGGCATGCCCAGCTCACGGGCGAGGTCGGCGGGACGGCCACCCCGCGCGGAGGACAGCTTGCCGATGGCCCGCACGCCCTGCGCGAGCGCGCTGGTGATCAGCACGGGCGCCACCCCGGTCGCGAGGGACCAGCGCAGCGCCTCCAGGGCCTCGGCGGCCCGCCCCTCCACGGCACGGTCGGCGACGTTGAAGCTGGACGCCTCGGCGCGGCCCGTGTAGTACCGGGCGACGACGGACTCGTCGATCGTGCCCTCGACGTCGGCGGTGAGCTGGGACACCGCGCTGGCGAGCTCCCGCAGGTCGCTGCCGATCGCGTCCACGAGCGCCTGGCACGCCTCGGGCGTCGCCGACCGGCCCAGCGTCCGGAACTCCTGCCGCACGAACGTCAGGCGCTCCGCGGGCTTGGTGGTCTTGGGGCACGCCACCTCGCGCGCCCCGGCCTTGCGGGCCGCGTCCAGCAGGCCCTTGCCCTTGACGCCGCCAGGGTGCAGGAGGACGAGGCTGATCTCCTCCACGGGCGCGGCGATGTACGCCTTGACGTCCTTGATCGTGTCCGCCGACAGGTCCTGGGCGTTGCGCACGATCAGGACCTTGCGCTCCGCGAACAGCGACGGGCTCGTCAGCTCGGCGAGGCCGCCGGGCTGGAGCTGGTCGGCGGTCAGGTCACGGACGTCCGTGTCGGCGTCGGCCGCCCGCGCGGCCGCCACCACCTGCTGGACGGCCCGGTCCAGCAACAGGTCCTCCTGGCCCACGGCGAGCGTGACGGGGGCGAGCGGATCGTCGGTCGAGTTCTTGGCAGCCATCGCACCCAGCATCCCACGCCCCACCGACAACGCCGATCCAGCGGTCAGCGTGCGAGCGGTACGACCGGCCGTCCAGCATCAGGCATCCGCGGCCCTCCCCCACGCCACCCCAGCGCAGGGCCGGGCCGCCCACGTACTGGCGCCGACGCACCGGACAGCACCGGCACCGGCACGACCTCTTCACCGTCAGCCGCCCCGCACAACGGGTCGCCCGGCACATGAGCGACCCGAGAGGCGCAGCAGCTCCACCCGCCACGACGCACAGACGGCTGGAACGCACCCACGCGCGCAGACGGCTGGACCGCACCCACGGTCAGGCAACCGGACCGCACCGCGGTCAGGCAGGTGGCACCCGCGCCAACGGCCACCCGGCGTCGAACCCCAGCGCCCCGGCCGCCTGGACGCCGCGCCGCCGCTGTCCGTACCCGACCACGGCGCTGACACCTACGAGCGGAGACCCGTCGACGTCACCAGGCCGGGCCGCGCGGCCAGACCCCCAAACCGCGCGGCCCGGAGCCCCAGGGCCGACCGGTCAGGGCTCCTCGCGCCAGCCGTCCCACTCGGCGGCGAAGTCGTCCAGTTCGGCGGCGGACAACCGGGCTTCCGGGTCCTCGATCACCAGGAGCCACTGGGCGTCCTCGGCGTCGTCCTCACCGGCGAGGGCGTCGCGCACGAGCTGGGGCTCCTCGTCCAGTTCATAGCGCTCGGCGAGCGCCTCCGCCGCCTCCTCGGCCGCGTCCCGGTCGGGCAGGACCAGCACGTGCCTGACGTCGCCGATGCGGTCTTCTTCGTTCACTGCGTTCACGCCACCATTCTTCAACCCCCTCCCGGACGGTGAACCTCCAGGTCGGTCTAGTCCTCCGGTCCTCCCTCCGATGCCCGAGGCGCGGCGGCGGGCCCGCCCGTAGCGTGAGGCCGTGATCATCCGTGAGCCGGTCCGGGACCGGGAGCAGCGCAAGCGGGACGTCCTCCGGCGGCTGGACGAGGACCACGACCTGTGGGTGGCGACCGCCTCGGCCGCCGGTGAACCCCTTCTCGTACCGCTGTCGTTCGTCTGGCACGACGGCACCCTGCTGATGTCCACGCGGCGGACCAACCCCACCGCCCGCAACCTCACCCCGCGCGGCCGCGTCCGGCTGAGTCTCGGCCACACCCGCGACGTGGTGCTGGTGGACGGCTTGGCCGAGGCGGTCGAGGGCCGTGACCTGCCGCGCGCCTCGGCCGACGCGTTCGCCGCCAAGCTCGGGTGGGACCCCCGCGACCGCGAAGCGTGGATCTATCTGCGGGTGACGCCCCGGACGGTGAAGGCGTGGCGCGAGGAGAACGAACTGCCCGGCCGGCTCCTGATGCGCGACGGCACCTGGCTCGTCTGAACCGGTCGCCTGGCCCGGCCCCGCCCCTGGCGGCTACGGCGGGTGCCGTGCGACCGCCCGCAGGTCCGTGCCGGAGCCGGTCACCGCGATGGCGCCGTCCCGGTCCGTGCGCAGCACCGCCGCGCCCGCCCGGCGAAGAGCGTCGAGCGTACGGGGCGACGGGTGCCCGTACGGATTGTCACGCCCCGCCGACACGAGGGCCAGCCGTGGCCGTGTCCTGCCGAGCAGCTCGGGGTCCTGGTGCGCCGAGCCGTGGTGGGCGACCTTCAGGACGTCCACGCTCGGCAACTCGGGGTGGGCCCGCGAGAGCCCCCGCTGGGACGGCGGCTCCAGGTCGCCGAGAAGCAGCAGGGTCACCCCGCCCCGGGTGCGGACGAGCAGGGTGACGCTGGCGTCGTTGGCCCCCTCCGGGACGAACCCGGCCACGGGCGCGGGCCACAGCACCTGCCAGTCGAGCGGCCCGGTCCTGCGCCGCTCCCCGGGCGCCGCGTGGACGCCGGGGCCGGGAGCCGCGGCGGCCGTGCGGTGGACGAACGCCGCCTGTCTCGGCGGGTCGAGGAGCCCGGTCGTCTGGATGACCCCCACAGACCGGCCGCGCAGCACACCCGGAAGCCCGGCGACGTGGTCGGCGTGGAAGTGGGTGAGCAGCACGAGCGGCACCCGGCGAACGCCCAGGTCCCGCAGGCACCGGTCCACCGGCCCGGGGTCGGGTCCCGCGTCCACCACGACCGCCGTACCTTCCCCGGCCGCCAGGGCGGTGGCATCGCCCTGGCCCACGTCGCACATCGCGAACACCCAGCCGGGCGGCGGCCACCCGGTCACGACCCGCACCAGCGGAACCGGCCGCACGACGGCCACCAGCAGCATCCCGACGCACCCGGCGGCCACCCACCGCCGGTACGGCAGGCGGCACACCACCAGCAACAGCACGCTCGTCAGCGCGGCCAGCGCCAGCCCTCCCCACCAACCACCCGGCCAGTCCACCTGGGCCCCGGGCAGGGACGCCCCGGCCCGCGCGACGGACGCCACCCATCCCGCCGGCCAGGCGGCGCATTCCGCGAGGAGCCGCGCGACGGGCATGGCCCACGGGGCGGTGGCGAGCGCGGCGAACCCCAGCACCGTCGCCGGTGCCACGGCCACCTCGGCGAACAGGTTGCACGGGATCGCCACCAGGCTCACCCGCGCCGCGAACACCGCCACCACCGGCGCGCACACCGCCTGGGCGGCCGCAGCGGCGGCCAGGGCCTCGGCGAGACGCGGCGGGACACCCCGCGCCCGCAGCGTGACGCTCCAACGCGGGGCGATCGTGAGGAGCGCGCCGGTCGCCAGGACGGACAGCAGGAACCCGTAACTGCGGGCCAGCCACGGCTCGTACAGCACCAGCAGCAGCACGGCCCCGGCGAGCGCCGGGATCAGTGACCGTCGGCGCCCGGTGGCGATGGCCAGCAGGGTGATCAGGCCGCACGCGGCGGCCCGCACCACGCTCGGCTCGGGTCGGCACACCACCACGAACGCCAGCGTCAACGCCCCGCCCGACACTGCCGTGGCCCGCAGCGACACCCCCAGCCGGGGCGCCAGCCCGCCGCGTTCCGCGCTCGACGCCCTGCCCGCCGGTCCGATCAACAACAGCAACACGATGGTCAAATTGCTACCGGAGACGGCCAGAAGGTGTGTCAGGTCGGTTGCCTCGAAGGCTCTCTTCAGGTCCTCGGGAATCCGCGACGTGTCACCGACGACCAGGCCGGGCAGCAACGCCCGCGCGTCGGGAGGCAGTTTGTCCGTCGCCTCGCGAAGCCCGGCGCGCAGCTCCCCCGCCGTACGGTGCAGCCTGCTCGGCGGGCCGGTGACACGCGGCGGCCCCGTGTCGGCGTACAGCACGGCCGCGAACGGATCGGCGGAACCTCGTGGAGGCGCCAGCCGCCCGGTCAGGTGCAGCCTCGTGGACGGCAGCAGCCGCAGCCACGCGTCTGCGTACCGGGCCCGCTCCCCCGGCCGTGCCATCACCAGGACCGGCGTGCGTACCCGTGTGACCGTCCCGTCGGGTGCCGTCACCCGCGTCAGCTCCGCGTTCAGGACGATGGACGCCGGCACCGACCGGTTGCCGCGCACCCGGGGAACGACGGACCGCGGGTCGGAGCGGACCGTCACGTCGGTGGCGACCGTCGCTTGCTCCCCCGCCAGCGCGGGAACCGGTCCACGCCGCAGGTCCGCGCCGTGCAGCCCGGCCGACGTCGCACCGGCGGCCGCGCACAGCAGCACGGCGGCGCACGCCGTGGCGTTCTCCCGCCACCGCCCCCCGGAGCCCGGCCCCGCACGCCACGCCCGTCGGCCCACCAGGAGCGCGGCCGCTCCGATCCCGCACAGGACGGTGCCGGTCAGCGTCCACCAGCCGGGAAGGCCGAGGGCGACCGCCGCCGCGCCCCACGCCGCCAGCGCGGGCGCCACCAGCCGCAGATCGGCCGGACCCTCCTGCCGGGGGTTGGCGTGCCCCGAAGGACTGCCCGACGCCCCGTGTGCGATGACGGGCGGAGCGTGACCCGCACGGAGGCCGGACGTGGAGTCACCGGCCGTCCCGGGCGCCGGGACCGATGCCACCGTCTGACCGGGCGTCACAGCCGTACGCGGGGACGGAGGTCGGCGAACCTGCGGTCGCCGATGCCTCGGACTTCGCGCAGCTCCTCAACAGACCGGAAGCCGCCGCGCTGGGTGCGGTGCTCGACGATATGGCGGGCGAGGACCGGCCCCACCCCGGGCAGTGTGTCCAACTGCTCGACGGTGGCGGTGTTCAGGCTGACCGGACCCTCCGCGCCCCCGCTGCCGGGGACCCCCTGCGGGGCCGCCACCGGCAGGGCGCCGGGAGGAGCGGCGGGGGCCGGGACACCGACCACGACGTGTTCGCCGTCCATGAGGACGCGCGCCCGGTTGAGCCCGGTGGTGTCCGTGCCCGGGGGGACGCCACCCGCCGCCCGGAGCGCGTCCACGACGCGGGCGCCCATCGGGAGCCGCAGCACGCCGGGACGCCGTACCTTGCCGCTCACATCGACCACGACCACGGCCGGAGTCGAACCGGCGGCTGAAGACGAGCCCGGCGGCACGGCCACTGCTGCGGCGGAAGCGGCCTGTGGGGCGGTGGACGACTGCGGCGGTCCGGCGGGGGCGGTCACCGTGGCCCCGGCGCGTCCGACCACTTCGGGGGCGTGCACGGCCTCGGGGCGGCCTGCCCAGAAGTAGCGCCCGGCGAGGACCGCCCCCACGACCAGGACGACGGCCAGCGCTGCCAGCGTCCGGCGTTCGAGCCCGCACCTGACCTGTACCCACACGGGTAACCGGTCCCGCAGCGCGGCCCTCCACCGCTCACCGCCGCGCACGCTCGGCGCGGCCGGGCAGGGCACCTGCGGCGGTGCGGACGCCTCGGCGGGCGGCGGTGGCACCTCGCACGGGCGCGGCGGCGGGTCGGTGCCCGCCATCAGCGCGTCGGCCCTGCTCCTGAGGGCCGACGCGGGTGGCACGGCGGCCCGGGCGTCCGAGCCGCCCGCGCGGTGCCGACCACGGGGCCTTCCGCCCGCGCGACCACGCGTCCGGCTGTCCGAGTCACGGGCCCGCCCCGGACCGCTCGTCGCACCGGGCCGCCGGGAGCCCAGAGGTGCACCGGGCGGCCGGGCCATGAGAGGTGTGCCAGGTGCGCGGGATGTGAGGGGCGTGCCGGGTTCTTGGGACATGAGAGGCGTACCGGGTGCGTGGGGTGTGAGTGATTCGGTCGAAGCCTGCGGCGCGAGAGGCGTGACAGGTGCACCCGACGCGAGAGGTGCGCGAGAGGCATGAGGTGCGGTGTGAAGCTGGGCCGGGAGGGCTGCGCCGGGTACGCGGGACGCGTCCGTCGCGTCGGCGGTGGTCACGGAGTGTGTTCGTGTCGTCATGCCATCGACGGTAGACACATCCGTGCGATCGCGGTGAGCTCTGCCGATTTCCGTGGATAACCCGGCAGTTGTGGAAAACCCCGTCGCCCGGAGGGGTGAAACGACTGGATTCAGCGCTGTGAGACGACTACTCCCAGCAGCCCCGGACCCGTGTGTGCGCCGATCACCGCGCCGACCTCGCTGACATGCAGCTCGGCCAGGCCCGGGACCCGGTCGCGCAGATGCTCGGCCAGCGTGTCCGCCCGCTCTGCGGCGGCAAGGTGGTGCACGGCGATATCGACGGGCGCCCTGCCCGCCCGCTCGACTGCGATCTCCTCGAGCCGGGCGATGGCCTTCGACGCGGTGCGCACCTTCTCCCTCGGCTCGATACGCCCGCCGCTCAGCTCCAGCAGGGGCTTGACCGCCAGTGCCGAGCCGAGGAGGGCCCGGGCCGCGCCGATGCGCCCACCGCGCCGGAGGTAGTCGAGGGTGTCCACGTAGAAGTACGCGGAGGTGCCGGAGGCACGTTTCTCGGCCGCCGCCACCACCTCGTCCAGGCCGCAGCCTGCCTCTGCGGCCTCGGCGGCGGCGACGGCGCAGAACCCCAGCGCCATGGCGATCATGCCCGTGTCCACGACCCGCACCGGCACGGGCGCCTCGCGCGCCGCCAGCAGCGCCGCCTCGTAGGTTCCGGACAGCTCCGCCGACAGGTGCAGCGAGACGATCCCGGTGGCACCGCCCTCCGCGATCTCGCGGTAGCGCGCGGCGAACATCTCCGGGCTGGGCCGGGACGTGGTGACCGAGCGGCGCTTCTGAAGGGCCTGGGCGAGGGAGCGGGCCGAGATCTCGGTGCCCTCTTCCAGAGCCTGGTCTCCGAGGACGACCGTCAGCGGTACCGCGCTGATACCGTGCCGCTCCATCGTCTGCGGCGGCAGGTAGGCCGTGGAATCGGTGACGATCGCGACATGGCGGGACATGACCGGGAGGTTACCCGCAGGCGGCACCCGAAGGCAGCCCGGGCCCGTTCACCGCTGGTCAACACGGCAGGGGCCCACCGTCCGCACACCGGGGCAGGACGGTCAGCACCGGATCCGGGCCGCGCCCACCGGGCACGATGCGCCCTACCCGCGCCCGGCCCAGCGCATCTCCCCGGCCAGCAGGTCAGCACACAGACTCAGCGCAGCACTCGTCCCGGCACCGCTCCGGTCAGCGCACGACCCCGCACACCTCTCCCCAGCCGACACGCGTCCCGTTCACCGCGA
Organism: Streptomyces thermolilacinus SPC6; assembly: GCF_000478605.2. Taxonomy (GTDB): domain Bacteria; phylum Actinomycetota; class Actinomycetes; order Streptomycetales; family Streptomycetaceae; genus Streptomyces; species Streptomyces thermolilacinus. The sequence continues at coordinate 4,533,983 of NZ_ASHX02000001.1, read as the reverse complement.
GCGCCCGCGCGCCCACCCGGCCCGTCAGTTGGTGGTCTCGGGCCGTGCCGACTTCTGCCACGGGTAGCCGGTGCCGAGGCGCGGGTCGCGGGCGGTGATGGCCGGGCGGGCGCCGTCGGCCGGGGCGCTGCCGGAGCCGCGTCGGGTGTCCGTCGCGGCGCTCTCGTCCTCGGCCGCCTCCGCCTCGGCGGGCCAGAGCTGGGTGGGCGTGGGCCCGGTGGGCGGCTCGGGCCACGACACCTGCGTACGGTCGCGGCCGGGCGAAGCGGTCGACTCGGCCGCCGGGCGGTCCTGCTCGGGTGCCGCGGCCTGGCGCTCGCCGCGGTCCGCCGACTCGGGGCCGGCCGTCTCCGACCAGTGGCGCAGCGCACCGGCCTCCATGTCGATCTGTGCGCTGAGCACGTCGAGGTCGTCCTGCGCGAACCGCTGCGCCCGGTCGCGGGCCGCCCAGCGCAGCGAGTCGGCGGATTCCGTGATCCGCCGTGTGCGCTCCCGCAGGTCGTCCAGCCGCCCCGCGACCGTGGTCTTGTCGGGGTCGCGCTCCAGCCGCTTCAGCTCCTCGTCCAGCTCGTGCCCATGGGCGCTGAGCCGCCGGAACAGCTCCAGCGACTCCTGGAGCGAGGCGTCCTCCGGAGCGCCGGCCTCCAGCGCCTCCTGGGTGGCCCGCATGGAGGTGCGCAGGGAGAGCCGCAGCTGTGCCAGCTCACCGGCGACTCCGCCCTGGCCGTAGGTCTTGGCGCGGAGCGTCGTGTCCTCGACCGTGCGCCGGGCCTGGGTGAGGGTGCGGTCGACACCGCGCTTGGCAGCCTTGACCGCCTTGACGCCGACGTACACGCCGAGCGCGACGAAGGCGACGAGTAGCAGCGCCAGGATCACGATCGCGGCTGTCATGGAGTCCCCTCGTCGTCGTGTGTTCTCTCCACGGTAAACGCCCAGGGGCAGGTTGAGGGTTCCGATGAACCCCCAACCTGCCCCTAGGGGACGAATCCGGGACGACATCACATGACGTCACCCGGTGGCCGGTCACGCCGGGACGATGTTCACCAGCCTCGGCGCGCGGGCGATGACCTTGCGGATGTCCGCGCCGCCCAGAGCCGCGACGACCGCCGGCTCCGCCAGGGCCAGCGCCTCCAGCTCCGCGTCCGTGATGGACGGGGAGACCTCCAGCCGCGCCTTGACCTTGCCCTTGATCTGCACGACGCAGGTCACGGTCTCGTCCACGACGTACGCCGGGTCGGCGACCGGGAAGTCCTGGTGGACGACGGAGTCGCTGTGGCCCAGCTTGCGCCACAGCTCCTCGGCGATGTGCGGGGCCAGCGGCGCGACCAGCAGCACCAGCCGCTCGGCGACCGACTGGGACACCGCGCCACCGGTCTTGGTCAGGTGGTTGTTCAGCTCGGTGATCTTGGCGATGGCCGTGTTGAAGCGCATCGCGGCCATGTCCTGGGAGACGCCGTCGACGGCCTTGTGCAGGGCACGCAGGGTGTCCTCGTCCGGCTCGGCGTCCACGACCGTGACCTCGCCGGTCGACTCGTCCACGATGTTGCGCCACAGCCGCTGCAGCAGCCGGTACTGGCCCACCACCGCGCGCGTGTCCCAGGGGCGGGACACGTCCAGGGGGCCCATGGCCATCTCGTACAGGCGCAGCGTGTCGGCGCCGTACTCGGCGCAGATCTCGTCCGGGGTGACGGCGTTCTTCAGGGACTTGCCCATCTTGCCCAGGACGCGGCTGACCTTCTCGCCCTGGTACCAGAACGCGCCGTCGCGCTCCTCGACCTCGGCGGCCGGGACGGCGATGCCGCGCGCGTCGCGGTACACGTACGCCTGGATCATGCCCTGGTTGAACAGCCGGTGGAACGGCTCGGCGGACGAGACGTGGCCCAGGTCGTACAGGACCTTCGACCAGAACCGGGCGTACAGCAGGTGCAGCACGGCGTGTTCGGCGCCGCCCACGTACAGGTCGACACCGCCGTGCGGCATGCCGTCGCGCGGGCCCATCCAGTACTGCTCGATCTCCGGGTCGACCAGCCGCTCGCTGTTGTACGGGTCCAGGTAGCGCAGCTCGTACCAGCAGGAACCGGCCCAGTTGGGCATGGTGTTGGTCTCGCGGCGGTACCGCTTGGGGCCGTCGCCCAGGTCCAGGGTGACGTTCACCCAGTCCTCGTTGCGGGACAGCGGGGTCTCGGGCTGCGTGTCGGCGTCGTCCGGGTCGAACGTGCGCGGCGCGTAGTCGTCCACCTCCGGCAGCTCCAGCGGCAGCATCGACTCGGGCAGCGGGTGGGCGACGCCGTCCTCGTCGTAGACGATCGGGAAGGGCTCGCCCCAGTACCGCTGGCGGCTGAACAGCCAATCGCGCAGGCGGAAGTTGACGGTACCCTCGCCGATGCCGCGGGACTCCAGCCAGCGGGTGATCTCCGCCTTGGCCTCGACGACGCCCAGCCCGTCCAGGGACACGTCGTCGTTGGCCGACGCGATGATCTTGGCGTCGTACGAGTCGAACGCGTCGTCCCAGGCGGCCGGGTCCGTGCCGCGGTCGTCGCTCGGCTCGACGACACAGCGCATGGGCAGGTCGAAGGCGCGGGCGAAGGCGAAGTCGCGGTTGTCGTGGGCCGGGACGGCCATGATGGCGCCCGTGCCGTAGCCCATCAGCACGTAGTCGGCGATGAAGACCGGGACGCGTTCGCCGCTGACCGGGTTGACGGCGTGGGCGCCGGTGAAGACGCCGGTCTTCTCCTTGGCGTCGGCCTGCCGCTCCACGTCGGACTTGGTGGCGGCCTGCTTGCGGTAGGCGTCGACGGCCAGCGCCGGGGTGGCGTGCCCGCCCGTCCACAGCGCGGGCGTACCGGCCGGCCACGCGTCCGGGACGATCTTGTCGACCAGGTCGTGCTCCGGGGCCAGCACCATGTACGTGGCGCCGAACAGCGTGTCCGGGCGGGTGGTGAAGACGGTGATCGCGTCGTCGCCGACGGGGAAGTCCACGCGGGCGCCCTCGGAACGGCCGATCCAGTTGCGCTGCTGCAGCTTGATGGCCTCGGGCCAGTCCAGCGCGTCCAGGTCCTCCAGCAGGCGGTCCGCGTAGGCCGTGATGCGCATGTTCCACTGGCGCAGCTTCGCCTTGAAGACCGGGAAGTTGCCGCGCTCGGAGCGGCCGTCGGCGGTCACCTCTTCATTGGCCAGGACGGTGCCCAGACCGGGGCACCAGTTGACCGGCGCGTCGGAGGCGTACGCCAGGCGGTACTGGCTCAGCACGTCGGCCCGCTCGGGCGCGGTCAGCTCGCCCCACGCGCGCGTGGTGCCCGGTACGGCGCGCTCACCGCTCTCGAACTGGGCGACCAGCTCGGCGATCGGGCGGGCCTTCCTCGCCTCCTCGTCGTACCAGGAGTTGAAGATCTGCAGGAAGATCCACTGGGTCCACTTGTAGTAGTCCGGGTCGATCGTGGCGAACGACCGGCGCTTGTCGTGGCCCAGGCCCAGCCGGCGCAGCTGGGCCTTCATGTTCTCCATGTTCGCCTCGGTCGACACCCGCGGGTGCGTGCCGGTCTGCACGGCGTACTGCTCGGCGGGCAGCCCGAAGGCGTCGAAGCCCAGGGTGTGCAGGACGTTGTGGCCGGTCATGCGCTGGTACCGGGCGTACACGTCGGTGGCGATGTACCCCAGCGGGTGGCCGACGTGCAGGCCGGCACCGGACGGGTACGGGAACATGTCCATGATGAACTTCTTGGGCCGGGCGGCCAGCTCCGGGTCGCCCGCCAGATCGCCGCTCGGGTTCGGCGCCGCGTAAGTGCCGTCGGCGTCCCAGAAGTCCTGCCAGCGTGCCTCGATGTCGGCCGCCATGGCCGCCGTATAACGATGCGGGGCCGCCGTCTCGGCAGCCGAATTCGTCTCGGTCATGATCCTCTGAAGCTCCATCGATCGTCTCTGCGTCGCTGCCGCCACCGCGCCCCGATTCCGTCAGCGCGGCGAAATGAAAAAACCCCTCGCACAGGAGGGGACGCCGCGCCGATTCCGAGCGGATTTCTCATCCGCCGGCACTGATCAGCGCGGCTCGCTAAGCAGAAGGCGTACGGCACGCATGGCGTCAGGGTACAGCAGCGCCCCCGTACGGCGCATCGAGCGTCCCGCCACCCGGACACGGCCAGTCGCGTAACCGTCGCGCTACGCGCGTGTACCCGGTTACTCGGCGTATCGGCGCGTTCCTGGGCAACCCCCGAGTCAGTTGTCGGCCAGTCGTCTCAGTAAACCCTCAAACGGCGTACTCACCGGTATGAGCGGCCATAGCATGCGCCAACGGGACCTCATCCGCACCATTCGGAGTCGCCCATGACCCCTCATCGCAAGATCCGTTCTTCCCCCGCCGACAAGGCGGGCCTGAGCCGTCCGGTACAGGGCGGCTTGTACGTGGCCGCCCTTGTGCTCCTTCCCCTTCCGGTCATTGGCGGAAGCGACGGTTTCCGCGAGTTCCTGGATTTCGGAACCGGTGTTCTGTCCCTGGTCTCGCTGACGGCGTCCGTCGCCTGGGCGCTGGTCGCGACGGACCGCCTTCTCCTGACCCCCCGCCAGCGTCTGCTCGCCCAGGCCGTCCACCGCGGGACGGCCGTCGCGTCGCTGGGCTTCCTGCTGCTGCACGGCACCGTCAAGGTGTCCCTCGGGCACGTCGAACTCATCGGCGCCCTCATACCGTTCGGGCTCGGCGTTTCCGGCTCCGCGGGCCTCATCGGCTTCGGCTCGCTGGCCGGTCTGCTGATGGTGGCCGTCGCCTCGACCGGCGCGCTGCGCAGCACGCTGGCGGGCCGCGGCGCGATCGCCGCCCGCTGGCGGCCTCTGCACATGCTCGCGTACCCGGCGTGGTGCGCGGCACTGATCCACGGTCTGTACGCGGGCCGTCCGGCGGCCTCCTGGGTCGTCGTCCTGTACGGGCTGTCGCTGGCGGCGGTCGCCGCCGCCGTGTCCGTGCGGCTGCTGCCGACGCGGGTGCAGCGGGAGCTGGCCGAGCGAGTCACGAACCTGCTGGGGCCCGTCCCGGGCGGTGCCGTCGCCGCCCCGTTCGGCGCGGTGCGCAGGGGGCCCCGGCGGGCCCGCCGCAACCTGTCGTCGGCGCCGCTGCCGGGCGCGTACGGCGCCGCCGAGGCGCCGCGCCCGCACCCGTACGAGCAGGAGTCCCGCTTCGAGCCGCCGCGCCGCGCCGATGCCGACCGGGCCGCCCCGGAGGTCCCGCCGTTGCCGAGAGACCGTCCCCGGCGGCCGACCGGTGCGGGCGCGGGACTGTCCGCCGGGTACCGCGCCGTGTCGCTGGGCGGCGGTACGGGCCTCGGAGGCGCGGGCAGCGGGGGTGCGGCGGCCGGTCCGGGGCGCGGGGAAGCCCCGTACGCCGAGCGGGTGCCCATGACGGAGGAGCTGCCGACGGTCACGGAGGAGCCGTCGGTCCGCTCCGGCCACTGGCCCACCCCGTCGCCGCCGCCCCCCGCCCCGCGCGCGTACGCCCCGCCCCCCGCGGCCCCCGAACCGCCGTCCGCCGCCCCGTCCCCCATGCCGTCCCCGTACGAGAGCCCCGAGCCGCCGTCCTCGTACGACACGGCGCCACCGCAGTCCCCGTTCGGCACCGCTCCACCACCCCCCGCGTACGACCCCGCACCGCCGCCGTCCTCGTACGGCACCAGCACCGGGCCGACGCCCGGCCCGGCCCGCCCGCCCGCCGGGGAGCCGTGGACCGCACCGGCAGGAGAACGCCCGTGAACGCCCCTCTGCCCGACGTCCCCGAGGTCCGTGTCGTCGGCCTCCCCCAGCTCACCCAGGGCTTCGACCTGACCGAGCGGCTGGACCTGGCCATGCACCTGAAGGTCCACGGGCCTCTGGAGCCGATGGGCGGGGAGCGGCTGGCCCGGCTCGCCGACGAGATCGCCCTGCGCGGCCGGGGAGGCGCCGGTTTCCCGTTCGCGCGGAAGCTGCGCGCCGTCGCCGAGGCGGCGATACGCCGCGGGGTGCGGCCGGTCGTCGTCGTCAACGGCAGCGAGGGCGAGCCCGCCTGCCGCAAGGACACGGTTCTCCTCAACCGCGCCCCGCACCTCATCCTCGACGGCGCCCTGCTGGCGGCCGAGGCGCTCGGCGCCCGCACGCTGGTCGTCGCCGTGACCCGCAACTCGACGGAGATATCCATCCGGGCGGCGCTCGCCGAGCGCGGTCTGTCCGACCGGCGCGGGCAGCAGCTGCGCGCGCGGGTGGTGCGTACGCCGGAGCGGATGGTGTCGGGTGAGGCGTCGTCGGTGATCCGCGCCATCGGCGGCGGCCCCGCCCTGCCGCCGGGCCGCCGCGAGCGCGCCTCCGAGACGGGCGTGGGCGGCGCCCCGACCCTGCTGTCGAACGCGGAGACGTTCGCGCAGCTCGCCGTGGCCGCCCGGATCGGCGCCTCCCGGTACGCGAACGCCGGTCTGGAGGGCGAGCCGGGGACGGTGCTGCTGACGCTGTCCGGGGCCGTCGCCAGGCCGATGGTGGTGGAGGTCCCGACGGGCGTCCCGCTGCGGTACGTGCTCCAGCTGGCCGGCGCGCCGCCGGTGCCGCAGGGCGTGCTCACGGGCGGCTACCACGGCAACTGGATCGACTCGGCCGCCGTGCACAACGCGGTCGTGTCGCGCGCCTCCCTGGCCGCCGTGGGCGGCTCCCTGGGCGCGGGGGCGATCCTCCCGATCGGCCCGGAGACCTGCCCGCTGGGCGAGGCGCAGCGGGTGGCGAACTGGCTGGCCGCGGAGACGGCCGGGCAGTGCGGTCCGTGCCGCCTGGGCCTGCCCGCCGCGGCGGGCGGCCTGTCGGACGTGCTGGGCGGCGGCGGCCCGGCGGCGCTGGAGGCGCTGCGCGAGGTCGTACAGGCCGTGAAGGGCCGCGGCGCGTGCAAGCACCCCGACGGCTCGGCCCGGTTCTTCTCGTCCACGCTGTCGGCGTTCACGGACGATCTGGCGGCGCATGTCCTGGACGGGGGGTGCGGCCGCCCGACGACGGGTGTCCTGCCGCTGCCCTCGCCCGGTTACGAGAACGCCGAGGAGTCGATCCCGAGCGGTGAGCGGCTGGCCGTGGACTGGACGCTGTGCCAGGGGCACGGACTGTGCGCGGACATCGTGCCGGAGCTGATCCGCATGGGCGCGGACGGTTTCCCGGTGCTCGCCGAGGCGTCGGTGCCGACGCATCTGCGGGGCGCCGCGCAGCGGGCCGTACGCCGGTGTCCCGCGCTGGCGCTGCGCCTGGAGCAGGCGGGTGCGCCGAGGGAGCGTCCGGCGCTGCCGACCTCGAACCGCAAGGCGCTGGGCAGCGGCCGGGGTTGAGCCCGGACATGAGGAAGGCGGGCCATCCTATCGGATGGCCCGCCTTCTCGGGCTGTGGAGCTAAGGAGAATTGAACTCCTGACCTCTTGCATGCCATGCAAGCGCTCTACCAACTGAGCTATAGCCCCTTGCGGTGTGCCGTCCTGCTCGGCTTCCCTGGCGGGCTTCCCTCGCGGCGACACAGAGAACATTACACGGTCCCCCCGGTGGTTCACCAAATCGGTTGTCCACACCCCCGACCGGGGAGCTCTCCGGGCGGGTAGCGTCGGCGCATGTGACCGCGACCGTGACCGCACGAACCCGCGTCCGGAGCCTGCCGCTGGCCGCTCTGGGCACCTGCCTGCTGTCGTTCGTCGCCTTCTGGGCGGCGCAGCGGGCCGCGCATGTGACGATGCTCGACCTGTCGGTGTACCGCGCCGAGGGGGCGACGGCCCTGGCGGGCGGGGACCTGTACGCGATGCGGGCCACGTCGGCGAACCTGCCGATGACGTATCCGCCGTTCGCCGCGCTGCTGTTCACGCCGCTGACGCTGGTCGGCGTGTCCGAGATGCGGGCGCTCGCGACGCTGGGGAACCTGCTGCTGCTGGTCGCGCTGACGCATCTGTCGCTGCGGCTGGTGGTGTCGCACGGGCCGGACGCCCTGCGCCGGGGCGGGGCGTTCTGGACGCGGCCGGGGGCGGCTCTGTGGCTGGCGGCGGTCCTCGTGTGGTGCGAGCCGGTGTGGCAGACGTTCCGGTACGGGCAGATCAATCTGCTGATGGCGGTCGCGGTGCTGTGGGACCTGACGCGGCGGGCGGACAGCCGCTGGGTCGGGGTGGGCATAGGGATCGCCACCGCGGTGAAGCTCACACCGGGGCTCTTCGTGGTGCTGCTGTTCGTTGTGGGGGTCCTACGCGCGCGGAGCGACGGTTTCGCGCCGTGGTGGAACGAGTGGCTGCGCCGGGCGGTGCGGGCGACGACGGCGTTCCTGGTGGTGACGGTCGCGTCGGCGGTGGTCCTCCCGTACGACTCGCGCCGCTTCTGGACCGAGATGATCTTCGAGACGGGTCGGGTCGGCCGCACCGAGGAGACGGCCAACCAGTCGCTCAGCGGGGTGCTGGCGCGGCTGCTGCACACGACGGACCCGGGGGTGTGGTGGGTGGTCGCGGCGGCCGTCGTGGGGCTCACCGGGGTCTGCGTGGCGGCGCTGGCGGCGCTGCGCGGCGACCGGCCGGTGGCGGTGGTGGCGTGCGCGGTGACGGCGCTGCTGGTGAGCCCGATCTCGTGGTCGCACCACTGGGTGTGGTGCGTGCCGGCGCTGATCCTGCTCGCCACGCGCGTCCACCCCGCGTGGACGGCCGGGACGGCGCTGGTGTTCGGGTCGTTCGCCCTGTGGTGGGTGCCGCACGCCCCCGCGCCGGTACGGCTCGAACTGCACCAGAACGGCTGGCAGATGCTCGCCTCCGGTCTCTACACGCTGCTGGGTCTTGCCCTGTTGGGCGTGTTCGCCGTGTGGACCGCGCGGACGCGGGCCGGTGGAGGACGACTTGAGAGGCCGACGGCTTGAGAGGCGGACGGCTTGAAGGGGCGGACGGCTTGAGGGGCAGACGGCTTGAGGGACGGGCTCAGGCCGTCGCGAACGAGTAGAAGCGCTTGAGGGTGCAGTGCTCGTCGAGCAGGCGCCCGTAGATCGGCTCCCCTTCGAGCTCGCGGTACGTCTCGATGGGGTCGCCTTTTATGATCAGCGCCCGCGCGCACTCCTCGCACCAGTACTGGTACTCCGGGTTGACCGGTTCCATGTCGCGGACGATCGGCGTGCCACTGCCGCACCAGTCGCACTTCCGCCTGTGTGCACCCATTGATCAGCTCCAGCTGTGGCCGCAGGACGTGCAGACGTAGGTCACGCCGCCGTTGTCACCGAGCACCTGGGCGACGTCCGAGGAACCGCAGGCACGGCAGACGAGGCCGGTGCGCGCCTGTGTGGTGACGAGCCGGTCGGTGGGATCCTCGAATCTGCTGGCGGCCATCGCGCACTCCCTCCCGTCCGGTCCGTAGCCCCCTCCGGCCGTCCGATTCTGCCATGGCCCCGGCGGGGCGGCAGCGACGTCAGGTGAGAGGCACGGCGTCCGTCCCGCGAAGCTCCGGAGAGTGCCGGCAGGGACCGGGGAAGGCGGAGGGACAGGAGCCCGTACGAAGAAATCCCGCCCCCTGCCGGGGACGGGATTCCTGACTGTGGAGCTAAGGAGAATTGAACTCCTGACCTCTTGCATGCCATGCAAGCGCTCTACCAACTGAGCTATAGCCCCTCGTGTTCTTCGCGCTCCGCGCTGCGAACAAGAAGAACTTTAGCCTGTCACCTGCCCGAAAGTGAAATCCGGGTCAGTCGTCGTCGCCGAGGACCGGCTCGGGGAGCGTGCCGGCGTTGTGCTCCAGCAGCCGCCAGCCCCGCGCGCCCTCTCCCAGGACCGACCAGCAGCAGTTGGACAGACCGCCGAAGCTCTCCCAGTGGTGCGGGTCGAGGCCGAGGAGCCGGCCGATCGTGGTGCGGATCGTGCCGCCGTGGCTGACCACGACGAGCGTGCCGTCCTCGGGCAGCTTCCCGACGTGCTCCAGCACGAGGGGCGCCGCCCGGTCGGCGACCTCGGTCTCCAGCTCGCCGCCGCCCCGCCGTACGGGCTCGCCCCGCTTCCACGCGCGGTACTCGTCGCCGTGGCGGGCGAGGATCTCCTCGTGGGTCAGGCCCTGCCAGACGCCCGCGTACGTCTCCCGGAGCGCGGCGTCATGGCTGACCTGGTGCCCCGTGATCGCGGCGAGCTCGGCCGCCGTGGCCGCGGCCCGCTTCAGGTCGGAGGCGATGATCGCGTCCGGCCTGAGGGCGGCGAGCAGCCGGGCGGCCCGGCGGGCCTGGGCGAGGCCCGTCTCGGTCAGCTCGATGTCGGTGCTGCCCTGGAAGCGGCGCTCCAGGTTCCAGGAGGTCTGGCCGTGGCGCCAGAGGACGATGCGGCGGCCCCTGCCGCCCTTGGTGGCGCTCAGCGCAGCTCACCGTCCGTTCCGTCGCCGGGCAGGCCGTCGGGGCCGAAGCCGTCGGCTCCGTCGGCGCCGGTGAGCGCGGCGTGCTCCGCGGCCTTGCCGCGGGTCTTCACGGCGTCCTCGGGCAGCGGCAGCTCGGGGCAGTCCTTCCAGAGCCGCTCCAGCGCGTAGAAGACGCGCTCCTCGCTGTGCTGGACGTGGACGACGATGTCCACGTAGTCGAGGAGGACCCAGCGGGCCTCGCGGTCGCCCTCACGGCGGACCGGCTTGGCGCCCAGCTCCTTGTTCAGCCGCTCCTCGATCTCGTCCACGATGGACTTGACCTGGCGGTCGTTGGGCGCGGAGGCGAGCAGGAAGGCGTCGGTGATCGACAGCACGTCACTGACGTCGTACGCGATGATGTCGTGCGCGAGCCGGTCGGCGGCCGCCTGGGCGGCGGCGTTGACGAGCTCGATGGATCGGGAGGTGGCGGTCACAAGCAGGCTTTCGTCGGCGGTCAAGGACACCTCAAGGGTCTCACGTGCCGCCGACAGCCCGGCAAACCATCACTCGGCCTTGTAGTCCTTGCCCAGGATGACGGTGACTTCGGCGTTCGCGGAGGCCTCGCCCTTGCGGACGGCGCGCGCGGGGAGCCCGAGCGTCTTGGCGACCTCCTCCGCCTTGGCCTTCTGCGCCGCGTCGGCGTAGACGACCTCGGAGGTGCTCTCCGTGCCGTCGGCCCTGCCGCCGTCGATCACGGCGTATCCGCCGTTGACCAGAACGATCCGAGCCGTTTCCGTGGCGTCGTCGTCACCGCTGGCGTTGCGGACGCCGACCCGGACCACGGAGCCCGGCTCGGGAGGGCTGACGGAGCCGCCCAGGATGTCCTTCACCACGCTGCGGGTGGCGTCCTCGGTGAGCCGCCCGTCGCCCTGCACGGGCAGCAGCGCGGTCTTGTACGCCCCGGTCCTGGCGTGCTCGGCGAGTTTGGCCAGCGAGGCGCCGAGGTCCTTCTCGGGGAGCGACGGGTCGAGGATCTGCGCCAGGGACCGGACCGTCACGGTGGCGTTCTCGGGGTCGTCAGACATCTTGCGGAGCACCCCGTGCACGACCTGGCCGAACCGCTGGAGCTGGGCGGTCTCGGACTCGCCCGGCCCGCGGTACGTGGCGTAGGCGACGGCCATGCGCCCGTCGAGCGTCTGGTTCTCACCCTTCCGCACGACGGGGTCCTCGCCCTCCTTGGCGGCGGGCACCTCGGCGTCGGTGGTGAGGTCGATGCCTCCGACGAGTTCGACCAGGTTCTCCAGGTAGGGCGTGTCGAGCCGCCACGTGCCGGTGATCTTCGTGCCGAGGAGGGCGCCGATAGCCTCGCGGGTGCCGGAGGAGCCGTCGTCGTCGACGGACTTGCCGAGGGTGGTGGTGGTCCCGTCGTCGTTCGTGACGGCGAGGGCGTTCGGCAGCAGGACGGTGGTGCCCTGCTTCGTGGTGGCGTTGTCCACCAGGAGGGCCGTGGACGTGGCCTCGTCCTTGGTGTTGTGCAGGTGCAGGACGATCACGTCACGCTTCTGCGGGCCGGTCGCCGTGGCCGTGCCCTGCTGGGCGTCCTCCTTGGACAAGCCGGGGAGCAGGCCCGCGTACCAGAGGTAGCCGACACCACCGACGAGGGCAAGGGCGAGGACGACGCACAGGGCGACGATCCGGTTGCGGCCGCGCCGCTTGGCCTCCTCGCGGCGCTCGGAGCGGCTCTCGGTGAACTTGAGCCAGTCGATGACGTCCTCGGACTCCTCGTTGGACTCGTCGACGAAGGCGAACTGCTCGGTCCGGTAGTCCCCGCCGTCACTCGTGTCCCGCTCTTCCCGGGTTCCCTTGGCGTCTCCGGAGTCCCGGCTGTCACGGGGGTCCGGGCGGTCACTGGGGGCGGTGCGGCGGTCGCCGGCGGCGGCGCGACGGCCGGTGCGCGGGGCATCGGGGGCCGGGCGCTCCGCGGGCGGCTCGGTGGAACCGTCGGCGTCGGGCGCGGGGCGGCGCTGCTCGGGTACGCCCGCGGGCGCGGCCACCTGGCCGGGGCTGGTGGACGGGGCGGGCTGGGCCGACGACGACCGGGCGGCGGGGGGCTGCGGGACCTGGGAGGCGTACGGGAACTGCGCGGCCTGGGGTGGCTGCGGGGCCTGAGGCGTAGGCGGGTTCTGCGGGGTCTGCCACTGCTGGGAGCCGTACGGGTCGTACCCGCCGTAGCCCTGCTGGCCCTGCCCCTGCGCCCGCTCCTCGTAGCCCTGGTACCGCTGGTCCTGGGGGTACGGCTGGGGCTCCGGGTACGGCTGGGCCGCCTGCGCGTACGGGTCGTAGCCGTATCCGTAGCCCTGCTCCTCGGACGCCTGAGGCTGCTGGGACGGGAGCGGCTGCTGGGTCTGCTGGACCTGCTGGTACACCGGCTGCCCGTACTCGTCGTAGCCGACGATCTGCGGCTGCGGCGGGTAGTACGGGTCGTACTGGCTGTTCTGGTCGTTCACCGGTGCCCCTCTCCGTAGCTCACTGGCCCCGGTACAACTGACGCTTGTCGATGTAGCGGACCACACCGTCCGGCACGAGATACCAGACGGGATCGCCCTGCGCCACCCGCTCGCGGCAGTCCGACGACGAGATGGCGAGCGCGGGCACCTCGACCAGGGACACGCCGCCCTTGGGCAGGCCGTCGTCCGACAGGTCGTGGCCGGGGCGGGTGACCCCGATGAAGTGGGCGAGCGAGAAGAGCTCCTCGGCGTTGCGCCAGCCGGGCATGATCTGCGACAGCGCGTCGGCGCCGGTGATGAAGAACAGATCCGTGTCCGGGTTGAGAGCGCGCAGGTCCCGGAGGGTGTCGATGGTGTACGTGGGGCCCGCGCGGTCGATGTCGATGCGACTGACCGAGAACTGCGGGTTCGACGCCGTGGCGATGACCGTCATGAGGTAGCGGTCCTCGGCCGGGGACACCGTCTTGTGACTCTTCTGCCAGGGCTGCCCGGTCGGCACGAACACCACCTCGTCCAGGTGGAACAGGGCGGCCACCTCACTGGCGGCCACCAGGTGTCCGTGGTGGATCGGGTCGAACGTCCCACCCATCACGCCCAGGCGGCGCTTGCCGGGACTTCTCGGCACTTCCTGCTCTCCCATGCGTGCAGAGCCTAACGGCACGGCGATACGGCCCGGTCCCGGCGGTCGCCGGCTCAGCGGTCGCGGTTGAAGCGGGTGGTGATCCAGAGCAGGAGGAGGAGCGCGATGAGGGCGCCGCCACCGGTGACGTACGGGTTGAGGCTTTCGTGGTTGCCGTGGTGCTCGGAGCCCTCGGCCAGCGTGACCAGGTGGGCGGCGGCGGTGTGGAGGCTGCTCATCTTCTGCGGGACCTATCCATCGGAGTCGGAGCGGAGACTTCGCGCACATCGTATGCGGGCGGTCCGGGCACCCTCACGCCGACTCAGGCGTTGTCTTGACACTGGCCGTTGTCCACAGGCCGTTATCCACAGCCTCGGCGGGTTTTCGAAGCACCGCCTACGCTGAGGTCTGTCAGGGGGACGAGTCACATCTCGTACGAAAATGGGGGCAACCATGACAGAGACCGGCCGTGAGAACGTGCCCAGCCGTGCGCGCCGGCGCTTTCCCGGCATCTCCTCCCGCGCCTACGAGCATCCCGCGGACCGTTCCGCGCTCGTCGCCCTGCGCAAGCTCAGCGGCTTCGACACGGTGTTCAAGGCGCTGAGCGGGCTGCTGCCCGAGCGCAGCCTGCGCCTGCTGTACCTCTCCGACTCCGTGCGGGTGAGCGACGCGCAGTTCGCCCACCTCCACGACATGCTGCGGGACGCCTGCTACATCCTCGACCTGGAGAAGGTCCCGTCGATGTACGTCACGCAGGACCCCAAGCCCAACGCGATGTGCATCGGCCTGGACGAGCCGATCATCGTGGTCACCACCGGGCTGGTGGAGCTGCTGGACGAGGAGGAGATGCGGGCCGTCGTCGGCCACGAGGTGGGGCACGCCCTCTCGGGCCACTCCGTGTACCGGACGGTGCTGCTGTTCCTCACCAACCTGGCGCTGAAGGTGGCGTGGGTCCCGCTCGGCAATGTGGCGGTCATGGCGATCGTCACGGCGCTGCGGGAGTGGTTCCGCAAGTCGGAGCTGTCGGCGGACCGGGCCGGGCTGCTGGTCGGCCAGGACCTCCAGGCGTCGATGCGGGGCCTGATGAAGCTGGCGGGCGGGCACCACCTGCACGAGATGAACGTGGACGCGTTCCTCGCGCAGGCGGAGGAGTACGAGGAGTCCGGCGACCTGCGCGACTCCGTGCTGAAGATCCTGAACGTGCTGCCGCGTTCGCACCCGTTCACGACGGTGCGGGCGGCCGAGCTGAAGAAGTGGGCGGAGAGCCGCGACTACCAGCGGATCATGGACGGCCACTACCCGCGGCGGTCGGACGACAAGGACACGTCCGTCACGGACTCTTTCCGCGAGTCGGCGAGCCACTACGCGGACACGGTGCGCGCGAGCAAGGATCCGCTGATGAAGCTGGTCGGCGACATAGCCGGTGGCGCCGGTGACCTGGGCGGCAAGCTCTTCGAGAAGTTCACCGGCACGCCGGGGGGCCGCTCGGCTCCGGGCGGCGACGAGAAGTCCGGCGGCCCGGGCACAACCTGATCGCCCCCGCTGCCACGTCGGCCGCGTCCTGGGCCGGAGGTCGGCCGCCCGGGCCAGGACTGGGCCCGAGCCCGGCTGGGACTGCGGGCGGCCGGGCCTCTGAGCCCTGGTGTTGAGCCTGGCTTGGGCCTCGGGCTTGGCTTGGGCCCGGCTGGGCTTGGAAGGGCGGCTGGGCCTGGTCCCAGGCCGGGGGCGGGGCGTGGTTCGGTGGAGGACCGGCCGCCGGAGCCCGCTGCGGGCGGAGTGCGTGCCCCGGGCTTGGGCGCCCGCTTGGACCTGTGCCGGGCCCGGGCAGAGCCAGCACGGCTTGGTCCCCTGGGCCGGGCGCGCGGCTCGGCGCCTGGGCTGGAACTGGGCGCGGCCGAGCTTGGGCATGAGCCCGTCGCGGCGCGGGCTCACCCCGCCAGGACGATACGCGGGTTGGCACTTCCAGGGCGATGCGCGGATTGGCCCCGCCAGGCGATGCGTGGGGGCCGGGGGCGGGGGCGCTGAGGTGCCGCCGGGCAGCACCCCTGTGGCCCCGGGACTCGGTTCGGTCCGGCTGAGTCGTGTCTTGTGGTGATCCTCCCAGAACGTCTTGCGGTGATCTTCCCGGGCGTTACGGGCGCGCTTCCTTCCGACCTGCGGTGAGCTGCTGCCCGCCTGGGAGGAGTGGTGGCTACGGAGGGGAGGGCTGACTGTTCGGGGACAGGGTGGCGCAGAGTCGGGTCGCCGTCGCCGTCGCCGGGGTGGGTGCGTAGGGGTCGGTGACCGGCGGGGCGGTCGTCGTGGGGCGTTCGCCGGCCAGAAGAGGCCGTAGGGCTCCGGAGAGGTCGGCGGAGCAGTCCATGGGACCGGCCTGGAGCTGGCTGGTGACCAGCTCGGCGCGGTGCATGCGCAGGTCGTCACGGTCGAAGCGGAGGCGCAGTTCACGGCGGACGGTGAACAGCGAGGCGTCGTCCGGGTCGGTGCCCGGGCCCGGCGGGCGCAGCGCGTAGGCGAAGGTGTGGTCCGACGTGACCTCCAGGACGTCGGCGGACGTCTCGGTCACCTGGAGGGTGCCTCGGACGCGGACGCCGGGGTCGGCGAGGGTCGCGTGGGCCGGGTCGAACCGGACGAGCCAGCCGCCCGTGGCGTGGCGGCCGTCGGCGGCCGGGGACTCGACGCTCGCGTCGAACTGGGCGAGCTGGTCGGGATCGATGAGCAGCCGGACGGGCCGGGTGCTGTCGCCGGTGAGGGTGTCGGGGTCGAGCGAAGACCGGAAGAGGAAGTCCTTCGCGATGGTCAGGGCGGTCATGACCTGCCCCTGGGAGAAGTGGGCGGTGCGCCGGGCGGGCGGCAGGGTGATACCGGCGGCACCGGGGCGGTACTGGTCGGCGGGGCTCCGGGCGTAGAGGTCGCCGGGGCGGCCCCCGGGTACGGGCCCGGTCGGTGCCAGGGCGACGAGGGTGACGCGCAGGGGTTCGGTTCGCAGGTCGGGAGGTGGTTGGTACGGGTAGCGGGTGCCGAGGTGGATGGCGGCGGCGAAGACCGTCGCGACGAGCAGCACGAGGATGAGGGCCCCGAGGCGCGGACCGTGGACGCGCCGCCGGGCCGGGAGCCAGTGGTGGCGGCGGTCGAGGTCGTAGGCGTACTCGTAGGCGGCGTCGCGGTCGAGGGCCCGGGCGGGATCGCCGTGGTCGGGGCCGGGGCGGTCGCGGACGGCGGGGGTGTCGTCGTCGCTCATGCGTTCCTGGGCGGACAGTTCCTGGAGGCGGGCAGCGCGAACGAAGGACTCGTCGAAGACGACGGGCCGGTATTCGTCCTCGCTCCTGCCGGGGAACCCCTCCGGTGTGCCGTCGGGCGTCCCCTCGGGCGGGTCGGCACTCCCTGCCATACCTTCAGGGTGGGTCGGTGGGGGGTGCGGTAAACGCCTCGGCGGGTGCCGAGTGGGCGGTCCGCGGCGGCCGTGAACCAGCCGGGCGCGAGGCGTGGGACCGGTGGGACAGGGGGCGCGAAGCCTCCGGGACGAGAGGGGTAGGCAGGGCTGGGTGCAGGCGGGCCTGACCGGCGACAAGGGCTCTGCGGGCCACCGACATCGTGAGGACAGAGGCCGCGAGGACTCCCGGGGCCGGGGATGGGCTCGCGGGGACGCCGTGGCCGGGGCTCAGGGCGCGGGCACTGGCGGACGTGGTGGGAGAGCGGGGCCAGAGGGCTGTAGGGACGGCCGGGGCGGGGGTCAGGACGTGCGGGCACGCGGAGCCCCGAGTTAGGGCGCGGCCGGGGGCAGGAAGTGCGGGGCCGCCGGGACCGGGGGCAGGGCCGGGCGGGGCGGGGGGGCCGCCGGGACAGGGGCGGGGAGGGGGCGGGGGGCGGGGGGGGAGCCCGAGGGTCAGGGGGCTGTGGGGACTGGTGGGGTGGTGATGGAGTCCGGGGCGATGTCGGTGCTGGCCGGGGTGGGGATCTGGTCGTCACGGTCACCGGATGAGCCGCGGTACACGGCGGAGAAGGCGAGGGCGACCATGCCGAGGCCCATCAGGAGAGCGACGAGCCACGCGACGGGGCGGTACCAGCGATTGGACGGACGGTACGGGCGGAGGGCGCCGCCGTAGGGGCCGTACGGGTCCTGGGGGTCGTCGGGGTCGTACGGCTCGAAGTCGTCGTCGTGGTCGTCGCGCGTGTGACGGTCGGGGCCGTACGGGTCGTCGTCGGGCGGGGAGCCGCCTCGTGTCCCGGCGGCGTCCGCGTCGGCGCGGGCCTGGGCGGCGGCGACGAGCCGCTCGACCGCGGACGGTTCGTGGATCTCGGCGGCCCGTACGAAGTCCTCGTCGAACACCACGGAGGCGAATTCCTCGTCGGCGCCTCCGCGGTCGTCGTCGGGCTCCCAGCCGTCCGGGAACGGCCTGCCCCCCACGTCGTCCGGCACGTGTCTCAGGGTAGACCCGGACGGGACCGTTCGGCAGGGAGAGTGCGCAACCTCCCCCTGCCGGGCGGGGCGGCCCGAAGGCGGGCCGGGCGGGGCGGTTACCGGATGTGACCGTCGCCGGTGACGATGTACTTGGTCGAGGTGAGTTCCGGCAGGCCCATGGGGCCGCGGGCGTGGAGCTTCTGGGTCGAGATGCCGATCTCGGCGCCGAAGCCGAACTGGCCGCCGTCGGTGAACCGGGTGGAGGCGTTCACGGCGACTGTCGTGGAATCCACCAGTTGGGTGAACCGGCGGGCGGCGGCCTGCGAGGTGGTGACGATCGCCTCGGTGTGACCGGAGGTCCAGAGCCGGATGTGGGCGACGGCGGCGTCCAGCGATTCGACCACGGCGGCGGCGATGTCGTACGAGAGGTACTCGGTCTCCCAGTCGTCCGGGGTGGCCGGGACGACGGTGGCCTTGGAGCCGTCGGCGTACGGCAGGACGCGCTCGTCGCCGTGGACGGTCACACCGGCCTCGGCGAGAGCGTCCAGGGCGCGCGGCAGGAACCTGGGGGCGATGTCCTGGTGGACGAGGAGGGTCTCGGCGGCGTTGCACACGCTGACGCGCTGCGCCTTGGAGTTGACCAGGATGTCCACGGCCATGTCGATGTCGGCCTCGGCGTCGACGTAGACGTGGCAGTTGCCCGTGCCGGTCTCGATGACCGGGACGGTGGACTCCTCCACGACCGTGCGGATCAGGGAGGCGCCGCCGCGCGGGATGAGGACGTCCACCAGGCCGCGCGCCCGCATCAGCTCGCGCACCGAGTCGCGGGACTCGCCCGGTACCAGCTGCACGGCGTCCGCCGGGAGCCCGGCGCCGCCGACGGCGTCGCGCAGGACGCGGACCAGGGCCGTGTTGGAGGCGTACGCCGAGGACGAGCCGCGCAGCAGGACGGCGTTGCCGGCCTTCAGGCAGAGGGCGGCGGCGTCCACGGTGACGTTGGGCCGGGCCTCGTAGATGATGCCGACCACGCCGAGCGGGACGCGGACCTGCCGCAGGTCCAGGCCGTTGGGGAGGGTGGAGCCGCGCACGACCTCGCCGACCGGGTCGGGCAGGGCGGCGACGTGCCGGACGTCGGCGGCGATGGCGCGCACCCGCTCGGGCGTCAGGGTGAGGCGGTCCACGACGGACTCGCTGGTGCCGGCCTCCCGGGCCTTGGCGACGTCCTCGGCGTTCGCCTGGACGATCTCGGCCGTGCGGACTTCGAGGGCGTCGGCCATGGCCAGCAGCGCGTCGTCCTTCGCCGCGCGCGGCAGTGGCGCGATGTCGGCGGCGGCCGCACGGGCCCGATAGGCGGCCCGCGCCACCGGCGACATGTCGTCGTACGGGTGCATGGACGGGGAGGCGGATTGCGAGGTCATGCCCGCAGGGTAATGCGCTCCCCGCGGGCATCCCGCATATGTCCCGCTCCGTCCCGCTCTGCGAGACACCCGAGACGCCCTTCCGGGCACCCGGCAGGGGGCAGCTCGCCAGGGCGCTCCGCCGCAGGTCCGGGCGCTGCGCCGACCTCGAACCGGCCGTCCACCGGCGACCGGGCCCCGCCCGACCGGGCGGCCCCGCGCCACCCGCGAACCAGGAACCGGGCGACCCAGCGGCCCATCGGCCCCGGGCCACCCGCAAGCCAGCGGCCGAGCGACCCTGGCCCAGCGGCCGGGCCGACCCCAGGCTGCCCCCCCGCGCCGACACGAGCCGACCCGGTTTCCAGCCCCGCACCGGCACCGAGCCACCTCCCGCCCGTACCGAACCTGCGGCTCCGTCCCGGTCCGGGCCCTGGTACCAGCAGCCCGGTCCGGGGCTGGAACCGGTCGCGCGGCCGGGCCGCTCGAGGCCGGGGCGGGCCCACGGCCCGAGTGTGGCCGAATCAGTACGGGTGCACGCCGACCGGTGCGGCGGGCGGCGGCCCGTACCCCTCCGCGATGCGCTGGTGGTACGTCTCGCGGTCGATGACCTCCAGGCCGACGATCTCCCAGGGCGGCAGCTTGGCGCTCTGCCGGTGCTCGCCCCACAGGCGCAGGGCGACGGCGGCCGCGTCGTGCAGGTCGCGGGCCTCCTCCCAGTACCGGATCTCGGCGTGATCGGTGGCGTATCTGCTGGTCAGCAGGAACGGATGGTCGTGGGCGAGCTGTTCGAGCGCCCGCCGGACCTCTGCCAGCGGGGCTTCCCGGCCCGACACGCTCAGCGTGATGTGCCACAGCTTGGACACCGGCCGGTCCGGGGTGCGGTCGGCCGCCCCCGGGCCCGTACGGGTGCCCGTTCCCGCAGTGGCGCCGCGACCGGTCACGGACCGGAGCGCGGCGTCGTCGAAATCGGCCCCGGCCTCGACACTGGTCAAGGCACGTTCGGTCGTCCCGCGGGGCCCGGCCCCTGGGCGCGCTCGTCTCACCGGCGGCCTCCTGTTGATGCGTTGTCGTGCTGTCACCCCGCTTGCCCCCCGGACAAAGTTGACCAGTCCCGAGCGGGACGTGGGGGCGTTTTGGTGAAGGTGCCCGGC
The DNA here is from genome assembly GCF_000478605.2 of Streptomyces thermolilacinus SPC6. Lineage (GTDB taxonomy): Bacteria > Actinomycetota > Actinomycetes > Streptomycetales > Streptomycetaceae > Streptomyces > Streptomyces thermolilacinus. The sequence continues at coordinate 4,513,609 of NZ_ASHX02000001.1, read as the reverse complement.
GGTTGACCCGACTTTCAGCCGTTCCAGGGGTGCAGGACGACCAGATCGTCCCTGTGTACGACTTCGCGCTCGTACGCCGGTCCCAGCTCCCTCGCCAGCTCCTTGGTGGAGCGGCCGAGGAGCTGCGGGATCTCCTTGGCGTCGAAGTTGACGAGGCCGCGCGCGACGGCGCGGCCCTGGCCGTCGCGCAGCTCGACCGGGTCCCCGGCGCCGAACTCGCCCTCGACGGCGGCGATCCCGGCGGGCAGCAGCGACTTCCGTCCGTGCACGACGGCCCGTACGGCCCCCTCGTCGAGGGTGAGGGCGCCCTGCGGGGCGGAGGCGTGCGCGAGCCACAGCAGTCGGCCCGCGGAGCGGCGCCCGGTGCGGTGGAAGTAGGTGCCGGTGTCCCGCCCGGCGAGGGCGTCGGCGGCGCGGCTGGCGGAGGTGAGGACGACGGGGATTCCGGCGGCCGCGGCGATGCGGGCCGCCTCGACCTTGGTGACCATGCCGCCGGTGCCGACCCCGGCCTTGCCCGCGGAGCCGATCTCGATGCCGGCGAGGTCCTCGGGGCCGCGGACCTCTTCGATGCGGGACGTGCCGGGGCGGCTGGGGTCGCCGTCGTAGAGGCCGTCCACGTCGGACAGCAGCACCAGCAGGTCTGCGCGGACGAGGTGGGCGACGAGGGCGGCGAGCCGGTCGTTGTCGCCGAAGCGGATCTCGTCCGTGGCGACCGTGTCGTTCTCGTTGACGATCGGCATGGCGCCCATGGCGAGGAGCTGTTCGAGCGTCCGGTACGCGTTGCGGTAGTGGGCGCGGCGGCTCATGTCGTCGCTGGTCAGGAGGATCTGGCCGACCCGTGCGCCGTAGCGGGCGAAGGACGCGGTGTAGCGGGCGACGAGGAGTCCCTGGCCGACGCTGGCGGCGGCCTGCTGCCGGGCGAGGTCCTTGGGGCGGCGGTCGAGGCCGAGCGGCGCGAGACCGGCGGCGATGGCGCCGGACGACACGAGGACGATCTCCCGGTCGCCCGCGCCACGGACCTTGGCGAGTACGTCCACCAGCGCGTCCACGCGGTCGGCGTCGAGGCCGCCCGACGCTGTGGTCAGGGAGGACGAACCGACCTTGACGACGATCCTGCGGGCTTCCGTCACGTACTGCCTTGCCTGTGTCACGTGGCGAATCTATGCCAGCGGGGCGGGTGGGCGCGCGCCGTTCCACCCGGTGGACAGGTTTTTGGACAGTCCCGGAGCCGGTCGGTCCGGTGGCGCCAAACGGCCCGTACGCGCCCCGGGAAGGGCGGGTACGGGCCGTCCGGCCACCTGCGGAGGGGCAGCCGGTCGGGCCACCGCCCCAGCGGTCAGCCCTCCGCCGCAGCGGTCACCCCACGGCCGTCGGCTCGGCGGCGGCGCCGTTCTCCTCCGCCACGGCCTCCGGGCTGTCGTCGCCGACGCCCAGCGGCGCGGCGCCGTCCTCGCGGTCCAGCTCACCGATCGACTGTCCGGCCAGCCGCTGCGCGACGCCCTCGTTGCGCGCCTCGGCCCTGGCGGTCAGCGCGCGTACGGCGACGTTGAACCGCTCCATGGAGGTGGGCTCGTCGGGGCCGAGCAGGTACCGCTTGAGGGCGCGCCGCTCCTCCGCCATGTGGTCGGCGGCCGGGTCGGCGACGGCGGCGAGCAGTTCGTCCAGTTCCGCGGCGCTGTTGGACAGCACGACCGCGGCGCGGACGGCGGTGTTCTGCCGCCGGAACTCGTCGGCGCCGATGTCGGCGGAGTCGGTCACCGCGTAGGGCTTGCCGCTGGCGATGAAGTCGGAGACGACGCTGGAGATGTCCGAGACCATGCCGTCCGACTCGTTGAAGCAGTCGTACAGATGGGGCTGGGCGCCGGTGACGACGCGGTGCTCCCACCAGCCGAACGAGCGCCAGTAGGCGTCGTCCCACTCGGCGCGCAGCCGCTTGACCTCGGCGAGGCGGTGCGGGTCGGCGAGGGAGACGCGGGAGGTTTCGGCCTCGTCGGTGCCCTTGCGGCCGGGGCTGGCAAGCTCGGCGAGGCGGGCCTCGATACGGGTCAGTTCGGCGCGGGCGGCGGCGTGGCCGGCCTGCGCGGCGGCGGCCTCGCGGACCCAGCGCGGGTCGGCGGCGCGGCGCGCGGCGGCCTCGGCGACCATGGCGCGGATGCGCTCGTCGACGGCCTTGGCCTTCTTGTTGACCAGGCCCGTGAACGGGTGCGGCTTGTAGATGACGCGGACCGGGTCCGGCGCGTCCAGCAGGCGTCGGACGATGTTCTCGCCCGCGAGGAGCAGCGAGGTGTTGCCCGGGTTGCCGTCCCAGCCCTCCCAGGTGGGGGCGTACAGGATGGTCGGGATGGGGTTCTTGGGCGTGCCCGTCCAGCGCTGTATGGGGGCGAGCTGGGGGCGGCCGACCTCCACGATGTCCTCGTCGCGGACGCCGACGTCGGCGAGGGCGTACCGGTCGCGGCCGGCCTGGCCCGCGGTCCACACCTCGTCGTACACCTTGGAGAACGGGTTGACACTGGCGAGCTTGTCGCTGTCGCCGTGGCCGATGAAGACGTGCTTGCAGGTGGGCACGCGCAGCATGTGGATGTTCTTGCCGACGTTGGCGGGGTAGAGCGTGACGCGGAGCGTGGACCAGTCGCGGGCCATCATGTGCTGGCCGCCGGGGATGCACAGGACGGGTACGGCGGTGTCGCCCAGCTTCGGGACGAGGTTCCGCTCGCGCATGATGATGATCGGGCGGCCGTCCACCTGCTCCATGGTGTCGAGCCACATGTTGACCTGGTACGCCGCGTCGTCGGAGCCGGAGAAGTACAGCGCGGCGGTCGGCTGGTACTCGCGCAGCCAGGTGTCGACGGCCTTGAGGACGGCGCCCGCGCCCGGGACGCGGCGCTTGCGGCGCGCGTGCGGGACGAGCAGCAGGATGTAGAGCGCGCCGAGGGCCAGGGTGGTGGCGGCGCCCGCGTAGGCGAGGACGGCACGGCCGGTGACGGCGGCGGCGACGATGCCCGCGACGGCGGGCAGGTCGAGGTGGAGCATCTTCTCGCCCGCGCGGTGGAGCAGGGCGCGCGGCGGGGCGTCGGGGATGCGCACGCCGTGCAGGTCCACGTTGCGGGTGACGACCGGCATGGTGCGGCGGAGCCGGATGAAGGTGGCGAGCGCGCCGTGCGGGGCCTGGAGTCCGTAGAAGAGCAGGAAGCAGGCGACCGTCGCGTAGAACACCGGCTGGTCGGCGAGGCCCTCGCGGGCGAGGAGCAGGATCAGCAGCAGCTGGCGCAGCAGGAAGCGGATCGGCAGCCCGGCGCGGACCTTGTTGAGGCGGTTGACCAGATAGCTCTTCTTCTGGTGCAGGTACCAGTCGGCGGCGTAGGTGACGGCGCCGGCGCCCGCGAACAGCCAGATGTCCGGGATCAGCGCGGCGAGCATGACGCACGGGAATCCGAGTCCCATAAGGACTGCCGCGGCCAGCTCCGACCCGCTGCCCACTCGGGCCAGTCGAATGACGGTCGAAATCACGTAGAACCTGCTCCAGACGGGGATGCCGGTTGTTTCACAAGGCTTTTTGGCTCCGTGAAGGTGGGGCTTCACCGAGCGGGCCCCCGCATTCGCGAATGCTCGCTGATGCAGGGGCCCGGGAATTCACATCCTGCGAGTATTACACATCTTCCTGGCGGTCCAGGACGGCCGCCAGTGCCTGCTCGAATCCGGATGCCTCGCCCGCCGCGCGGGTCGGGTCCTGCTGCCGTACGTCGATGACGTGGCCGGTCAGTTCGGAGAGGAGGACGTCCAGGGAGGTGCGGGCGACGGCCTCGGAGGAGAGCAGCGTACCGGCGGGCTCCTGGCCGAACGCCTTGGTGCGCATCGGGGTCGCCGTCCGCTCCGGATTGACGCAGTTCACCCGGATTCCGTCGGCCGCCCATTCGTCGGCGAGGGCCTGCGTGAGATTCACCATGGCGGCCTTGGTGGACGAATAGAGGCTGTACTCGGCGCGGCCGCGGGTGTAGCTGGAGGAGGTGTAGAGGAGAAGCTGCCCCTTGGTCTCCACGAGGTACTTGTAGGAGGCACGCGCGATCTGCACCGGCGCCAGGTAATTGACGTTCAGGGCTTCCTGAATGGTGGCGTTGTCGGTTTCGGCGAGCTTGCCGATGCGCAGCACGCCGGCCGTGTTGATGACGTAGTCGACGCGGCCCGTCTCGGCGTACGCCTTGGCGAGCGCATCCTCGACGTGCTGCGGGTTCTCGACGTGGGTGCCGGTCGTGGAGCGGCCGAGGGCGTAGACGTGGGCGCCGTACCGCTCGGCGAGGGCGGCGATGTCGGCGCCGATGCCGTACGAGCCGCCGAAGACGACGAGGGTCCGGCCGGAGAGGAGCTCGCGGTACGCGTCCTCGTCGGCCTGGGCGGGGGCGGCGGTGGAGGCGAGCTGGAACAGCTTGTCGGCGATGAAGACGTCGACGGGCTGCGTCACCTTCATGTTGTACTCGTCGCCGGGCACGACGTGGATCGGCACGTCGGGCAGGTAGCGGAGCACGACGGAGCAGTCGTCGGTGGCCTGGAAGTTGGGGTCGCCCGCGGCGATCTCGTACGCCCGGCGGATCGTGGACAGCTTGAACGCCTGCGGGGTCTGGCCGCGGCGCAGCCGGGAGCGGTCCGGGACGTCCGTGATGAACTCGCCGTCCTCACCGTGCGTGCGCGTCACGATGATCGTGTCGGCGGACGGGATGGCGACGTCGACGGCCTGGAAGCGGTCGAGGGCGGCCACACAGTCCTTGATCACGCGCTGTGACAGCAGGGGGCGTACGGCGTCGTGGAAGAGGACGTTGAGGTCCTCGCCGTCGGCGAGGCCCTCGCCGAGGGCGCGGATGGCGCGCTCGGTGGTCTCGTTGCGGGTGGCGCCGCCCTCGATGATCCGGGTGACCTTGGCCAGTCCCGCCTTGGCGACGATCTTCTCGACGTCGGCCACGAAACCCGGCGCCATCAGCACGATCACGTCGTCGACGCAGTCCGCCTGTTCGAAGATCGTGAGCGTGTGCTCGATGACCGCCTTGCCCGCGATCTTCAGCAGCTGCTTCGGGATCGCGAGCCCCACACGCTGGCCGGTGCCCCCCGCGAGGACGACTGCGGTGGTGCGGGTCTTGGCTTCACGAGGCGCGGACGGAGGCGCAGACACAGGGACGACCTACCTTGCTATGGCTCGGGGACGGGCTGATGGTCGCACCCTCCGTTACCGTCTCGCAAGGCGGGACGAAGGGGGCGGAAGCTTGCCGGACACCGGCAGTTCACCGTGTGGCCAGCCTCGTTGGCGGGGCCGGAACGAGACGCTGTCGTGACGGAGAGCACATGATCCGGCGGTTCGGGAGATCCTGTGCTCCCGGCGCGAGCGGGGGGTGTACGGACCGCGACCACTCCCTCACCTGCCGGCCCGCGCGTCGGACCGCACGCCGCGGGGAGCGGACCCGGGGCGCGGCGCGGCGCCGGGGGCGTCATGCGTCGGTGACCCGGACGTACAGGGCGTTGTGCCCGTCGTGGCGGAGCGTGAGCTCGACCATCAGCTGGGGCTGCCGCCGCACCTTGCGCACGAGGCGGCGCGCCAGCAGCAGGGGCCGCCGCTTGTGGCGCCGTACGGGCCGGTACGCGAAGACGTCCGCCTTGGCGACCACGTCGTCCAGCAGCCTGGCGACCTTCACCGGCGGCCGGTCGGGGGCGTACCGCAGCCACAGCGCCCAGGTGTCCTGCTCGCGGCGGCGCCGACCGGCCAGCTCCCCCCAGGGCAGCGCGATCCGGAAGCGGTCGCCGGGCAGCCAGGTCCCGGGGACGGCGGCCTCCTCGTGGCTGTCGTACCGGCGCATGACCAGCTCGGGCCGGTCCGCCCGGTCCGTGACGGGCCCGAGGAGGCGGCCGGTCAGGGTGGCGTGGTCGTCGGTGAGCCCGATGTCGCCCGCCTCGGCGTGCACGGCCCGCACCCAGGAGCGCAGCTCCAGCAGGTGCCGCGGGGGGCGCCGGTACGGGACGAGGTGGCGCACCCCGTCGCCGGGGCCCATCCGGTCGGCGGGGCGCAGCGAGCCGCGCTGGTCCACGGCGCGCGCGGTGAGCGGGGCGCGGGCGCCGGTGGCGGCGTGCTCGACGTGGCACTCCCAGTTGCCCTCGGCCAGATCGTCGCCCGCGGGGATGGTGAGGGTGCCGTCGGGCCGGAAGGCGTACGTCCGCTCGACCGGTTGCGGGCCCTGGAGTACGGCGACGAGGCACGGGGCGTCGTGGTGGGCGGCCGCGGCGGGCGGGGCGAGCAGGGTGACGGTGAGCGAGCCGTCCGCCTCGGCGACGCAGTCCGCGACGGGCGCGAAGCCCGCGTCGTCCTCGTGGCCGTCGTCGGCCGGGTGCTCGCGCGGAGACTCCTCTTGTACGTCCGGTACGGCGCTGTGGGCACCGCCCCCGGTCGGCGCGCCGCTCAGGGACGCGGCGCCCCGGCCCCGTATCCCGGCCCCGGCACCTACACGCCCCTCGGCTTCGGCAGGCGCACCGGCCGCCGCGCCCGCATCCACAACCGCATCCGCACCGGGAGCCGGCCCCGCCCCAGGAGCCGCCCCCGTACCGGCACCGGCCGCCGCGCCCCGCCTCCGCGTCCCCGCGCCCAGCTCCGTGAAGAGGGCGTCGTACCGCTCGGCGACGACCGACGGGTCGAAGCGGCGCGCGTTGCGCAGGGCCGCCTCCCCCATGCGGCGGCGCAGCCCCTCGTCCTCGATCAGCCGCAGCAGCGCGGCGGCCACGGCGTCCACGTCCCCGACCGGGACGAGCAGGCCGTCCTCCCCGTCCTTGATGATCTCGCGGGGGCCGTAGTCGCAGTCGGTGCTCACCATGGGGACGCCGCAGCGCATCGACTCGACGAGCGTCATGCCGAACGACTCGTGCCGTGACGTGGACGCGGCGATGGCGCCCTTGACCCACTCGGGCTCGATGGGCGAGCGGGGGCCCATGAGGAAGACGTGGTTGTGGAGGCCGAGGGTCTCGATGTGGCGCCGCAGCTTGTCGCGCTCGGTGCCCCAGCCGCAGATGCGCAGCGTCCACTCGGGCCGTACGGCGACGACCTTGGCGAAGGCCCGGATCAGCACGTCGTACCGCTTCTCCGGGGAGAGCCGCCCGGCGGCGACGACGGTCGTGCCGGACTGGTCGGACGGGGCGACCATGGGCTCGGGGACGCTGTTCGGTATGCACAGCACCCGGGTGACCGGCAGGTCCATCCGCTCGCGCCACACGGCCGCGTCGCCCTCGGAGACGGTCACGAAGGCGTCGAGCGCTTCGAGGTGGGGCCGCAGCTCCTCGCGCAGGGCGGGCTTGTGGTGGTTGTGCGTCATGTGCTCCTGGCCGATGAGCACCGCTTCCTCGGGCGCGAACCGCGCGACGTACGCGACCAGCCCGGGGCGGGTGCCGATCACCACGTCGGCGTCGGAGCGCGCGTAGTGGGCGCGGACCCGCTCGTCGGTGAGCCTGCTGTACTCCTTGTACCGTGCCTCGGCGCGGGGGAAGAACTCGGCCGGGGTGAGCTGGTCGGGGTGGTCCTTCTCGCAGGTCGGGGACTTGGGGCGGGTGTCGACCAGGGGCACGACGGTGATGCGCGGGTCGATCGTGAAGAGCGGGATGTCCCGGTGCCGGAAGACGGAGACGATCTCGACCTCGTGCCGTTCCGCGAGCGCCTCGGCGAGGTTGAGCGTGGTGCGGATGGTGCCGCCGATGCCGTAGACGGTGTGGATGAGGAAAGAGATCTTCACCGGTGCCCCATGTGTGTGCCTGCGGGCGCACCGCATGGGCGCCCGGAATGCTAGACGGTGCCGGTATGGGAAAGGTTGTGCAGGCCAGAGCCCATTCTCCGGCCCGGGGCCGGGCGGCGCGCGTCGGGCGGTGACCGCCCCGGCACCGGGCGGCGCGCGGGACGCCGGCATACGCGAAGGGCGGGGCATACGCGAGCGGCGGGGCCACCCTCAGGCGACCCCGCCGATGTCCCTTCCAGCGGACGGCTTCTGACGAAGGATCAGAAGCCCTCCTCTCAGAAGGGGTTGAACTCGTCGTACTCGCGCTCGGCCTCGTCCCGCTCCGCCTGGCGGTCCTTGCGGCGCTGGGCGGCGGGGCGCGGGGCCTCCAGACGGTGGTCCTCGCCACGGCGGCCGAGCATCTCGGCGCCCGCCATCATGGTGGGCTCCCAGTCGAAGACGACCGCGTTGTCCTCGGAGCCGATGGCGACGCCGTCGCCCGCACGGGCACCGGCCTTCATCAGCTCCTCCTCGACACCGAGGCGGTTGAGGCGGTCGGCGAGGTAGCCGACGGCCTCGTCGTTGTTGAAGTCGGTCTGGCGGACCCAGCGCTCCGGCTTCTCGCCGCGCACCCGGTACAGCCCGTCCTCCTCGCGCGTGACGGTGAAGCCCGCGTCGTCCACGGCCTTCGGGCGGATGACGATCCGGGTCGCCTCCTCCTTCGGCTTCGCGGCGCGCGCCTTGGCGACGATCTCCGCGAGCGCGAAGGACAGCTCCTTCAGGCCCAGGTGGGCGACGGCCGACACCTCGAAGACGCGGTAGCCGCGTGCCTCCAGGTCGGGGCGGACCATGTCGGCGAGGTCCTTGCCGTCCGGGATGTCGGTCTTGTTGAGGACGACCACGCGGGGCCGGTCGTCGAGCCCGCCGTACTGGCGCAGCTCCTCCTCGATGATGTCCAGGTCGGACACCGGGTCGCGCTCCGACTCCAGGGTGGCCGTGTCCAGCACGTGCACGAGGACGCTGCACCGCTCGACGTGGCGCAGGAACTCCAGACCGAGGCCCCTGCCCTGGCTGGCGCCGGGGATGAGGCCGGGCACGTCGGCGATCGTGTAGACGGTCGAGCCGGCGGTGACGACGCCGAGGTTCGGCACGAGGGTGGTGAACGGGTAGTCCGCGATCTTGGGCTTGGCGGCGGACAGCACGGAGATCAGCGAGGACTTGCCGGCGCTGGGGTAGCCGACCAGCGCCACGTCGGCGACGGTCTTCAGCTCCAGGACGATGTCCTGTACGTCCCCGGGCTCGCCGAGCAGCGCGAAGCCGGGCGCCTTGCGGCGGGCCGAGGCCAGCGCGGCGTTGCCGAGGCCGCCGCGGCCGCCCTGCGCCGCCACGTACCGGGTGCCGTGGCCGACCAGGTCCGCGAGGACCTCGCCGTTCCGGTCGAGGACGACCGTGCCGTCCGGCACCGGGAGGACCAGGTCCTGGCCGTCCTTGCCGGAGCGGTTGCCGCCCTCGCCGGGCTTGCCGTTGGTGGCCTTGCGGTGCGGGGAGTGGTGGTACTCGAGCAGCGTGGTCACGGACTGGTCGACGACGAGGATCACATCGCCGCCGCGCCCTCCGTTGCCGCCGTCGGGGCCGCCGAGCGGCTTGAACTTCTCCCGGTGGACGGAGGCACAGCCGTGGCCTCCGTTACCCGCGGCGACGTGCAGCTCGACGCGGTCCACGAAGGTGGTCATGGTGGGGTGCCTCCAGCGGTGCGGAAATGTAAGGAAATCGTACGAGGTGTCTCAGCTGTAACACGCGAAGGGCGGACCCTCTTCCCGCACGGTGTGAACCGTGCGGGAGGAGAGGCCCGCCCTAGCGAATCGTCCGGTCAGGCGACCGGGACGATGTTCACGACCTTGCGGCCGCGGAAGGTGCCGAACTGCACCGAACCGGCCTGCAGCGCGAACAGCGTGTCGTCGCCGCCACGGCCGACGCCCGCACCCGGGTGGAAGTGCGTGCCACGCTGGCGGACCAGGATCTCACCGGCGTTGACGACCTGACCGCCGAAGCGCTTCACGCCGAGCCGCTGAGCGTTGGAGTCGCGACCGTTCCGGGTGGACGATGCGCCCTTCTTGTGTGCCATGTCTCCTCAGTCCCTTACTTCGCGGCCGTCGGGATCGCCGTGACCTTGATCGCCGTGTACTGCTGGCGGTGGCCCTGACGACGGCGGTAGCCGGTCTTGTTCTTGTAGCGCAGGATGTCGATCTTGGCGCCCTTGTGGTGGTCCACAACCTCGGCCTCAACCTTGATGCCGGCCAGGACCCACGGGTCGCTGGTCACGGAGTCGCCGTCGACAACGAGCAGGGTCGAGAGCTCGACCGTGTCGCCAACCTTGGCAGTGGAAATCTTGTCAACCTCAACGATGTCGCCGACAGCAACCTTGTGCTGGCGACCACCGCTGCGCACGATGGCGTACACGCGGATCTCTCCTCGCTCGAAACGGAAACCCCTGACGCCAGCCGCCCGCACGGGCAGGGCCCGCGACTGGACCGGATGGTCGGAACGGCCTCCCCCGACCTGGGCCGGGAGGGAAGGTGCTCAGGAGCTGGCGCGCATGGAAACACGCCGACGGTCAAGACTAGGCCCCGCCCCGGACCCGGTCAAACTGAGCCCTACCTGAGGCGGGGCTGGGTCGACCCCACCTCTCTCGGCGCCTAGGACTTGTCCGGCCGATCATGTGACTACTTCGCACCCGTGTCGTTGGTGTGGGCATGGGGCGGGGTGATTTGACGGATGCCGAGTGGGAACGGCTTCGGCCGTTCCTGCCGGTCAGTAACAGGCGTTGCGGCAGGTGGCGGGATCACCGGCAGGTGATCGACGGGATTCTGCATCGGGTGCGGACCGGCGTGCAGTGGCGTGACCTGCCCGAACGGTTCGGCCCGTGGAAGACGGTTTAAGAAGGCCACCGTCTGTGGTCGGCCGACGGCACCTGGGAACGCCTGCTCCAGCAGGTCCAGGCCGAGGCCGACGTGGCAGGTGAGATCGACTGGGACATCGCGGTCGACTCCACCATCGTGCGCGCTCATCAACACGCTGCCGGCGCTCGGGCCGAACCTCCGCCGGTACCCGCGTCAAAGGGGGCCGAAGAGGGGGAACACCAGGGCGAGACGTCGTGGCAGAGCCTGGTCGCCCGTCTGGTGGAGGTGGTGCCGGAGGCGAGGGCCTGGGCCGCTCGCGGGGCGGGTTCACCAGCAAGCTCCACCTGAGCGCGGACGGCCGCTGCCGCCCGCTGTCCCTGGTGGTCACCGGCGGACAGCGGGCGGACTGCACCCAGTTCGAGCCGGTCCTGGAAAGGATTCGCGTCCCCAGGAGCGGTCCGGGCAGGCCGCGCAAGAAGCCCGACAGCCTGGCGGCAGACAAGGCCTGCAGCAACGGGCCCTGCCGCGAGTACCTGCGACGGCGGGGAATCCGCCACACCATCCCGGAGAAGACCGACAGCCAAGCCGCCCGCCTGCGCAAGGGCGCACGCGGCGGACGACCGCCCGGCTTTGACGCAGCCCGCTACAAGAAGCGCAACACCGTCGAGCGGGCGATCAACCTCCTGAAGCAGTCCCGGGCAGTCGCCACCCGCTACGACAAGCGCGGCTACGTCTTCCTCGGCACCGCCACAGCAGCAGCCCTTGTCATCTGGCTACGAGCTTGATCGCCCGGACAAGTCCTAGCCTCCCTGACCATCGGCCGCGCCCGACGCATCCCCGCCCACGCCCTCGCTGACTACGTCCAGCGCCACCTGGAAGAGGCCGCCCCATGACCGCCCCCAAGCGCAAGAAGGCCCGCGCCAACGGCGAAGGCACCATCTACCAGCGCAAAGACGGCCGCTGGGAGGCCGCCGGCTACGTCCTCGCCGCCGACGGCACCCACAAACGCGTCCGCGTCTACGGCACCACCCGGAGAGAAGCCGCCGACAAACTCGCCGAGAAGATCGCCGACAGCAACCGCAGCCTCCCCGTCGCCACCGCAGACAGCACCGTCGGCGACTACCTCACCTACTGGCTGAACGGCGTCGCCGTCCACCAGCTCCGCGAGAACACCCACACCCGCTACGCCACCTGCATCCGTCTCCACCTCATCCCCGGCCTCGGCACCAAGAAGATCGCGCGGCTGACCGCGAAGGACGTATGCACCTTCCTGGACCGGCTCCGCATCACCTGCCAGTGCTGCACCCAGGGGCTCGACACCGAACGAAAGGCATGCTGCGCCATCGGCGAGTGCTGCCTGAAGCAGCTGTCCTCTTCGACCGTGACGTACGTGCACTCGGTGCTCAAGTCCGCGCTGGAGCACGCTGTCCGGGAAGATGAGCTGCCCTGCAACATCGCCCGGAACGTCAAGACCGCTGCGCCCCGGCCCAGACGCTTCCGGCCACTCACCGCGGCCGAGGCGCGGTTGTTCCTCAACGCCGCCCGCGCCGACCGGCTGTATGCGCTGTACGAACTCGCCCTACGCACTGGCCTCCGCAAGGGCGAACTCCTCGGCCTCCACTGGGAAGACCTCGACCTCACCACCGGAACGGCCAGCATCCGCCGCTCGCTCCAACGCACCCGCACGGGCGGTCTTACCCACCTGCCCACCAAGACCCGGGCGTCCGAACGCCGCATCGCTCTGCCAACCGAGTGCCGCCACTCGCTCAAGGAGCACAGGGAACGGCAGAACAAGGAACGCGAGACGGCAGCATCAGCCTGGAGAGACAGCGGCCTGGTCTTCACCACGCCGACTGGCGGCCCTCTCGACCCGGCCAACCTCACCCGCCGCTTCCGCAGCTTCCTCGACCGGGCCGGACTCCGACGCATCCGCTTCCACGACCTGCGCCATTCGACGGCGACCCTGCTTCTGGAGCAGGGCGTCGACCTAGTCGTGATCAAGGAGCTGTTGGGTCACGCCCACATCGGCGTGACCGCTGGCGTCTACGCCCACGTCCGACTCCGGCTCCAACGCCAAGCCATCGACACCCTGGGCGTCGCCCTCAACCCGACCGATGGCGACCCCAACGACCCGCCCGCCGCTCCCACCGTCCGCTGACGTTGCTGTCAAAGCGCCACAGAAGCCCGCCGGCACTCCCCGGCGGGCTTCTGTGTTTCCTCCATTGCGGGGAGGTGCCAGCGTCTACGCGCACGTCCGACTCCGGCTCCAACGCCAAGCCATCGACACCCTGAACGCTGCCCTTCAGCCCGGACGACGACGCAACCGATCCGCCCGCTTCGGTAATCGTCCGCTGACGTTGCCGTCACCGCTGCCGTCAAGCGACTCAGAGGGGGTCAGCATGGTGGTCTCGCTCTCCTCCGCTACTCATTCCTGAGCGCAAACTGAGCGCTTTCCCTGGAGCAGAAGTCAACCAGCTGAATACAGAAGGAGCGACTCCGGTCAATGACGCCAGGCGACAGACTTTCGAACTCAGCAAGACTCACAGCATCATCGAACCATGCTCTGTCTTCCTCCATGGAGAGCCCGCCCGACACTTCAACGCCGAGCGAACGCTCCAGAAGGAAGAGCGCATCAAAAAGCCGCTCCGTGGCGTAAGCAATGGAATCCACCGAGCCATCACTAGCTCCACGTACACCGAACTCAACGGCCGCCCTCAGAATGCGCCTCAACTCTAGCGGCCGGGATAGTCCGGTCTCAGCCCTGACAGAAAGCCGGGACTCCAACTCGGAGAAATATTCGGCGAGATCGGGGCTCTTAGGGGAATCCTGCAGGACGGAGATCAGATACTCAGCCTGACTCGATCGCTCCGCCACTTCAGCCAACAAGGGCTCGGAGCGGATCAGTGAAAGCCAGACCCACGCCTCCCGAATGGAGGCGGGGATCCGCTCCACCAACTCGCGCCTCTGTCGCATAAATTCCGGAAGGGTAGCCCTGGGGTACTCTCCGATCATCCAAAGCCTTGCGACCTGCTCGTCAACGAACCTCCAAGCCACCGATGCCGCTCCCAGCCTGACAGGGCCTGGCATCTCCTCGGGGCACATGCATGTCATGCTCAACTGCCGCGGCCCCAAGACGTGAAGATCGAAAGACATGTCTCCTGACAGCTGATGCAGGTTCAGATGATCCAGCAGTAGGCCATCCGGTAGCTCGGCGAGCGTGCGAATCTCCCATTCGGTCCGGACGAGCCCGGACATGTCAGGCTCGCCGAGCGGCCAGGATGCGACATTCATTTGGACTGCATCGAAGTTGTTCCAGTCGAAACTCATGAACACATCCTGACCACTCAGAGAAGCTCTTACAGTCGCACGTCGGCATGCCTTCGCAGGTGGGGCATTGCCCCCGGCCCGAATATTATCTCTTCGGGCATGCCTTCACCTGTAGTTCTTGTAGTGATATGCCCCTCGCTCACCAATCGATCATAGGTGCATTTACACATTCGGAACACGAGAACCGCTGCCCCGTTCTTCGAACCACCATTCCGGGTTACGCCCCACTGCGCCGCAGTGCTGAAGTTCGGGTCACCGCCTCCCGACACCCTGTAGCTAAACAGGTTTCCCGGTTGCCCTACAGCACCACCGCTCGAAGAGGCTCTCGCCGCGTCGCTACTCAGACCGTTGGCCGCAATGTTGTCGGCATGTTCCGCGGTCGTTCCGTGCGCAAATTCAAGCTGCTCGCCGCAGTTATGAACGAGGACCGGAGTCGCGCCCGCCAGCACATAGTACGTGTGGATGTCCGTGAGCGTCAGGTCGTGAGTACGCTGGCGCTTGTCGAACTGGTGGACCATCTGCACCTTTGCGACGTCGCCGTCGGCGGTGCGGAGCTTCATGCCCGGCTTCAGGTCGCCGGCCTCGATCCAGCGGTTCTCGGACTCCACCCAGAAGGGGTGCGTCGTGGTGGAGACCAGGGCTTCCGGCTTGCCTGAATCATTTTCGATCGTCAGATCGACGAAGTGCTTGTCGTCCTCGGTGACGATCGTGCCCGCGACCTCGCGAACGGTGGTCTCGCCCGTCTCGGGGTCGGTCACCACGAGCTTGTCGCCGAGCTCCACATCTTGGATTGGCTTCGTGGTGCCGTCGTCGAGCAGAACCAGGGTGCCCGGCAGGAAGCTGTGGCAGCCAGACTTCTTCTTTGTTTCCGCCGCCTTCTTTCTGGCCGCCGCCAATTGGTCCTGTGCCTTGGCCAGGACTGACTGGGCGTTGTCCAGGGCCTTGCTGGCCTTGAAGTAGTCCTTGACGCCGCCGATGAGGTCGCCGACCAGGCCGACGACTCTCTTGCCGAGTGCGTACGCCTTCTTCCACTCCCACGGCAAGCCGTACTTCGCCAGGAGTTTTCCGGCGATGCCGCCGGCGAAGCTTCCCGCGATGTTGAGCAGGGTTTCACCGCAGGCGCCCAAGTCGCCGCTGGAGACACAGTCGAAGGCTGCGTTGATGCCGAGTTCGTCCTTGACGATCTCGATCAGGACCTTGGCGGCCTTCTTGATGCGCTGCTTGGCATTGGACTGTTGCTCCTGCGCACCGGCGACGAGCCCGCTTGCTTCCTTCGCGTTCTGTCCGGCTTCCTCGACCGGATCGACGCTTTTCTTCGGCTTCCCGCCCGTGCAGAGGCTCGGAGTCTCGAAGCACTCCGCGACCATCAACCCGCTCGGGTCCGAGAGGGTGACCGGGTTGTTGTTGGCGTAGGCGTAGCCGTTCATCTGCTGCGGCTGCGTGTAGTCGATGATCGGATCGACGGAGATGAACTTGCCGATCACCGGGTCGTACTCGCGGGCGCCCAGATGTGTCAGGCCCGTGGACTTGTCGATCGTGCCGCCGACATAGCCCTTCTCCCCCGGCCACGCGCCGGTCGCCTGGCCGCGTACGACGCCGTACGGGTCGAAGCGGCGCTGGGAGACCGCACCGGTGGCGGAGTCGATGGCCACCTCGCCCGTGCCGTGGTGGTCGGAGGCCACGAAGGAGACCTTGTTGTCGTTGGTGCGGACCGCGACGGTCTGGCCGGCGAAGGTGTAGTACCGGGTCGCCTCCGTCTTCGTGCCGTCGGCGGAGAGCTTCAGCTCCATGCCGGGCAGGTAGACGGTGGTGCCGGTCGGGTCCTTGCGCTGGATGCGATTGCCGCTGCCGTCGTACAGGTACGTGGTCTCGGTGCCGTTGGCCTCCGTGGCCTTGGCGAGCTTGCCCTGGTCGTTCCACTCCAGTACCTGGGCGTCGCCGCCGATGACGCGCTTGGTGGTGTTGCCCGCCGCGTCGTACTCGTAGGTCGACTGGCGGTCACCGGTCGGCGTGTTCTCGACGACCTTGGTCAGCTGGTGCGGGCCGTTCCCGGCCGCGCCCGCCGCGCCGTAGGTGTAGGTGCGGGTGATGTTCTTCGACGCGTCCAGGGACGTGTCGTGGATGGTCTCCGACGTGCGGTTGCCGATGGCGTCGGTGACGTACGACTTCCAGTACGGCGCCGGGCCGCCGAGCGCGCTCGTGCCGGGCGCGGCCTGGCAGGCCGCCGGGCCCGAACCCTCCACCGGAGCGGTGGAGCCGAGGGTTCCCGCGCCCGCGGCGTCCGTCGCCGTGGCCGCCGGGGTCCACGCGGCCGCGAGTCGCTGCCGGTTGTCGTACCGGAAGCACTGCACGTCGAGCGCGGTGGTGTTCGCCGTGTCCGCGATGGACAGGACGTTGCCGACCTGGTCGTAGGAGTAGTTCGACTCCTTCGCGCGTGCGGGTGCGCCGTACACGTCCACCATGGACCGGGTGAGGCGGTCGGTGCCCTTCTCGTAGGCGAAGGTGTTCCAGACCTTCTTCCCCGAGCCGGTGAACAGTTCGAGCTGCTGCAGGTGGCTCTCGTGGCTGTAGACGGCGTCGGTGACGTAACCCGACATGCTCTTCGGGCGCTGCAGCTCGTCGTAGCCGTAGACCAGGCCCTCAGCGGGCAGGTCGCCCGCCGCGGGCAGGGAGGTGCCCTGCAGGGTTCCGTCCCTGTTGTAGCTGGAGGTGTAGAGGTAGTTGCCGGCCAGGGCACCCTGCGACGCGGGCACGACGTGCATCGTCTTGAGCGGCTGGTAGAACCGGTCCATCTCCTGCACGACCGATGCGAAGTACTCGGTCGGGGAGGTGTAGGTGAGGTTCGCCCATGCCTTGCCCAGCCAGCCCGCCTTGTCGTAGCGGGTCTCGCTCAGCTTCGTGCCGGTTTCGGGCGCGCCCTGCCACGTGGACGTGACGCGGCCCAGCTTGTCGTAGACGGTGGACGTCTGCTTGCCGCGGGCGTCCGTCACTGTGACGGGACGGTCGAGCTCGTCGTACCGCGTCGTCGAGGTGCCGGCGTCGGGGTCGACGCTCTTGATCTTGCGGCCGAGCTGGTCGTACTCGTAGCGCCAGACGTTGTTCTGCGCGTCGGTGACCGTCTCCAGGAGGCCCTTGGGCGTGTACGTGTACTTTGTCGCGTCGTAGCCCAGGAGCTCGTTGGGCGCGTCGCCCCGGTAGTGGCGGACCTCGGAGGTCCGGCCGAGGGCGTCCGTGATCGTAGTGGTGCCCGTCCCGCCCTTGGGCGGATCCACGTCGGTGCGCTCACCGGCGTACGCGGTCGTCGTCCGCCACTGCTCCACGCCGGAGACGGCGAAGATCTGCGCGGTCTGACGGCCCAGGGCGTCGTACTCCATGAGCGTCTGGGCACCCACCTCGCCGTTGTGGACGAGGAGGAGTTCGTCGGACGGCGCGCCCGCCGCGTTGTAGGTGGCGTTGGTCTTCTTCACCTTGCCGACGCCGTCGTAGAAGGTGTCGGCGACCATGCGCGTGCCGCCCTGGCCCTCGGTCTGCATCTGCCTCGGGCGCAGGAGGCTGTCGTAGAGCGTGTACTCGGCGCCGTACGAGCCGTCGTTCTCGACCTTCTCCGTCTTGATCGCGACGACCTTGTCGCGGCGCACGTTGTACGAGTACTTGATGCTCGGGGTCTGCAGCGGCGACCGGTCGGGAAGCCACACGGAGGTGAGGCGCCCAAGGGCGTCGTAGGCGAGCTGCGTGCGGTTGCCGTTCGGGTCGGTCTGGCCGAGGGACGCTCCCCACGCGGGGGCGTAGTCGGTGGTGGTGACGTGCCCCAGGGCGTTGGTGCGCTTGGTCTGGGAGATCAGACCGTTCGCCTCGGTGTACGCCGTGGCGGTTTTCGCGCCTGCGGCGTCGGTCTGGGTGAGGGGACGGCCGAACGCGTCGTACGTCGTCGTGCCGGTCACCTGGTAGGTACCGGTGGTGCCGTCGTGTGAGGTGAGGCGCTCCGTCCTGGTGGCGTCCCCCTTCTCGGGCGCGGCGCCGAAGGCCAGGCCGTCGTAGGACGTGCGCTCGTCCACGAGGACCTGCTTGCTCCGGTCCGGGGTGGTGGCGCAGTCGACCGAGACGGACTCACTGCGTGAGGGCAGGGAGAGGATGTTCTTGGTCGGGTTGTCCGCGTACCACGTCCTGGTGCACGTCTCGTCGCCCGTCTTGGCCACGTCGCCGAGTTCCTCGACCTGGGTGGCGCGGCCGGTGCCGTTCGCCGTCTCGTAGGTCGTGGTGCCCTTGGTCTCGCGCCAGGTGCCGTTCGACAGGAGCGTGAAGCCGCGGACCACCCGTGGCCGGACGATGGACGCGTAGGTCGTCGCCCACGGCTGGGTCTGGGTGGCAGTGTGGTGCTTCCAGGGCTGGGAGATGGTCCTGGCGACGATCTTGCCCTGGTCGTAGGTGGCCGCTTCGAGCTGGTGGCCGGTGAACTCCTTGGCGTCGGTGTACTCGGCGCCCGTGGAGTCGGTCACCTTGACCGAGCGTGTGCCGCCGGAGGCGTCCTTGTCGCCGTCCATGCCCTGCATGTACGTGTAGTCGATGCGCGTCTTCTGCTGTTCGGCGCTGCCGCTGGTGACGGTGACCTTGTCGTAGCCCTGCCAGCCGCCCCAGGTGAGGAACTTCTCCTGGGTGATGCCGTCCGGCTCGGCCTTGCGCCAGGCGCCCTTGCCCTTCGAGTAGTCGTAGCGGGTGACGAGGCTGTCGCCGCCGCCCGTACGGTCCGTCTCGATGATCTCGGCCACCACGTACTTGTGGAACCAGTCCGTGATCGGCTCGATCGTGCCGGGTGGCGACCACTTCACGGGGTAGCAGCGTTTGGTGGACGAGCCGGGGGCCGGGAGCGCGCCGGCGGTGCACTCCGTCGGGGCGTAGTTGATGTCGAGCTGGGCACCCGTCTCGCTGAGGACCGTGGCGAGGCGGAAGCGGTGGAACGGCGCGGTGTTGTCGCCGAGCGCGTCGACGCGGTTGACCAGCTGCTCGCCGAAGAGTTCCAGGGAGGGCAGCTTGACCGGAGTGGTCCCGGCGCGGCCCTCGTGGTCGATCTTCGACAGCCAGAGCGTCTTCGAGTCGTCGCCGTTGTCCGTGAACAGATGGGTGAAGGTCCAGGCGTCCACGTCCTGGTAGGTCGTGGCGTCTTTGAGCATCTGCGTCGTGATGCCCGTCAGGCGCTTCGTCGTCCAGAAGGTCTGTCCGACCGTGCACTTGGTGTTGGGCTTGCACTCCTGGTCCACGGGCACATCCGGCCAGTGGGCCGCGTTCGCCGTCGTGCGCTTGGACTCGGCGCAGTCGAACGTCGCGGTGGGCAGGCAGCGTTCGGCAGTCGTGAAGACCACGCGGGCCGGGGCCTTCGCCGCGTACACCGCGCCGTCGCGCTGGCCGTAGTCGATGCGCTTGAGATAGCCGCCGCGGTGGTACGGGGTGCCGTTGACGTCGGTCTTGCCGCCGAGGGCGTAGTGGTTCGTCTCGGGCTGGTAGAAGTAGGACATCACGTTGCCGTGGGTGTCCTTGACGTAGTCCAGGTTCCAGCGCCACGCCTGCTTGCAGTGGGCGTTGGCGAACGTGGCGTTGTAGCAGGGCTCGCCCGCGTCGTCACCGAAGACGGGGACCGTCCAGGTGGAGGCGGTCTCCTCCTTGCCCGCGATCCAGCCGGGGAGGCGGTTGAGGCCGAAGTAGTACTCGGTGCCGTCGGACGTGGTGACACGCCAGTACTCGTTGTCGTTGTCACCGTTGACGGTGTTCGTCAGCTTCTCGACCTTCGAGGCCGGGTCGGACGCGAGGTGCCACTCCTTGGTCTTGTCGTCCTTGACCAGCTCGGTGGCGCTGCCGTTGAGGAGGATGGTGGCGTTCTCGAACGCCCAGCACTGTTCGGCGGACCCGGCGTGCCCGTCATCGGAGCACGGCTTGTAGCGGCGCTCGATGTAGCCGGGGTCGAATGAGAAGCCCTCGCCGATCCAGGAACCCTGGTTGTTCGTGGCCGAGGTACGGCCGTCGGCGGACTGGGACGAGTAGCCGAGGCCCAGGCTCGGCACCTGGCCGCCGGGGGTCGGCACCGTACGAAGCGGGTAGCTCCACGAGAAGCCACCCGACGACGCGGAGACGTTCCAGCTGGCCGAAGGAGACAGGGCCGTGGCCTTGTACGTGCCCTGCGCGGAGGACGGGCCGGATGTGACGGCTACCAGCGACCCGCCTTCGACGGCCATGGTGGACGGGCCGGTCACGGCGGGCGCGGCTGTGACGTCGGCGGCCAGCGTCCGGGTCTTCGCGTCGTTGACCGTCGGCAGCGGCTTGGGCGCCTCGGGGCACTTCGCGGAGCCGGGCTGCGCGTAGGCGGCGCAGGCCGGGAGCTGGACGAGGTGGAGCCGGGAGCCGTAGCTGCCGCCGTACCCCTCGGCGAAGGCCGAGTAGTCGACGGTGACGCGGACCTTGGCCGCCTTGTCGCCCTCGTCCGCTCGCTCCAGTCGGAACAGGGTGCCGACGCCGAGCTTGGCGGCGCGCGCCGGGTCGAGGACGTCGACCTTGACCTTGCCGGGGGCGGCGGACGCCGCCTTGGACGAGGACGCGGCGGAGCCTGCCTTGGCCTGCGCGGGGGCCTGCGGGGCCGTGACCGAGACGGGAAGGCCGCCGGGAGAGGCCGTTGCGGGCTTCTTCGTGCCGGCTGCCGCCACGGGCAGTTCCGCGCTGCCCTGCTTGGGCCAGGACGCCCTGTCGAGCCCGGTGACGGCGGCCTTGCGGGCGGGGTCGGAGGGGCGGGGCGCGGCCTTGGCGTCGGTGCCTTCGGCCGGATCGCCGAGGTCCTGGACGCCGGGCCTGCCGCGGCCCTTGTCCTCGGCGTAGGCGACGGACTGGACGGTGGACGCGGTCAACGTCAGGGAAAGGCCCAGGACGGTCGCGGCGACCGCCCGTCTGGGCAGGCGGTGGCGCAGCAAGCGGCCACGTAGAGACATCAGGGAGCTCCGAGGGTCGGATTCTGGATGGTGTGGAGCGTGAGAGGGGTGCGCCGACGCCGCCGTTTCGGCGTCGGCACACCAGGGAGGATCAGATGTCGGTCAGTGGCGCCAGGAGGGCCATCTTCTGGACGGCCGTCGTGTCGGCGGCACCGCTGTAGACGCGGACTTCGTCGAGGGAACCGGCGAAGTACTCGCTTTCACCGATCAGGGACCGGCCGACCTGGAGTCCGCCCGTCGCGGACCACAGCGTGTCCTCCGTCCGGTCGGCCACGCCCGCGAGCTGACCGTTGACGTACAGCCGGATGTCGTTGGCGAAGGCGTCGTAGACGACGGCCAGGTGCTGACCGGCTCCCTCGTTGTCCGGCAGCTGCTGGTTGTCCTTGAAGACCCGCACCTCCGCCGCCGCCGCGTCGGACCGGGCGACGGCCAGTTCCCACGCGGGCAGTTCGGTCGCGGAGCCTGGCCGGTACCGCACCACCACGCGGTTGGCGTTGGCACCGGGCAGGGACAGCACGGTCTGCGGGGCGGTCGCGTCCAGCGAGGTGAGCTGCGCCCGGGCGGTCACCGTGAAGCTGGTGGCGCCCGTGATCGGCGGAGTCGCCGTCGCGGCGTAGTCGCCGTCGCCGTCGAGGACCAGGTGGCCGTCGCCGACGAGTGCGGCCTCGTCGAAGACCGGGTCGGCGGGGCGGTACACGTAAGCGTTGCCGTTCAGCTGGAGCGGGGTGCCGCCGCCGGTCTCCGGGGAGGAGCCGGCCGTCGCCGTGTCGAGTTGCCAGTAGCCCTTGCGCTGCGGCTTGACCGTCATGAGCTCCGCCACCTGCGTGGCGGGCAGCACCCGGTCGAAGACGCGGATGTCGGCGAGGTCGCCGGTGAAGTTGTCGCGGTAGCCGGTCTTGGCCGTGGAGCGGCCGATCTGGAGCGGTCCGTACGACCTCCACGGGGACAGGCGCGGGGAGCTGCCCTTGAGCGTCTCGTTGACGTAGAGCTTCAACTGCGCCTGCTGCGCGTCGTAGACGCCGGTCAGGAGGACCCACTGGTCCTTGACCACGGTGAGCCCGGTCGCGGCCGCGCGCCATTCGCCGACGCTCTGCACGTCGGTGCGCGGGATGGCGAACGCCCAGGTCTTGGCGATGGCGTTGTACCCGAGGGTGAAACCGGGCTCGCCCGTGCCGTCCTGGCTGACGATCGTCATGTCGCGGCTGAGGTCCGTCGGGCGCACCCAGGCGCTGACGCTGAAGCCGTCGGCGGTGTCGAGGACGGTCTGCCCCGCGTCCAGGTAGGCGTCGGCGGTGCCGTCGAGACGGGCAGCCGAGTCCACCTTGCCGCCCGGGCCTTCGACGCCGAACGTCACGCCGCCGCCCGCCGACGCAGAGAACTTCTCCTGCTCGTCGTGGGCCTCGGTGCTGCCGACAGGATCGGCGAGACTCCACTGGGCGGCGGCCGTCTTGCCCTCGCTGACGTTGAACTCGTAGCGGTGCACGGTGCTGGGGTTCTCCGCCTTGTCCACGGCGACGACCTCCAGCCAGTGCGGGCCCGGACGGGTCGGCATCCACTGGACCGAGGCGGGGCCTCCGGGGGTGGCGGGGGCGACGGTGATGGTGGGGGACGCCGTGGAGTCGAAGGCGTAGCGGTACTTCACCACGTCGGTGTCCGGGATGGAGTCGTTCCGGTTCGGCGAGAAGGTGAAGGTGCCGTACGTGCCGACGCCGTCGTGCCACACGCTGTCGGCCGGATACTGCTCGGACAGGACGTTCGGCTTGCCGGGCAGGGTGGCGTCGTAGACGAACTCGCACTTGGTCGCCGACCAGGGCCCCCAGCCGTCGCCGTCGAAGGCGCGGGCGCTCCAGGAGATGACCCGGTTCTGCGGGATGGTGGAGAGGACCTGGTGCCAGAACTTGGTTCCGGCCACGGGCGCCATGTAGCCGGTGTCTGCGGTGTAGGACTTCGCCACGCCGGCGGCGTCCGTCCACTCGACCTTGAACTGGACCTTCACCTTGTCGGTGAGGCCGCCCGCGTGGTCGGGGTCACGGGCCTCGGTGTACAGCTTCGGCGGCACCTCCGTGTACGGGCGGGCGCTGCCCGTCTTGCAGCTGCCTCCGGGGTTGCTGGACATGAGCGCGCCGGTGATCTGCGAGGGCAGGGTGTTGTAGCTGACGGAGAGGTACGCGTTGCCGCAGATCCGCTTCCACTGGGAGAAGGTGCTCTCGTCCTCGGCGCGCAGCCCGAGAGACATCGCGGTCCAGCCGCCGTTCGCGGCCGCCCTGACCTGGTTGGTCAGTTCACCGGTGGAGCCGCTCTCGAAGTGGAGGTTGGCCTGGCTGGAACAGCTGGTCGGTGAGATGGCCTTGCTGACGGTCTGGAGGTGGTCGGCCCACTGGGTGCTGGTGTTGGACCAGTTGCTGGCCGAGGTGATCGTGTGGTTGGCGCCGCCGATCCGGTACAGCTGGATGGGCATGGCGACCGGCTGGGCCTGGTAGATGTGCGTCACGCGGGCGGAGAACGTCGCTCCGAGGATCTGCTTGCCCTTGTAGAAGGACGTCGGCATGGTGAACATCACCCGCCGGACCCCGACGCCGTTGCAGGACACCGGGTTGTAGTCCGTGGGGCAGCGGCCCACACCGGCGCCGTCGCTGTACTTCCAGTCCTGTTCGGTCGGGAAGCCCGACATGACTCCGGTCCAGGCGCTGCGCGAGGTGGTGCGCTGGATGGGGTCGATGACGACCGGGAACACCGTGTCGGGGCTGGTGAGGAGCTTGCGGTCGGGGACGAGCCGCAGCTTGTCCTTGCCGACTTCGACGCCGAGCGGCGCCGTACGGCCGCCTCCGCCCGCGCCCTCCAGCGCGGGTGCCGGGGCCGGGTCGCCGTCGGCGGCGAGGGCGCGGGCGACGGCCTTGGCGCCCTGGGGCTTCGTGGTCGCCTCCTGTACGGACGCCGAGTCCCACATGGTCGGCTTGCCCGCCTGGAAGACGGTGCCGCCGACAGCGGTGTCCTCGGCCTTGAGGGCCCCGGAGGGGTCCTTCGAGACCTTCAGTCCCTTGGCCGTCATGCCGAGGTCGATGCGGGCGAGCCGGGGGTCCGCCGCAGCGTCCGGTGTCTTGACGACGAGGAGGTGGGCGAAGCCGTCGGTCTCCGCGCGTACGGTCAGGTCGACACCCGGCAGCGCGTCGGCGTACGTCGCCGTGTCGCCCTTCAGCTCGGGCGCGGGGAGCTTGCCGTACGGCCAGGTCAGGGCGAACTCGCGGCCCGCCCGGCGGAGCGTGGCGAAGGGCCTGCCCGCCTCGCCGGACGAGAAGGCCAGGTCGACGGTGCTGGCCTTCGGCCCGACGGTGCCGTCGGCGTGCCTGACGAGGGTGGTGTCGACGCCGACCCACGCGCCGTCCCGCACGGTGCGTACGGGTTCGGTGTACTCGCGTGCCGTGAAGGTGCCGTCCGGCTCGGCAAAGACGTCGCGGCGCTCGCCGCGCAGACCGAGCACCTCGACGCGCTTGCCGCTCTTGCGCGCGGCGTCCTTGGCCGCCTCCTCGGTGGCGGCCGGGCCCGGCGCGGCCTGGGCGGCAGCGGTCGTTCCGGTGCTGACGGTCCGGCCGGGCTCCGGTAGCCCGGTGAGTCCGGCGGCGATGACGGCACCCGCCGTCGCGGCGACCGCCGCACCGCGCAGCAGACCGCTGCGGCGTATCCGGGTGGACACGTGGTCACTTCCCTTGTCGGTGGTGTCGTATTTCGGGGTGGGGAGCGGCCGTGTCACCGGACCACCGCGCCGAACGCGCCATCGCCTGCGGGGATGCCGTCCTGGCCGGGCTTCCAGGTCCGCGTCGGGGCTCCGCCCGTCGCTACGTTCCACGGGAAGCTGTGGACGGCATGGCCTTCGGCGGGGCCGTACGGCATGCCGACGAACAAGTCGGTGCGGGTGGCACCGAGACTCACCCCGGCGAGCTGGCGCGAGGCGGGCGCGGTGGGGATGCCTGCACCGGGTTCGAGCCAGGCGTCGCCAGCACCGGGCGCGCCGACGAAGGGGAAGATCTGGACGCCGCCCTTGTCGAGGTGCTCCTCGGTGGACTCCTCGCCGGGCACGCCCACGGCAAGCCGCATCGTGCTCGCCGTGCCGACGGCAGTCGGGCTGGTGTTCACCGCGGTCAGCGTCTGCCCGAAGAAGTCACCAGGCTCGGCCTCGCCCTCGACATCGGCGGTGTTCTGGTCGATCCAGCCAAGGTGCGTGACTCCACCCGTGGCCGATATCTGGTACGTCTGCACAGCTCCGGCATCCATGACGTCCGCAAGGTCCTCGCCGGGTACACCGACCGCCAGCAGGAACTCGGACGCCGTTGTGGCGGTGGACGGACGATAAGGGACGAAGGCCATCGACGTGCCGTAGCGGTCGCCGGTCTCGGCGGACTTCTCCGAACCGGCGGCGCGCAGCTGTCCCATGCCGAAGCTCGGCGCGGGGATGCCGTCCGTGTTGAGAGAGGTGCGGAACGCCATGACAACCCCGGCCGACTGGTCGGTGTCGACCGACTCTCCGGGCACGCCCACCACGAAGAAGCCCCCGCTTGCGACGATGGCCGAGCCGAACTGGTCGTATGCCTCCCGGTCCTCCCACACGCCCGGGCTGTCCTGGTCGAACGAGACGGCGCGGAAGTCGGTGTCGTACACGGCGGAGACGAGGCCGCTGTCGGTCTTGCCGGAGACGTCCTCCCCGGGTGCCCCGATGACCAGGTACGGGACGCCGGTGGCCGACCGCGTCGCGGCGACGGCGTACCCGACCAGGTCCTCCGGCTCGGCCGTCTCACCCAGGGCTGCTCCGTGCCGGAAGCCCCTGTCGGCGGGACCCTGCCCGATGCCAAGCGTCGAGCCGAAGATCAGGTGGACGAGGCCGGCGTCGGCCACCGTGCCGACGTCCTCGTACGGGATGCCGACCGCCAGGTCGCTGCAACCGTCCAGGTTGGCGTCGTAGACGGCGAGGGAGAAGCCGAACTGGTCTCCGGGCTCGGCGCCGTCCGAGACGTTCGGCATGGACTGGTGGACCTGGACCGTCCCCTTTCCGCCGCCGAGGACGACATGGACCTGCCCCGCCTTGGCCATTCCCTCGACCGTGGCCTGCGGGTCCGCGATGACCATGTCCCGCAGTCCATCGCCGTTGAAGTCGCTCTCCACGCCCCCGGCACAGGTCTCGGCGGCCGCGGCCGGTTGTCCGGCTCCCGCCCCGAGGCCGAGCGCGAGGCACGCGGCGGCAACCGCTCCGGCGGCCATACGCCGCCAAGGTCTTTGTGTGCCGGACATGATCCCCACCCGAATGTATGTGCAATGACCACGTGATCCTCTATGTGGTTGAGCGGACACTCAAGGTGGTTTCCCGACATGATCGCGACCAGACGGTCACGATTCCATCACGCTGGGTCCACAGATCACGGCACTTCACCCCTACCCGGACAACCCGCCCTGGGCCGCCCGGGGCCCGCGTGACGCCGTATGCTCGGGGGAACCGCGCGGCCGTCCGACCCGCCGGCGGGACCCCCTGAGGTGAAGGTGCAGTGAACATCAACGAGCGGCGGGATGGGGGCTCGGAAGCGGTCCTGGTGATCATTCCGACCTACAACGAGGCCGACAACATCGCGGCGATCGTCTCCCGTGTACGGGCCTCCGTGCCCGCGGCGCACGTCCTGGTCGCCGACGACAACAGCCCCGACGGCACCGGCAAGATCGCCGACGAGCTCGCCGACTCGGACGACCATGTGCACGTCCTGCACCGGGCCGGCAAGGAGGGGCTGGGCGCCGCCTACCTCGCCGGGTTCGCGTGGGGCATCGAGCGCGGCTACGACGTGCTCGTGGAGATGGACGCGGACGGCTCCCACCAGCCCGAGGAGCTGCCCCGGCTGCTCGCCGCCCTCGACGGCGCCGACCTCGTGCTCGGGTCGCGCTGGGCGCCCGGCGGCAGCGTCGTCAACTGGCCCAAGTCCCGCGAGTTCCTGTCGCGCGGCGGCAGCCTGTACTCCCGCACCCTCCTCGGCGTCCCCATCAAGGACGTCACGGGCGGCTACCGGGCGTTCCGGCGGCAGACGCTGGAGGGCCTCGGCATGGACCAGGTCGCGTCGCAGGGGTACTGCTTCCAGGTCGACCTGGCGTGGCGCACCGTGAAGGCCGGGTTCAAGGTCGTCGAGGTGCCGATCACGTTCGTCGAGCGGGAGCGCGGCGACAGCAAGATGAGCCGCGCCATCGTGGTCGAGGCCTTGTGGCGGGTCACCGCCTGGGGCGTCGGGCACCGTCTCGGCAGGCTCCGTCCGCGGCGCTGAGCGTCGCCGCCCCGTCCACCCCCCAGCGAGGCACGAGTGCCGCGGCCCCGCGCGGGCGCGGCCCGGCGCCCGCCTTCCCAGCGTCAGCACGCGGAGAGGCCGCCCATGCCCCCAGTACAGACCGAGCCGCACGCGCGAGGCGGCCGGGCGTCGCACCGTAGGCGCACCACCCAGGCGACCTCGGCGGACGAATCGTTTCCCCGACGGCTGCGCGCCGCCGCCCTGCGCGCCTGGCCCGCCCTGCTCGCGTACGCGGTCGTGCGCTGCCTCGGCGTGGCGGCGGTGGCGCTGCGCGCCGGTGACGACGGCCCCGGCCTCGGCACGCTGCTGGCCGACAAGTACGACGCCGTCTACTACACCCACATAGCGGAGTTCGGCTACGCCGCGCCCATGGCGGACTCGTGCACGGTCCAGGGGCCCCTGTGCAAGTACGCGTTCTTCCCCCTCTACCCGGCCCTGATACGCGCCGGCTCGGTGCTGCTGCCGCCGCTGTCGGCCGCGCAGGTGGCCTGGGGGGTGGCCGTCGTCGCCGCGCTGCTGGCGGCGTGGGGGATATACGCCGTGGTGGAACGTGTGGCCGGTCGGCGCACCGCCGTCGTCGCCACCGTGCTGTGGGGCATAGCCCCGCACGCCATGGTCGAGTCCATGGCGTACACCGAGCCCGTCTTCACCGCCTTGTGCGCCTGGTCGCTGTACGCCGCCCTGAGCCACCGCTGGGTCGCCGCCGGGCTCCTGGCCTCGCTCGCCGGGCTCACCCGGCCTTCCGGGTCCGCCGTCGTCGCCGCGGTCGTCCTGGCCGCGCTCTGGGCCCTGTTCACCTCCCGCCGCCCCGCGCGGGGCGATGACGGCCAACGCCGCGATCGTACGGGCCCGTTGCTCACCGCCGTGGCCGTCTCGCCGCTCGGCTGGTTCGCCTGGTTCGGGTGGGTCGGGCACCGGGCAGGCGACTGGCGCGGCTACTTCGAAGTGCAGGAGAAGTGGGGCAGCACCTTCGACGGCGGCGTCTTCACGCTGGGCCGTGTCGCCGACGTGTTCCTGAAGCTGCCGCTCAACCTCAACACCGCGGTCGGCGCCGCCACCGTCGTGGCCTCCGTGGTGGTGTTCGTGATCTGCGTCCAGCAGCGGCAGCCCGCCGTTCTGCTGATCTACACCGGGATGCTGCTGCTCATCGCCGTCGGCGGGGCCGGGTACTTCCACTCCAAGGCAAGGTTCCTCCTGCCCGCGTTCCCGCTGCTCATACCGGCCGCCCGCGCGCTGGCGGCGGCGCGCCCCTCGACCATGTACACGCTGCTCGGCACGGCCGTCGGGCTGTCCACCGCGTACGGCGTGTACCTGATGCTCGTCTGGCCGCACTCCCCCTGACCCGCCGCGTGTCTGGGGCCGACGCACGGCCGCGTATGCTCGGGCGCGAAGACTTCCGCCGTCCCCTGAAAGAGACAGCAGAGTGAACTACAGGGTCCAGCCCACCGCCCAGGTCCACGAGACCGCCGAGATCGGGGCCGGGAGCAGCGTCTGGGAGCTCGCGCAGATCCGTGAGGACGCGCGGCTCGGGGAAGGCTGCGTCATCGGGCGCGGCGCGTACGTCGGTACGGGCGTGAAGATCGGCGACAACGTCAAGCTCCAGAACTACGCCCTCGTCTACGAGCCCGCCGAGCTCGGCGACGGTGTGTTCGTCGGCCCGGCCGTCGTGCTCACCAACGACCACAACCCGCGCTCCGTGGACCCCGAGGGCAAGCTGAAGCGCGGCGGCGACTGGGAGGCCGTCGGCGTCAAGGTCGGCGAGGGCGCCTCGCTCGGTGCCCGGTCCGTGTGCGTGGCGCCGGTGCGCGTCGGGCGCTGGGCGATGGTCGCCGCGGGCGCCGTCGTCACCCGGGACGTGCCGGACTTCGCCCTCGTCGTGGGCGTGCCCGCGCGGCAGATCGGCTGGGTCGGCAAGGCCGGTGTCCGGCTGGTCGAGCGGGCCGGCGAGGAGGGTGTGTGGGAGTGCCCGCAGACCGGCTCCCTGTACCAGGAGAAGGACGGCGCGCTCGTCGAGCGCGAGAGCTGACGGGCGCCCCGGCCGTGTGCCGGGAGGGGGCACCGCCTTCGGTAGGGTGGTGCCGCCGCGCTGTATCTCCGTACCGAACCCCGTGGGGACGCTTCCGCCGCACGGGTGCGCGGCGTGCAGGTGAAAGGGCGAAGGGAACCAGATGAACAGCCACGTGCTCTATCTCGCGCTTGGCACATACCGAGTACGGGCGACGCGCGAGCAGGTGAAGGAGCTCGCCTCCTCGGGGTCCCGGGTCTCCCTGGTCGTGCTGGACGCTCCGGAGTGGCACGAGGCGGCCGCTGAGCTGAGCCGGATCGACGGCGTGGACGTGGTCCGCGTCGCCCCCGACAAGGACGGCACGGCGTGGGGTTCCGCCAAGAAGCTCGCCGCCGCCAAGTCCGGCCCGTTCGCCACGGCGGACACGGTCGTCGCGGGTGACGCGCAGGCGCTGCCCGTCGCGTGGATCGCCAAGCGCCGCCGCCCGGGCATCACGCTCGCGCTGGAGCCGCACGGTGCCGGCCGCGTCGTGGAGCCCGCCGACCTGGCCGTCATCACCCCCTGGTACCCCTCGCCGAACAACCCGTACGCCGGTTCCTTCGTCCAGGCCGCGACCGCCGCCGTCGCCGGGAACTACGAGCGCGTCACCGTCTTCCACACG
This sequence comes from Streptomyces thermolilacinus SPC6, assembly GCF_000478605.2. GTDB lineage: Bacteria > Actinomycetota > Actinomycetes > Streptomycetales > Streptomycetaceae > Streptomyces > Streptomyces thermolilacinus. The sequence goes on along the minus strand of NZ_ASHX02000001.1, from coordinate 4,483,707 downwards.
GAGGACTGGTCCGGCCGCGCGTCGGCCCCGCTCAACGACGCGATCCGGGTGACCGTCGACCGCCTCCAGGAGCGCCGCGCCCTCGGCCACGTCATCGACGCCGACGAGGCGACCGTCGTCCGCGTCCCCGTGCCGCTGATCCACCGCAAGAACTACGCCCCCTGGGTCGAGGCGCAGGTCAAGGCGCTCCGCAGCGCCCTGCCGAGCGGGCACATCGACGCGCCGGTCGTCCACGCCCACACCGGCATCTACGGCGGTGTGCTGGCCACCCGTCTGGCCCGCCCCGACGCCCGCGTCGTGGTGACCGAGCACTCGTCGTTCCTCGACAAGGTCTTCTCGCAGGCCCCCGCGGCCCGCCTGTACGAGCAGGTCCTGGAGCGCGCCGACGCGTTCCTGTGCGTCAGCGCCGCGCTGCGCGAGCAGGTCGTCGGCCGCTTCCCGCAGTACGCGGACAAGGTCGGCGTCGTCCCCAACGCGATCGCCCTCGACCGGTTCACGCCCGGCCCCGAGCGCTCCCGCGAGCTGCTGCGCTGGCTGTACCTGGGCCGGCTGGTCCAGCCGAAGGGCGTCAAGGAACTGCTCGAGGCGTTCGCGCTGGTCGCCGCCGAGGAGCCGCGCGCCACGCTGACGATGGTCGGGCACGGCCCCGCCGAGGACGAGCTGCGCGCCCGCGCCGCCGAGCTGGGCCTGGGCGACCGCTTCCGCGTCCTGCCGCCCGTCGCGCCGGAGGCCGTTGGCCCGCTGATGCACGAGTACGACCTGCTCGTGCACGCCAGCAAGCGGGAGACCTTCGGGATGACGGTCGTCGAGGCGATCGCGTCCGGGCTGCCCGTACTGGTCACCCGCAGCGGCGGACCCGACGAGACGCTGGCCGGGATCGAGACGCTGGCCGGGGCGCTCATGGACGTCAGCGACGACCCGCGGGTCATCGTGGACGCGTACCACGAGCTGCGCGGCCGCGCCGGAGAGCTGGACCTGCCCGCGGCCCGCGAGGTGCTGGAGGGCCGGGTCGGCTGCGAGGCGGTCGGCAAGCAGCTGGTCGAGGTGTACGGCGGGGCGCTGCCGCCCGTGCCGGACACCGTCGAGGACGCGGATCCGGAGGCCGAGGCCCAGGAGGAGCCCGCCGGGGAGGTCGGGCCCGTCGAGGCGGCCCCCGTGCGCCGGGCGGGCGGCGAGCCCGTCGGCCGGGCGGTCGTCCTGGCGCTGACCCCGGCCAAGCCGCGGCGCATCGTGGACTTCGCCAACCACCTGGTCGCGAAGGGCGCCGAGATCACCCTCGTCACCGCCACGGCGCCCGCGCTGTGGGACCGGCTGGAGCTCGACCCGAGCGTGCCGGTCGTCAGCGTCGCCGACGCCGAGAAGAAGCTGCGCATCCCGCGCGCCGAGCGGTTCCTCGTCTACCGCGCCCCGCGCGCCGTGCTGCGCAGGGCCCGCCGGATCGCCGCGAAGAACCGGGAGGCGATCGGCCCCGAGCTGGCCGTCGCGACGGTGCAGCGCGCCCACACGAAGGTCGCCAACGCCTTCCACAAGAAGGTGTTCAACCGCACCTACCGCGAGGTCAGGCCGCAGTTGTTCGCCCGGATCGCGCAGCGGCGGGTGCTGCCCGAGCTGGCCCTGGAGAAGATCGACACGGTCTTCGTCAGCGACATCAACTCGACGGTGACGGGCTGGAAGTGGGCCAAGTCCCACCCGCACCTGAAGGTGACGACGAGTCTGGACCGCACCGCGTACGACAGCGAGTGAGCCCAGAGGCACAGAGGGAAGGGCCCTGACCGGAGATCCGGTCAGGGCCCTTCCCATTGGGCTTGAGGAGCACGGCTCAGCTGCCGCTGACGATCTCCCGCAGCCGCCGCTCGAACGGGATGAGCGTCGCCTCACGCGTGTACGTGTCGGCGTGGCGCCGCGCGGCCGCGCGCTGCTCCGGCGTCAGGTCGCGGGCGGCCTTGCCCGCGGCGACCATCGACGCGGCCAGCTCCTCGACGTCCAGGCTGTTGGCGTTGAACCACAGCGGATAGCCGTCGAGGACGTCCTGCGCGGCGATGCCGGGCTGGTGCACGGAGACGATCGGGTGCCCGAAGGCCATGTACTCGAAGATCTTGCCGGACGTGACGTACTTGCCGCCGCCCGCGAGGAAGACCAGCACGTCGGCCTCCTCGTACACCTTGCCGACCTCGGTCTTGGAGACGGGCCCGCAGTAGCGCAGGCCGGTGTCCTCGACGCCCTCGGGGCGCGGGCCGTCCTGGAGGCCGAGGCGGGCCTTCAGGGTGCCGGGGCTGTTCTTGAAGAAGCCCAGGTGGCCGTGGATCTGGAGCTCCGCGCCGGCGAGGTCCGGGTGACGGCGGGCGATCTTGAACGCCTCGGCCATCTCCTCGACCGGCTGCTTCGCGGTGAGCGTCCCCAGGTACGTGAACTTCAGCGGCGCCCGGCGCTCCTCGCCCGAAGCACCCGAAGCACCGGAGGCGGGCGAAGCGCTCGGGGCACCGGAGGCGTGCGGGGCCTCGGCCGGCGCGCCCTCGCCGGTCCCGGCGGCCGCGACCTCCAGGACGGGGGCCTCCGGCTCGGCGGCCTCCAGGGCCGGGGCCGTGCCCGCCGCCTTCTCGACCGCCTTCGGCAGCACGTCGGCGTCCCACCCGTTGGGCACGACCATCATGCGGTCGGCGACCTCCGGGTAGCGCTCGGCGTGCCAGGCGCGCAGGGCCTCGTTGACGAAGACCGCCGCGGACGCCTTGTCGAGCATGCGCTTCTCCCAGCCCCAGGCGATGTGCCCCTCGGGGAAGGCCGGCTCGTCGTGGAAGAGGTCCAGCGTCCACGAGTCGCGGTAGTCCATGACGTACGGGACGCCGGTCAGCTTGTTGAACAGCCAGGCGGCGCCGAACGAGGCGAACGGGTTGCCGGTCGCCACGACGACGTCGAAGCGCTCCTTGGCGTGCAGCTTCAGGGCGCGCGTGACGGACGCCCACGCCCAGGACGAGTACCGCTCGGGGAACAGCTTCGTCTGGCTGAACATGTAGACGCGCTTGGCCATCAGCGGGAAGCTGCGGCGCAGCCAGCTGTAGTCGCGCAGGTCCTGCTGCCACGTGTACTGGTTGAGCGACGGGCGCTCGACGTGGATGCGCGGGTCGACGGTCTTCGACAGCTCCTCGTCGACGGAGCCGATCACGTTGTAGAGGAAGTCCAGCGGGGCGGCACAGACCGTGACGTCCCAGCCCTTCTCCACCAGGTGGTTGGCGGTCGCCCGGGCGCGGTAGACGCCGCTCGCCCGCGACGGGGGGAAGTAGAACGCCAGGTAGAGCACACGGGGGCGCCGTTCGCTACGGTTCTTCATCAGTCTTCCTCGGTTGGTTCAGCGAGCGGCTGAGGTCTGCGGGGTCGTCCGGGCGACGATCGGCGGTACGACGGAGTCCACGCTGTAGGCGAGGCGGGGCGTTCCCAGGCCCTCGCTCTCCCAGGCGCCCATCAGCTCGGCGGCGGTGCGCGTGGACAGGGCGTCGGCGACGATCACGAGGTCGGGCCCGCCCTGGGGGCCGAAGCAGCGGCGCAGGATCATCCGGGCGACGGCGGTGGGCCACACCTTGCGGTGCAGCGGCGCGAACACGCGGCGGTGGACGCGTCCGGCGACGCGCTTCTCGTACGCCTTGAGGGCCTTCTTGGTCTTGGCGCTCAGGGGGCCGCGGCCGACCGCTCCGGCGACGCGGCGCGGGGCCTGGTAGAGCACCGCCCGCTCCAGCCGCTGCGGCAGGTGCCTGGCCTCCAGCTCGGCGAGCGTCGTCAGGCGCACCCCGGGGGCGAACGTCTCGGTCGCCCAGGGCTGCTTCTGGCCGACCAGGACGACCGCCCGGCCACCGGCCGCGACGACCGCGGCGGACTCTTCGACCACGGCCCGCTTGCGCGAGGCGCCAAGGGCCAGGAACAGAACCTGCATGTCACTCCATCACGGGGAGTCGGGGAACCAGAGTCGGTAGTGCGCCTGGGCCACGGCCTCGTAGCCGTAGTCGGCGGCAAGCTTCGCCTGGGCGCGTTCGAGGTCCAGTCCGCCCGCGAGGAAACGGGCGCGCAGGCGCCGGTAGCCCTCGCTGATCGACTCCGCGTTCTCCTCCACGTCGATGAGTTCGCCCGCGGCGTCCTCGATGCCGGCGAGGGTCTTCTCGGGGCCGCCGCAGCGGGTGACGAGGACCGGCATGCCGGCGGCGATGCCCTCGACGATGGTCATGCCGAACGTCTCGTACCGGCTGGGGTGGACCAGCAGGTCGTGACTGCGCATCAGCTCCAGCGCCTGCTCATGCGGGATGGAGCCGGGCAGCGTCACCGCGTCGCTCAGGCCCAGTTCGGCGACGCGCTCGGTGAGCGGGCGGCGCAGCGGGCCCTCGCCGACGAGGGTCAGGGTGAGCGTCGGGTCCTCGGCGTGGCACTGGGCGAACGCCTCGACCAGCCACTTGACGCCCTTGAGCTCGGTGACGCTGCCCAGGTACAGCCAGCTGCGCAGGTCCTTGACCGGCTCGGGGCGCGGCTCGTCGAAGGAGATCGGGTTCGGAATGCGGAGGATCTTGTCGGCGTGGTGCGGGAACTGACGCTCCAGCACCTCGGTGACCTTGTCGCCGACGACCAGGAAGCCGGTGACGCCGTGCAGCAGCTCGTCGTACAGCTCGACGGCCTCGGGGTCCTGGAAGACGCGCTCCAGGAAGGAGGCGTGCTCGGTGACGAAGACCTTGGCGCCGGGGCGGGCGTTCTTCAGCGCGGCCCAGCCGCTGGGCAGCCCGACGTGGGCGTGCACGACGTCCGCGTCGATGGGCTTGCCGCCCAGGAGGTTGCGGAGCTGGCGCTCGTGGTTGCGGGACTGGGCGCCGTAGTCCTGGCCGCGCGGGGTGGTGACCGGGAAGGAGATCAGGTCGGCGCCGCCGGCCGTGGGGACGCGGTGCGCGGCCCGGGCCATCACCTTGGCGTTGGCCTCCTCGACCGCCTTCGTCGCCGCCGCGTCCATGGGGGCCACCCACGGGTCGCAGTGGTAGACGGTGAAGCTGTCGCAGCCGGGCGCGGTGGCCGCCACCATGGCCTGGACGAAGGAACCGCGGAAAGGCAACTCCCGTGTCGGATACCACGGCGTGACCACGGCTGCATCCCTGGATGCTGCCTGCTTCATGTCGACTTCCTTACGAGATTGCGCGGCGACGCGCCACTTTATCACCGGCCCATGATCCGGGCGGGTCGCCCGAGGGGCCCGTACCCCGGCCGTGCGGACGGGGTACGGGTGGGGTCGGCGGGCGGGTCAGCCGTCGTTGCGGACGGTGCTCTGCCACTCCTCGAGGATGCGGACGACGTTGTGCGCGGCGCGCCCGTCGCCGTACGGGGTGCCCTTGTCGGCGGACGGCACGGCGCGGGTGACCGTGGCGGCCCACTCGTCGGCGGACAGCGTGTGCGGGTCGGGGACGAGGACGTTCCAGCCGGTCTCGACGGTCTCGACCCACTCCGTCTCGGGGCGGATGGTGGTCGTGATGCGCTCCAGCAGGAACGCCTCCTTCTGGAGGCCGCCGGAGTCGGTGACGACACCGGAGGACGCCAGCACGGCGGCGACCAGACCCGCGTACGGGAGGGGGCGGCCGACGTGGACGGAGCCCTTCGCCAGGTCGATGCCGTGCTCCTTGGCGCGGGCGACCAGGCGCGGGTGGGCGAGCAGCGCGACCGGCAGCGGCAGCGCGGCCAGCGAGTCGATGATCGCGGCGAGACGCTCGGGGTCGTCGGTGTTGTCCGGCCGGTGGAGGGTGGCCAGCAGGAACGGCTGCGACGGGTCGATGCCCTCGGGCAGCGCCGGGGCGGCGTGCTCACCGGCGAGGACGGCGTCGCGGATGCGCAGGCAGATGTCCACCATGACGTCACCGGCGAGGACCGCGCGGTCCTTCAGGCCCTCGTCGGCGAGGTGGCGCATGGCCTCCTCGGTCGGGGCCAGCAGCACGTCGGCGCAGTGGTCGGTGAGGACCCGGTTGTGCTCCTCCGGCATGCGCCGGTTGAAGGAGCGCAGGCCCGCCTCCAGATGCGCGACGGGCAGGTGCATCTTCACCGCGGACAGGGCACCGGCGATGGTGGAGTTCGTGTCGCCGTAGACGAGGACCCAGTCCGGCTTCTCGCGCTCCAGGACCGGGTCGAGCGCGGAGAGGACGGAGCCGGTCTGCGCGCCGTGGCTGCCGGAGCCGACGCCCAGGTGGACGTCCGGGTCGGGAATGCCGAGGCCCTGGAAGAAAACGTCGGAGAGGTCGGCGTCGTAGTGCTGACCGGTGTGCACAATGAAGTGCTCGTGCTCCGTCTCTGCGAACGCGGCCGCGATCGGCGCGAGCTTCACCAGTTGGGGACGGGCGCCGACGATGCTGATGACTTTCACTGCGCACTCTTCTTCTGGGTCAGGTCGATGAGGGGCACCGCCATCGTATGCCCGGGCGCCGCGTGCTCCGGTACCGGGCCTCCGCGGCGCCGGGGGCGGCCGGATGCGAGATGCTAGGGTCGCGCGCGCCTGCGGAAGAGGATCACTCGCTCGCGGTTCAGGTACAGGGGAAAGGTCGACGTCAGCCATGGCGGTCTTGTTCACGCGGAAAGCCAAACGCCGGGCCAGCGGGCCCACGCCTGCCGAGGAGACGCCCGTCCCGGTCCTGGACCCGTCGGTGCCGGCGACGACCGGCTGGCTGGTCCTCGGCAAGGACGGCCGGCTCACCGCGTACGCCCCCGGTGACGGCGGTGTGCTCCGCTGGACCGAGACCCGCCCCGGCGGCCCCGGCTGGGCGGGGCCCGACCTGATCCCGGCGCCGAACGTGCTGCCCTACCTGGCCGTCGCGCAGGGCGAGGACGGGTACGTCCATCTGGTGGGGTTGCGCCGGGAGCGGCTCGCGGACGGGCGGACCGGCACGGAGGTCGTGTACGCCCTCCAGTACCAGACGGGCCGGCCCGTACGGGACTGGCGGCCGCTGGGCACGCCGTACCCGAACGATCCGTCGCTCGCGGAGCAGATAGGTCTGCCGACGGCCGTCGTGGACACGGACGGCTCCCTCAACGTCTTCATCCGCAACGCGGGCGGCGGGGTGTGCGCCCGCAGCCAGGCCAAGACGGGCGCCTGGAACGCCTGGGCCGACCTGAAGGGCAGCGACGTGCGGGGCACGGTGTCCGCGGCGCTCGCCGGGGACGGCCGTGTGGAGGTGCTGGCGCCCACGGCGGAGGGGCTGCTGCGGTGGGAGCGGGAGAAGCCGGGGGTGCGTTTCGAGCGCGCCGACGACGTGCCGCTGCGGGCGGCGCCCGACTCGCTGTCCGCCGCGGTGACGGAGCCCGAGGCGGGTCTGACGCACTTCTGGCACGACGCCGGGGACCGTACGGTACGGGCCTGGCGGCCGTCGCTGCCGGACGGCGCGCGGCTCGGCGACGGGGTGGGCACCGGCCCGGTGGCGGTGCTGCGCACGGTCGTGGACGGCCATGACTGCACGGTCCTGGCGCACCGGGACGAGGTGACGGGCCGCCCGGCGCTGGCCGCGTACCCGACGGAGGACGAGGCCGCCGGGGCCGACTGGACGCTCACCGGCAGCCCCTGCCTGGGCGCGCCCGCGCTGGCGCTGGACGGGGCGGGGCGGGTCGTGATGGCGGCCATCGGGACGGACGGGGCGCTGTGGACCGCCCGCCAGAAGCCCGAGCCCGGCCTGGCCCTGGGCGCCTGGTCCCGCGCGTGAGCCGGGGCCTGAGCGCCTGGCCCGGCGCCTGAGCCGTACCTGCGGCGCGCGGCCCGCCTCTCCCGGGGCGGGCCGCTCAACAGGTCCCGCGCCGCTCAGGCCGGGTGGCGCAGGGCCCAGCCGCGCCAGGCGGACTCGACCATCTCGCGGACGCCGTGGCGGGCCGTCCAGCCCAGCTCCCGGTGGATCAGGTCCACGGAGGCGACCGCCCGCGCCGAGTCGCCCGGCCGCCGGGGCCCGGTCTCGGGCGCGGGGTCCTTCAGGCCGCTGACCTCCTGGATGACGGCGATCATCTCCCGTACGGACACGCCTTCGCCGCGCCCCACGTTGAGCACCAGCTCCGTGCCCGGGTCCGCCATGAGCCGCCGCGCCGCCGCGACGTGCGCGGACGCGACGTCCTCGACGTGGATGTAGTCGCGGACGCAGGTGCCGTCGGGGGTCGGGTAGTCGTCGCCGAAGACCAACGGCGCCCGCCCGGCCGTGAGCCGTTCGAAGACCATGGGGACCAGGTTGTACGCGCCGTCGTCGGCCAGCTCCGGCGCGACGGCGCCCGCCACGTTGAAGTAGCGCAGCGAGGCGGTGGCCATGCCGTGCGCCCGGCCGACCGCGGCGGCCATCCACTCCCCCGCCAGCTTCGTCTCGCCGTACGGGTTGATCGGCGCGCACGGGGTCCGCTCGGTGACGAGGTCCGTGTCGGGCGTCCCGTACACGGCGGCCGACGAGGAGAACACGAGGCGGCGCACCCCGGCGGCGACGGCGGCGTCGAGGAGGGCGCGCATGCCCTCCACGTTCTGCCGGTAGTAGAGGAGCGGCTTCGCCACCGACTCGGCGACCTGCTTCTTCGCGGCGATGTGCACGATGCCGGTGACGGCGTGCTCGCGCAGGACGCGGTCGAGGAAGTCCCGGTCGAGGACCGTGCCCTTCTCCAGCGGGACACCCGCGGGGAGCCGGTCGGCGCTTCCCGTCGACAGGTCGTCGAGGACGACGACGGGCTCTCCCGCCGCGGTCATCGCCCGCACCACGTGCGAGCCGATGTATCCGGCGCCTCCGGTGATCATCCAGGTCATCGTGGAACCTCCAGCAGTGCGGCCCTGCCCCGCCGGGAGGGGCGGGACAGGGCCTTGGTCTCAGCGGCTCGGAGCGCTGTCGGACGCGGGTGGGGTCAGCCGCCGATGACGACGCGGCGGACGCCCTCCCAGCGGGCCGGGTCGGTGGTGCGGCGGCCGTCCACGAGGACCTTCACGTCCGGCAGGTCCGAGGCCGCCAGCTCACGGTACTCGGCGTGGTCGGCCTGGAGGATCGCGGCGGTGACCTTCTCGCCCCGGTGCGGGGTGAGGCCGTGGGCGGCGAGCTCCTCGTCCGTGTACATCGGGTCGGAGACGTACGGGACGGCGCCGCGGGCCTTGAGCGCCTCGACGACTCCGAAGACGCCGGAGAAGGCGGTCTCCTTGACGCCGCCGCGGTAGGCGGCGCCCAGCACGAGCACGGACACGTCCTTCAGGTCGCCGTAGGCGGCGGCCAGCAGGTCCACGGCGTACTCCGGCATCGCGGCGTTCGCCTCGCGCGCGGAGCGGACGACGGTCGCCTCCGGGTCGTTCCACAGGTACATCCGCGGGTAGATCGGGATGCAGTGGCCGCCGACGGCGATGCCGGGCTGGTGGATGTGGCTGTAGGGCTGCGAGTTGCAGGCCTCGATGACCTTCTTGACGTCGATGTCGTTCTTGTCGGCGAAGCGGGCGAACTGGTTCGCCAGGCCGATGTTGACGTCGCGGTAGGTGGTCTCGGCGAGCTTGGCCAGCTCGGACGCCTCGGCGGTGCCGAGGTCCCACACGCCGTTCGGCTGGGACAGGTCGGGGCGCTCGTCGAAGTCGAGGACCTGCTCGTAGAACTCGACGCCGCGGCGGGTGGACGCCTCGTCGATGCCGCCGACGAGCTTCGGGTAGCGGCGCAGGTCGGCGAAGACCCGGCCGGTGAGGACCCGCTCCGGGGAGAACACCAGGTGGAAGTCCTTGCCGGCGGTGAGGCCCGAGCCCTGCTCCAGCATCGGCGCCCAGCGGGTGCGGGTGGTGCCGACGGGGAGGGTCGTCTCGTACGAGACGAGGGTGCCCGGCTTGAGGCCCTTGGCGATCTCCCGGGTGGCGGAGTCCATCCAGCCGAAGTCGGGGGTGCCCTCGGCGTCCACGAACAGCGGGACGACCACGACGACGGCCTCGGACTGGGCGACGGCGGCGGCCGTGTCCGTGGTGGCGGTGAGCAGCCCGGCGTCGACGGCCTTCTTCAGCTTGACGTCGAGGTCGTGCTCGCCGGGGAAGGGCTCGGTGCCGGCGTTGACCAGCTCCACGACCTTCTCGTTGACGTCGGCGCCGATGACCTTGTGGCCCTTGTCGGCGAACTGCACGGCGAGCGGCAGACCGATCTTGCCGAGCGCGACTACACAGATGTTCATCGGGTCAGTTTCCTCTTCACACGGGACAGGACGCGGCGCAGTCGCAGGCTGGCGCCGGGCGGGGGCTCCCACAGCGGGGCCGTGGTGATGACCAGCCGCCCCTTGGCGTTGGCGGTGGCGGAGACGCGGTACGGGACCTTCTCGCGCCAGCGCCGGGCCAGGGGCAGCGGCACCCCCTGGGTCTTGACGGGGATCTCGTACGTCGAGCCTGCCACATCCAGGTACGCGCGGACGCCGAGCTTGGCCCGGGCCGGCTGGAGCGGGATGCGGGCCAGCAGCACGGTCCCGGTGCCGTCCGGGGCCTCCTCGCGGCTGGACTCGCCGACGAGCGGCGGCAGTTCGGTGCCCACGGGGACGCGGCGCCCGCCGGGCTTGTCGGCGCTCCTGGGCAGGGCGCGCGGGGCGAGGCGTACGGTCGCGGATCCGGTCTCGCCGGTGACGGGGACCCGCACGGCGAGGGAGACGGCCAGGTCGTCGCCGTTCTGCTCCCAGGCGGCGGAGACCAGGCGGGTGCCGTCGGCGAGCGGGCCCGGCACGGCCTCGCCGATCACCTCGTACAGCCGGTCCGGCAGGCCGAGCGCGGGGTCGCGGAAGCCGGGGTAGCGCACGTACGCGCGGCCGTCCTCCAGCAGCAGCGGCGGGGCGCCGTGCTCCGCCTCGTCCGTGATGGCGCGGACCAGCAGGTCCACGGCGCCGCGCTGGGCGAGGGCGATCCGCACCCGCCGCCGCACGTCCATCGAGTCGCGCAGCGCGTCGGTGAAGTACGCGTCGGCCAGCTCGGCGATGCCCGCGCACACCTCGGCCTGCGTGGCGCGGTCCAGGGACGGGAAGTCGTCCTGGACGAGCTTGGCGAGCTCCCAGGTGAAGTGCCGCTTGAACACGGCGTCGCGCTTCGGCCCGGCCTCGATCAGCTCCGCCGCGTGCTCCATGATCTGGGCGGTGCAGCGCAGCCGGGAGAGGTGGTTGGCGCGGTAGGTGATGTTCGACGCGTCGCCGCGCTTCACCGCGTAGTAGTACGTGTAGTCGGCGAGGACGGAGATCCTGCGGGCGCGGACGCACGCCTCGATCGTGAACGGCTGGTCGGAGCCGACCGGCATGTCCTCGGGGAAGCGCAGCTTGTACTGCTCGACGAAGTCCCGCCGGAACAGCTTGGTGTTGGCCAGCGTGAACGGCAGCGCCGAGTCGTACAGGCTGACGTCCGGGTCGCTCTTCTTGTAGAGCGCCTGGTGGACGTACCGGCCGTTGGTGCCGACCATCTTGCCGACGACGACGTCCGAGCCGTGCTCGTCGGCGCACTTCACCAGGCGCTGCAGGGCCTCGCGGCCCAGGTAGTCGTCGGAGCCTATGAAGTAGACGTACCGGCCGGTGGCCACCTCCAGGGCCCGGTTGCTGGGAGCGGCCGGGCCACCGGAGTTGGCCTGGTGGATGACCTTCACGACGCCGGGGTACCGCTCCGCGAAGCGGTCGAGCTCCCGGCCGCTGTCGTCGGTCGAGCCGTCGTCGACGGCCACGATCTCCAGGCGGTCCTTGCCGATGCTCTGCTTGACGAGTGAGTTCAGGCACTCCGTCAAGTAGGGCATCGTGTTGTAGACCGCCACGACGACGGTGACATCAGGTCTGGTCAAGGGAGATTACCCCTACCCCTTTGCGGCGCCGTTGAGACGGATCGTGTCGCCGGTGGCGGCGGACTGGAGGACCGCCGCGGCGACCTCCACGGTCAGCAGACCCTGCCGCAGGGTGCAGATGTCGTCGGACTTGCCGAGGACCGCGTCGCGGAACAGCTCGTGCTCCACGAGCAGCGGCTCGCGCTTCGGGATCGCGTACCGCACCATGTCGCCCTCGGCGACGCCGCGGAAGGCGCGCAGGGCCTCCCACTCGGTGGCGACGGCGGCGTTGGAGTAGAACGTCAGGTCGGCGGTGAGGGTGTCGGCGATGAAGCAGCCGCGCTCACCGGTGACGGACGTGAAGCGCTCCTTGAGCGGGCTCAGCCAGTTGACCAGGTGGCTGACCATCGTGCCGTCGGAGAGCTGGCCGACGGCGGACACCATGTCCTCGTGCGGGCGGCCCGACTTGGACACCGTGTGCGCGGCGATCGACGTGTACGTCTGGCCGGTGACCCAGCCGGTGAGGTCGATGTCGTGGGTGGCGAGGTCCTTGACGACGCCGACGTCCGCGATGCGGTGCGGGAACGGGCCCTGGCGGCGGGTGACGACCTGGTACACGTCGCCCAGCTCGCCGGCCTCCAGGCGGGCGCGCAGGGAGCGCAGCGCCGGGTTGCACCGCTCGATGTGGCCGACACCGGCGACGAGGTCGCGCGACTCGAACGCCTCGACCAGGCGGCGGGCGCCGTCCACGGTGTCCGCGACGGGCTTCTCGATGAGCGCGCACACACCGGCCTCGGCCAGCTTCAGGCCGACCTCCTCGTGGAGGGCGGTCGGGCAGGCGACGACGGCGTAGTCCACGCCGACGGCGAGCAGCTCCTCGACGGTGGCCAGTACGGGGGCGCCCTGCGCCCAGCCGTTCTTGTCGCCCATCGGGTCGACCACGCCGACGAGCTGGACGCCTTCGAGTCCGGCGAGGACGCGGGCGTGGTGGCGGCCCATGGAGCCGAGGCCGACGAGTCCGGCCCGGAGCGTTCCGGTGGCGGTCACAGGTTCTCCCCCAGGGCGTTCACGGCGGTGACGATCCGCTCCAGGTCGTCCTGGCTCAGGAGCGGGTGGACGGGCAGGGAGACGACCTCGGCGGCCGCCTTCTCCGTCTCCGGCAGGTCCCAGTTGCGGCCGGCCTTCTGGTCCGGCTCCCAGTACGGCTTGAGGCGGTGGATCGGCGTCGGGTAGTAGACGGCGTTGCCGATGCCGGCCTCGGTGAGCTTCGCCATGGCGGCGTCGCGGTCGCCGCGGACGCGGATCGTGTACTGGTGGTAGATGTGGCGCGCGCCCTCGGCGACGACCGGGGTGACCACGTTCGGCGCGGAAATGTGCTCGGTGAGGTACGCGGCGTTGGCGATGCGCTGCTCGGTCCAGCCGTTCAGCTTGGCCAGCTGGACGCGGCCCACGGCGGCGGCGACGTCGGTCATGCGCATGTTGGCGCCGACGATCTCGTTGGCGTACCGCTGCTCCATGCCCTGGTTGCGCAGGAGGCGCAGGGTGCGGGCGATCTCAGCGTCGCCGACCGTGATCATGCCGCCTTCGAGGGAGTGCATGTTCTTGGTCGGGTAGAAGCTGAACGTGCCGCCCGCGCCGAAGGCGCCGACGGGGGTGCCGTTCAGGGCGGCGGCGTGGGCCTGGCAGGCGTCCTCGACGACGGCCAGCTTGTGCTTGTCGGCGATGGCCATGATCTGGTCCATCGCGGCCGGGTGCCCGTACAGGTGCACCGGCATGACCGCGACCGTGCGCGGGGTGATGGCGGCCTCGACGGCGGCCGGGTCCACGCAGAACGTGTCCGGGTCGATGTCCACGAAGATCGCGTCGGCGCCGACGAGGCGGATCGCGTTGGCGGACGCGGCGAACGAGAACGACGGCACGATGACCTCGTCGCCGGGTCCGATGTTCAGCGCCATCAGCAGGAGGTGCAGCGCCGAGGTGCCGGAGTTGACGGCGACGCAGTGGCGGCCCTCGACCAGGTCGGCGAAGCTCTCCTCGAACGCGGCGACCTCGGGGCCCTGGACGACGCGGCCGCTGCGCAGTACGCGTACGGCGGCCTCGATCTCTTCTTCACCGATGACCGGGCGGGCAGCGGGGATGGGCTGCTCGTTGACGCTCGACATGGACGTCCTCCTTGAACACCGCAAGAGCTCTATGTGGCAGAGGTCCGGGGTGTGCGTACATCTCGTCGAGAGCGCGCGTCTACCCCTCCGGCGCGATGCCGACGCCCTACCGATGACGGCCGGGACGGGTCCGGCCCGGAACCGAGTCGCACACCGTCCGCGCGCACCGGTGGGGCGCGGTGGACGGCATCGACCGGCGTCACATTATCAGGAATGACCCTGCCGATTTCCTGGCCGTTAAGCGCCCGAAGCATCGGTTCTGAAACAAAATCCGTGTCCCGCCCCGCGTGAATGCGAGACGGGACACAGATCATTTCGGCCATGCTCAGCCGGGCGTTCAGCTCTCCGTGACCGCCGTCACGGAAGGCCCGGACGGCTGCTCGGCGGCGGCGGTCTTCTTGGCCGTCTTGGCCGTCTTCGCCGTCTTCGACGCCGCCGTCTTGGTGGCCGTGGCCTTCTTGGCGGTCGTCTTCTTCGCCGCGGTCTTCTTGGCCGCCGTCTTCTTGGTGGCGGCCTTCTTGGCCGTCGCCTTCTTGGCGGTCTTCCGCGCGGGCTTCTCGGCCACCTCGGACTCGGCGGCCTCCGTGACGGGCGCCTCCGTGGCGGGGGCTTCCGGCTCGGTGGTCTCGGCGGCGGGGGCTTCCGGCTCGGTGGCCGGCTGCTCCGCCGTCGCCGGGCCCGCGGCCACGACGACGACCGCGGCCTCCTGCGCGCCCGACGGCGAACCGGCGGGAGCGGTGACCTTGCGCACCACTCGGCGGCGCGGCCGCGGCGGAGCCGCCACGGGTGCCGCCTCCTCGGCCACCGGCTGCTCGGCGGCGGCCGGGGCGGCCGGTGCCTCGGGGGCGGGCTCCACGACCACGGCGGCGGCCTCGGCTGCCTCGGCGGCCTTCGGCGGACCGGCCGGCGCGGTCACCTTGCGGGTGGCGCGGCGGCGCGTACGGCCCTGGGGCGCGGCCTCGGCGGCGGGCGCCGCGGCGACCGGGGCGGCCTCCGGGGCGGTCTCCGGCGCGGCGGCGGTCTCCGGCGTGACGGCGACCGGCTCCGGTACGGCGACCGGGGCGGCGGCCTCCGGCTCGGTGGCCGTGGCGGGCTCGGCGACCGGGGTCACCGGGGCCTCGGCCACCGGCGCGGCCTCGGCGGCGCGCGGCGCACCGGCCGGGGCGGACGCCCTGCGGCTCGCCCGGCGGCGGGTGCGGCCACGGGACGCGGCGGCCTCGGCCTCGGCGGCGCTGGAGTACAGCTCCTCGTCCGGGGCGAACGCGACCGGCTGCGGCTCGGCGGCCGGGGCGGGCGCCTCGGCGCGCGGGGCCTCCACGGCGGCGGGCGCCTCGGCGGCCTCGGCCGGCTCGGCGTGCTCGTGGACGTGCTCGGCGTGCTCGGGGGCCTGCTCGGCGCCGCCGCGGCCGCGCTTGCGGGACTTCTTGCCGCCGCCGCCCGTGGTGCCGGGCTGCTCCATGTGGACGATGACACCGCGGCCGTTGCAGTGGACGCAGGTCTCGGAGAAGGACTCCAGCAGGCCCTGGCCGACGCGCTTGCGGGTCATCTGGACCAGGCCCAGCGAGGTGACCTCGGCGACCTGGTGCTTCGTGCGGTCCCGGCCCAGGCACTCCAGCAGGCGCCGCAGCACCAGGTCCCGGTTGGACTCCAGCACCATGTCGATGAAGTCGATGACGACGATGCCGCCCAGGTCGCGCAGGCGCAGCTGCCGGACGATCTCCTCGGCCGCCTCCAGGTTGTTCCTGGTGACGGTCTCCTCCAGGTTGCCGCCCTGACCGGTGAACTTGCCGGTGTTGACGTCGACCACGACCATCGCCTCGGTCTTGTCGATCACCAGCGAGCCGCCGGACGGCAGCCACACCTTCCGGTCGAGCGCCTTCATCAGCTGCTCGTCGATCCGGTACGTCGCGAAGACGTCCACCTCGGACGTCCAGCGCTGGAGCCGGTCCGCCAGGTCCGGCGCGACGTGCGACACGTAGCCGTGGATGGTCTCCCACGCCTCGTCGCCGCTGACGATGACCTTCGAGAAGTCCTCGTTGAAGATGTCGCGGACGACGCGGACGGTCATGTCCGGCTCGCCGTACAGGAGCGTCGGGGCGTTGCCCGTCTTCGCCTTCTGCTGGATCTCCTCCCACTGCGCCTGGAGCCGCTCGACGTCGCGGCGCAGCTCGTCCTCGCTGGCGCCCTCGGCGGCGGTGCGCACGATGACACCGGCGTCCTCGGGGACGATCTTCTTGAGGATGGTCTTCAGCCGGGCCCGCTCGGTGTCGGGCAGCTTGCGGCTGATGCCGGTCATCGAGCCCTCGGGCACGTAGACCAGGTACCGGCCGGGCAGCGAGACCTGGCTGGTGAGGCGGGCGCCCTTGTGGCCGATGGGGTCCTTCGTCACCTGGACGAGGACGGACTGGCCGGACTTGAGGGCGGTCTCGATGCGGCGCGGCCCGTTGGCCATGCCGAGCGCCTCGAAGTTGACCTCACCGGCGTACAGGACGGCGTTGCGGCCCTTGCCGATGTCCACGAACGCGGCCTCCATCGACGGCAGCACGTTCTGGACCTTGCCCAGGTAGACGTTGCCGACGTACGAGGTCGCCTGCTCCTTGTTGACGTAGTGCTCGACCAGCACGTTGTCCTCGAGGACGCCGATCTGCGTGCGGTCGCCGTGCTGGCGGACGACCATGACGCGCTCGACGGCCTCGCGGCGGGCGAGGAATTCGGCCTCGGTGATGATCGGGACGCGGCGGCGGCCCTGCTCACGGCCCTCGCGGCGGCGCTGCTTCTTGGCCTCCAGGCGGGTGGAGCCCTTGATGGACTGCACCTCGTCGGACGGCTCGGCCTTGGGGCGCGGCTCGCGGACCTTGACGACCGTGCGGACGCCGTCGTCCTCGGCGGGCGCCTCGGCCTCGGCGGGCTCGCCGCTGCGGCGGCGACGGCGGCGACGGCGGCGCGAGCTGCTCGTACCGGCGGCGGACGGGGTGGCGTCGCCGTCGGTCTCGTCGTCGGCGTCCTCGCCCTCGGTGTCGTCCTCGTCGCCCTGCTCGGCGACTTCGGGGCCCTCGGCGGCGGCGTCGGTGTCGGACTCGGCGGTCTCGTCGTGGTCGTCGGCGTCGGCGGACTCGCCACGGCGGCGACGGCGGCCGCCACGGCGGCGACGGCGCGACGGACGCTCCTCGAACTCGTCCTGCTCGTCGGCCTCGGCGGCGGCCTCCTCGGCCTCCTCCTCGGCTTCCTCGGCGGGCGCGGCGGGCTCCTCGACGGGGGCCGGCTCGGGGCGTGCGGCCTCGGCGGCCTCACCGCGACGGCGGCGGCGACGGCGGCCACCGGTCTCGGCGCGCTCGACGGCGGGCTCGACGGCCTCGACCGTCTCCTCCTCCACCTCGGTGACGGCCTCGGCGGCTTCCGCGGCGGCGGCCGCGGCAGCGGTCTCCGGGGTCTGGAACATCGGCTCGGCGAAGACCGGGGCCTGGAACACCGGTACGGCCGGGCGCGACGGCCGGCGGCCGCGCTCGGGGGCGCGGGTCGGCTCGGCGGTGAACTGCGGGGAGGACACGCGGCGGCGCGTACGGCCCCGGGTGGCGGCCTGCTCGGCGGCGGCGACCTGGCCGGTCTCGTCGCCGCTGATCTGCGCGACGGTGGCGGCGGGCAGGCTCTCGCCGGCCTCGGCCTCCTCCTCGGCCTCCGCGACCGGCTCGGGGGTGGTGACCGGCGCGGTGGCCTTACGGGTGGCGCGACGGCGCGTACGGGCCGGGGCGGCCGGCTCCTCGGCGGCAGCATCGGCGGCCGGGGCCTCGGCGGCCTGCGGCTCGACCGGCGCGGCAGCCTGCGGGGCCTCGGCGACCGGCTCGGGAGTGGTGACCGGCGCGGTGGCCTTACGGGTGGCGCGACGGCGCGTACGGGCCGGGGCGGCCGGCTCCTCGGCGGGAGCATCGGCGGCCGGGGCGGTCTCGGCGGGCGCGGCTTCCGGCGCGGCGGCGGCCTCGGTGGCCTGCGGCGCCTCGGCGGCGGGCGCGGCGGTCTTGCGGGTGGCACGGCGGCGCGTACGGGCCGGGGCGGCCGGCTCCTCGACGGGAGCATCGGCGGCCGGGACCTCGGTGGCCTGCGGGGTCTCGGCGGGAGGTGTCGTCGCCTTGCGGGTGGCGCGGCGGCGGGGGCGCGCCGGGGCGGCGCCCTCGGTCGTGTCCCCGGCGGCGGGCGTGCCGGACGCGGTGGCGTCGGCGGCCGGGGCGGCCGTGGTCACGACGGTCTCGGCGGTCTCCGCGGTGGTCTCCGCCGCGACCGGCGGGCCCGCGGGGCGCGACGCGGCGCGGCGCCTGCGGCGCGGCGGCAGCGTGTCGCTGGGGCTGTTGTTGTCCTCGTTGATACCGGCGGTGCCGGTTTCGTTCGGCTCGAGCATGCGGGCGGTTCTCCCGTCACGCTCCCGGGCGCCGCGCCTGTTTCCGGTCCGGCCGCGGCATCGCCGAATACGCGATGGCCGCCGTCCGGGGCGCGGGCGCCGCACGGGAGCTGTATGTCTGGCTCGCCGGTTCCGTACGCCTTCTGCGCACGGCCTGGCGAAAGTCTCCTGTGTCTGTACGCGGCCCGCCCAGGGGGCTCCCGGAGTTGCCAGGGCCGCGCTTCGACGACCGCTCCTACGCGGAACCTGCACCTTCCGGCGCCGTCGCGGCGGCGGGTCCGGCGGCCTTGGAAGGGGCGGCCGTGACTGCCTCGCGGTCGGGCGCGAGCGGGTCGGTCACCGTGCCGGACTCCTCGTCGAAGAGCCCCTGCGCCAGCCTGGTCACCGCTGCGGGGACCGGCGGCGCCAGGTCGGCCACAGCTCGGAGACCGGACAGGACGTCGTCGGGTCGGACGGCAGGTGTCACGTGCCGAACAACCAGCCGCAGTATCGCACAGGGGCCGTCCAGCGGCCTATCAGCCGGAGCCGGAGCGGTTTCGAGCCCTGCCACGGCGGCGCGGGCGTCGAACGTGCGCAGACCGTTCTTGGTCATGCGCTGCACCTCCACGGTACCCGCCGCGAGGAACGCGGCGGCTGCCCGCTCGGCGTCGGCCGGGTCCACCCCGTCGAGGCGCAGCTCCCACACGGAGGCGGTGAGCCGGTCGGCGAGGCCGGAGGCGCGGGCCTCGACGGCGTCCACGATGTCGAGGCCGTCGGGCAGGGACTCGTCGAGCAGCTCCCGCAGCTTCGCGGGGTCGCGCGGCTCGGTGAGCGCGATCTCCAGGTACTCGGCCTCGGAGGCCGTACCGGTCGGGGCGGCGTTCGCGTACGACACCTTGGGGTGGGGCGTGAACCCGGCCGAGTACGCCATCGGCACCTCGGCTCGGCGCAGGGCGCGCTCGAAGGCGCGCTGGAAGTCTCGGTGGCTGGTGAACCGGAGGCGGCCGCGCTTGGTGTAGCGCAGTCGGATGCGCTGCACCGCCGGTGCGGGCGGCGGGCCTTCGGGCTGTCGCTTGCCCAGTGGTTCTTCTCCTCGGTGCGGGGCGGCGCGGTGGCGCGCAGCCCACCGGATGCGGTGGATGCCCCGGGGGTCCCGCCCGGATCACCCCCGCTGGTGCGGGGAGACCTCGACAGGCGGGCGCCGCGCCGGGAACAGTCGTCTTGTACCCAGGGTACGCGCCATGGCAGCCCGGTTTTCCACAGGCAGGACGTGAACCCGCGGCGCCCGGCTCCGCCGACCCGCCCGCGACACGCGCGGGAACGGGTCCTCTCCCCCCGGGCCTTACGGCGGGTCCCGCTTCAGGACAGGGCGCGGCGCAGGGTGCGGCGGGCCGTGGACAGGGCGTCGCGGACCGCGTCGCGGACCGGGCGCCACACCGCGTCGCGCACGAAGTGGCCGATGGGCGTGCACACCGACCGGTAGAACCAGCGCGCCGGGCGGCCCACCGTCTGCCACAGGGTCCATTTCAGCGCGCGGCCCACGGCACGGGACACGTACCCGGCCACCCGCCAGGCGACGGCGAGCGCGGCGACCAGTTCGCGGCCGAGGAACGCCAGCGCGCGGCCGAGCGGGACGAGCACCCACCGCCACAGCGCGCCGAGCGGTACGGCGACGAGCACCCGCAGCAGCCAGGCGACGCCCTGTCCCACCGGCACGAGCACCCACCGCCACAGCCACCCGGCCGGTACGACCACCAGGTACCGGACGAGCCAGGCGATGCCCGCGCCGGCCGGCACCAGGACGTTCCGCCACAGCCACACGGCCGGTACGACGACCAGGTACCGCCATGCCCACACCGCCGGGGCGACCACGAGGTACGTCCAGGCCCACACGGCGGGCACCACCACGGCGTACCGGACCAGCCAGGCGACGCCCCGGCCGAGCGGGGTGAGGACCGCACGCCACAGCCAGGTGAGCGGGATCACGAGGAGGACGCGGCCGAGGGGACGCAGGACCGTGCGGTGGAGGGTCCTGGCGCACAGCGCGAGGACGTCCCACGCCATCCGTACGGGGACGACGACGACCAGCGCGACGATCCGCACGGGCAGCCGGATCGCCGCGACCAGGCAGCCTTCGGGTTCACACCCTGACGGGCGGTTCCGCAGTTCCATGCCCCGCATGACGCGACGGCCCGCTCCGGGGTTTCCCCCGGGAGCGGGCCGTTGCGAGGACGTTACGCCACGTCGGCGGCTACTTGACGACCGTCAGCGGCAGCAGCTTCTTGCCGGTGGGGCCGATCTGGATGTGGGTGTCCATCTGCGGGCAGACGCCGCAGTCGAAGCACGGGGTCCAGCGGCAGTCCTCGACCTCGGTCTCGTCGAGGGCGTCCTGCCAGTCCTCCCACAGCCAGTCCTTGTCCAGGCCGGAGTCCAGGTGGTCCCAGGGCAGGACCTCCTCGTAGGTGCGCTCGCGGGTCGTGTACCAGTCGACGTCCACCCCGAACTGCGGCAGCGTCTTGTCGGCGCACTCCATCCAGCGGTCGTAACTGAAGTGCTCGCGCCAGCCGTCGAAGCGGCCGCCGTCCTCGTACACGGCGCGGATGACGGCGCCGACCCGGCGGTCGCCGCGCGACAGGAGGCCCTCAACGATGCCGGGCTTGCCGTCGTGGTAGCGGAAGCCGATGGAGCGGCCGTACTTCTTGTCGCCGCGGATCTTGTCGCGGAGCTTCTCCAGGCGGGCGTCGGTCTCCTCGGCGGAGAGCTGCGGCGCCCACTGGAACGGGGTGTGCGGCTTGGGTACGAACCCGCCGATGGACACGGTGCAGCGGATGTCGTTGGACTTCGACACCTCGCGGCCCTTGGCGATGACGTTCGCCGCCATGTCGGCGATCTGGAGGACGTCGTCGTCGGTCTCGGTGGGCAGGCCGCACATGAAGTACAGCTTCACCTGGCGCCAGCCGTTGCCGTAGGCGGTGGCGACCGTGCGGATCAGGTCCTCCTCCGAGACCATCTTGTTGATGACCTTGCGCATGCGCTCGGAGCCGCCCTCGGGGGCGAAGGTGAGACCGGAGCGGCGGCCGTTGCGGGTCAGCTCGTTGGCGAGGTCCACGTTGAACGCGTCCACGCGGGTCGAGGGCAGCGACAGGCCGATCTTGTCGTCCTCGTAGCGGTCCGCGAGGCCCTTGGCGATGTCACCGATCTCGGAGTGGTCCGCGGAGGACAGGGAGAGGAGGCCGACCTCCTCGAAGCCCGTCGCCTTGAGGCCCTTGTCCACCATCTCGCCGATGCCGGTGATGCTTCGCTCCCGCACGGGGCGCGTGATCATGCCGGCCTGGCAGAAACGGCAGCCGCGGGTGCAGCCGCGGAAGATCTCGACGGACATCCGCTCGTGGACGGTCTCCGCGAGCGGGACGAGCGGCTGCTTCGGGTACGGCCACTCGTCCAGGTCCATGACCGTGTGCTTGGACACGCGCCACGGAACGCCGGAGCGGTTGGGCACGACACGGCCGATGCGCCCGTCGGGCAGGTACTCCACGTCGTAGAAGCGCGGGATGTAGACGCCGCCCGTCCTGGCCATGCGGAAGAGGACTTCCTCACGGCCGCCCGGCCGTCCCTCCGCCTTCCAGGCGCGGATGATCTCGGTGATCTCCAGGACGGCCTGCTCGCCGTCGCCGATCACCGCCGCGTCGATGAAGTCCGCGATCGGCTCGGGGTTGAACGCGGCGTGCCCGCCCGCCAGGACGATCGGGTCGTCGAGGTCGCGGTCCCGCGCCTCCAGCGGGATGCCTGCCAGGTCGAGCGCGGTGAGCATGTTGGTGTAGCCCAGCTCCGTGGAGAAGCTGAGGCCGAAGACGTCGAACGCCTTGACCGGACGGTGGCTGTCCACGGTGAACTGCGGCACGTCGTGCTCGCGCATCAGCTTCTCGAGGTCCGGCCACACGCTGTACGTGCGCTCGGCGAGGACGCCCTCGCGCTCGTTGAGTACCTCGTAGAGGATCATGACGCCCTGGTTGGGCAGGCCGACCTCGTACGCGTCGGGGTACATCAGGGCCCAGCGGACGTCGCAGCTCTCCCACGGCTTGACCGTGGAGTTGAGCTCGCCGCCGACGTACTGGATCGGCTTCTGCACATGCGGGAGCAGAGCTTCGAGCTGTGGGAAGACCGACTCAGGCATTTCGGGGAACCTTCGTGAGCTGACGGGGGCGACTCTCAAGCGTAACCGCTCGCCGGTCGCCCCCGGCACGGCGAAGTCGTCGCCCCCCGCACGGCGAGGTCTCAGCTCCCGATGCCCCGGGGGCGCACCCTCGCCCAGGTGTCCGGCAGCTCGCGCTCGCGTGCGGCCGCCTCCGCCTCCTCGCGGGCGTAGAGGAGGCCCCAGGTGAAGGACGACTCGCCCGCGCCGTTCGCCTGGACGGCCAGCTCGCGCAGGGCCCGCCGGGCGACGACGCTGTCCTGGTGGTCCCCCAGCAGACGCTGGAGCGCCTTCATGTCCCTGGCGAGGCGCCGCGCCGGTTTGCCCACCGCCGGGGCGGCCAGTTCGGCGGTGTACCGGGCGCGCTTGGCGGCCTTCCGCGCCTCGTGCAGGGCGACGTCCCGGTCGGAGCCCGGGTCGAGGGCGAGGGCCCGGTCCACGCGGGCGGCCACCCGGGCGTGCTCCTTCAGCACCGCCTTGCGCAGCACCTTCTCGGGCGACTTGGCGGCGGCGGGGCGCAGCGGCGGGTCGGCGGTGAGCGCGTCGAGGCGGTCGAGGAGGGCCAGGTAGCGGTCGCTGTCGAGGACCTCCAGGAGGTGGCCGCGCGACCCGGCGCGGTGGGCCGCGGACCAGCGGCGGAGGCGTCCGCGCACCGGGCCGAGCTGGAGGGTGCGCGGGACGGTGTCGAGGGCGGCGCTCAACCTCGCGTCGAGCACCTCGCGGTCGCGGTCCACACCGAGTTCGCGGCCCAGCCAGCGCAGTTCGCGGGCGAGCGGGTCGGTGGCCGCGCGGTCGAGGACCTTGCGGTGGGAGCGCAGGGCGCTGCGCAGGCGGCGGGCGGCGACGCGCAGGTCGTGGAGCGCCTCGGGCTCGTCGCGGCGCAGTCCCGCGTCGTGCGTGAGGAGCTTGTCGGTCTGGGCGCGGAGGTAGGCCAGGACATGGCCGCCCGCGGTGTCATCCGGCCCGGCGTGGTGGGGTGCGGGGGGCGGGGTGCCGGTCTCCTCCAGGGCGCGGGCGAGCTTCGACGGGGAGGCGGCGGGGCGGATGCCCGCCTTGCGCAGGCGCTTCTCGACGGCGTCCAGCAGGGCGGGGTCCCCGCCGTCGGCGAGCTCCACCTCGATCTCGGTCCACCGTGCGGTGGAGCCGCCGTCCGTGAGGCGTTCGGCGTGGACGGTGTCGGTGCTCAGTTCGGCGAGGAGGGTGCCGTCGTCGTCCAGGAGGTGCCGTACGTCGCGGGAGGAGCGCAGCCGTACGACCGGGGTGAGCGTGTCGCCGCGGGTGCGGGCCCGGACGAGGGCGGCGAGGGCCTCGGGCACCTCGTCGGCGAGGGGCGCGGCGATCTCGTCCCGTACGCCGGGGCTGACGGGCAGTTTGAGGTGCCAGCCCTCGTCCGCGCCGCCGGTGCGGCGGCGCAGGGTGACGGAGTGCGCGGCGAGGCGCAGTCCTGGGGTGTCGTAGTAGACGGCGTCGAGGCCCGCGGTGCCCGCGTCGAGGACGCGGGCCACGCCGGGGACTCGGGTCAGGTCCGGCACCGCCGTGTCGGTGGTGGCTTCGTACTTGCGCTCGATCTCGCGTTTCGTGTCCGCCATGCACCGAATGTAGTCCAGGACGGTGCACGGCCGGCGAGCCGCTGCACGGGCCTATGCCGTTATCGGCCTCTGGGAGCGGATGGACTGGAGCAGGCCGACGGCGATCCACACGGCGAACATGGACGACCCGCCGTACGAGACGAACGGAAGCGGCAGACCGGCGACCGGCATGATGCCGAGGGTCATGCCGATGTTCTCGAACGACTGGAACGCGAACCAGGCGATGATCCCGGCGGCGACGACCGTGCCGTACAGCTCGGTCGTCTCGCGGGCGATGCGGCAGGCGCGCCACATGACGACTCCGAGGAGCGCGATGATCGAGCCCGCCCCGAGGAAGCCCAGCTCCTCGCCCGCGACGGTGAAGATGAAGTCGGTCTGCTGCTCGGGCACGAACTGGCCGGTCGTCTGGTGGCCGTTGAAGAGGCCCGCCCCGTACAGGCCGCCGGAGCCGACGGCGATACGCGCCTGATTGGTGTTGTAGCCGACTCCGGCGGGGTCGAGTTCGGGGTTGGCGAACGCGGCGAAGCGGTTGATCTGGTACTCGTCGAGGACGCCGAGCGCGGCCACCAGGACCGCGCCGCCGATCCCCGCGCCGATCAGGCCGAAGATCCACCGGTTGGACGCGCCGGAGGCGAGGAGCACTCCGAGGACGATCACGACCATCACCATCACGGACCCGAGGTCCGGCATCAGCATGACGATCGCCATCGGCAGCACGGCGAGCACCAGGGACTTGGCGACGGTCCAGTGGTCGGGGTGGAGCTGGTCCCCGGCGTCCACACGGGCGGCGAGCAGCATCGCCATGCCGAGGATGATCGTCACCTTGACGAACTCGGACGGCTGGAGCGAGAAGCCGCCGCCGAGGACGATCCACGCGTGGGCGCCGTTGATGGTCGCGCCGAGCGGGGTGAGGACGAGCAGCACCAGCACGACGGACAGGACGTACAGGAAGGGCACCGCGCCGCGCAGGGTGCGGTGGCCCAGCCAGATCACGCCGATCATCAGGACGATGCCGATGCTCGTGTTCAGCAGGTGCTTGAAGAGGAACGAGTACGGGTCGCCCTGGTTGAGTTCGGTGCGGTTGCGGGTCGCGGACCACACGAGGAGCGCGCCGACGAGGGACAGGGCCAGCGACGAGAACATCAGCGGCCAGTCGAGTCGGCGCACCAGCGAGTCGCGGGCGGTGAGCCTGGCCCACAGCCCGCCGGGCTCGGGGGCGTAGCGGGGGACGGAGAAGTCGTTGTTTCCGGGCATGGTGGTCGGTCAGTCCCTCCAGACCGGTGGCGGACCCGCGAGGCCCGGCAGGCCGTCGCCCTGTCCCGTGCCGTCCTTGGGCTTCTGCGACTCGGGGTCGTACGGCTTGATCGCGGGCGCCTCGATGGAGCCGTCGGGCTGGATCTTCGGCAGGTCCTTCTGCGGCTTGGGCAGGAGGGCGCGCTTGAGGTCCTGGTTGCCCGCGTCGTCCAGGCCGTACAGGGCGTCGTAGATGTTGCGGACGGCGGGGCCCGAGGCGCCGGAGCCGGTGCCGCCCTGGGAGATCGTCATGACGATCGTGTAGTCGTCGGTGTACGTGGCGAACCACGAGGTGGTCTGCTTGCCGTACACCTGGGCGGTGCCGGTCTTGGCGCGCATCGGGATCTTGTCCTGCGGCCAGCCGCCGAACCGCCAGGCGGCCGTACCGCCCGGCTCGACCACGGACCGCAGGCCCTTGTCGAGGTCCTTGATGGTCTCGGCGTCCACCGGCAGCCTGCCGCGGGGCTTGGGCTTGATCTCCTCGACCTTCTTGCCGTCGGGGCTGATCAGGGCCTTGCCGACGGTGGGCTGGTAGAGGGTGCCGCCGTTGCTGATGGCGGCGTAGGCGGTGGCGAGCTGGACGGGCGTGATGAGGACGTCGCCCTGGCCGATGGCGAAGTTGATGCTGTCGAACGCCTTCAGCTGGTTGCCTTCGAGGCAGTTCTCGTACGCGATCTGCTCGACGTAGCTGCCGCCCTTCTTGCCCTGCTTGCACCAGGAGTCCTTGTTGGCCTCCCAGAACCGCTGCTTCCACTGGCGGTCGGGGACGCGGCCGCTGACCTCGTTGGGCAGGTCGATGCCGGTCTCGGAACCGAAGCCGAAGTCGTGGGCGGTCCGGTAGAACCAGTCGTGGGCGCCCTTGTTCGGCTTGAGGCCGCCGTCGCGCTGCCACTCCTTGTGGCCGAGCGCGTAGAAGACGGTGTTGCAGGAGTACTTGAGGGCGTCCCCGAGGGTGATGGGGCCGTGCCCCTTGGACTCGAAGTTCGCGAAGCTGCGGCCGCCGAGGCTGTACGAGGCCGAGCAGTTGTACCGGTCGTTGAAGGGGTAGCCCGCGCGGACGGCGGCGCTCGCGGAGACGACCTTGAAGACGGAGCCGGCGGGCGACTGGCCCTGGATGGCCCGGTTCAGCAGCGGGTAGTTGGACTTCTTGCTGGTGAGCTTCGCGTACTCCTTGCCGGAGATGCCGCCGACCCAGACGTTGGGGTCGTAGTCCGGCTGGGAGGCCATCGCGACGACGCGGCCGGTCTTGGACTCCATGACGACGACGGCGCCCGCGTCGGCCTTGTACTTGCTGCCGGTGATCTTGTCGGTCTCCTGGCGGACCGTCTTCATCGCCTGGGCCAGCTCGTACTCGGCGACGGCCTGGACGCGGGCGTCGATGGAGGTGACGAGGGTGGAGCCGGGGATGGCCGGGTCGTTCTCCGCCTCGCCGAGGACACGGCCGAGGTTGTCCACCTCGTAGCGGGTGACCCCGGCCTTGCCGCGCAGGTACTTGTCGTAGGTGCGCTCGATGCCGGAGCGGCCGACCTGGTCGGAGCGGAGGAACGGCGAGTCGGTGTCCTTGGCCTTCTCGATCTCCTCGTCGGTGACGGGCGATAGGTAGCCGAGGACCTGCGCGGTGCGGGCCTTGCCGGGGGCCGGGTAGCGGCGAACGGCGGTGGGTTCGGCGGTGATGCCGGGGAAGTCCTCGGCACGTTCGCGGATCTGGAGGGCCTGCTGGGTGGTGGCCTCGTCGGTGACGGGGATCGGCTGGTAGGGCGAACCGTTCCAGCAGGGCTGGGGGGTCTTGGAGTCGCAGAGGCGGACCTTGTCCATGACCTCCTTGGGCGTCATGCCGAGGACCCCGGCGAGGCGGGTGAGCACGCCCTTGCCGCGGTCCTTCATGCGCATCAGCTCGGTGCGGGAGGCCGAGACGACGAGGCGGGTCTCGTTGTCGGCGAGGGGCACGCCGCGGGCGTCGAGGATGGTGCCGCGCACGGCGGGCTGGACGACCTGCTGGACGTGGTTGTTCTTCGCCTCGTTCGTGTACTCCTCGCCGTTGCGGATCTGGAGGTACCAGAGACGGCCGAGGAGCGTGAGGAGCAGCGAGAAGACGAGGACCTGGATGACGATGAGGCGGATCTGGACCCGTGGGGTCCGGCCCGTCTCCGGGATGTTGCTCACGACTCCCTCCCCTGTACGTCGTCGTTCGCTCGTGCCGCTGATGTCGTACGTGTCGTCGCGTGCCGCTCGGGTCGCGGCCGGGCCGGCCTCACAGGCGCTTGACCCCCTTGATGCGGGCGGCGCGGGCGGCTCTGCCGCGGGCCGCCCGGGCGCGCAGGCTCCCGCGCAGCCCGCCGCCGCGCCGGTCGCCGAGGCGCAGGCCGGTGCCGCCGGCCGTCCAGCCCGAGGTGACGTTGCCGGTGGCCGCGGCGGACTCGGCGATCGGGTCGTTGTCGGCGCGCCGGGCGAGCGCCATGATCCACGGCACCGTGAACGGCGCGAGGAGCAGGTCGTAGACGACGGCGGTGAGGATCAGCGAGGCGAGGCCCACGTGCCGGGCGCCCGTGTCGCCGACGAGGGCGCCGACGCCCGCGTACAGCAGCGTGGAGCCGATCGCGGCGGCGACCACCATCACCATCGGGCCGGTCGCCGAGCGGGGCTGGCCGGTCTCGGGCCGGGTGAGCCCGGCGACGTAGCCGATGACGCACAGCACGAGCGCGTACCGCCCGACCGCGTGGTCGGCGGGCGGGGCGAGGTCGGCGAGCAGCCCGGCGGTGAAGCCGATCAGGGCGCCGCTGACGTGCCCGTACACCATCGACAGGGCGACCACGGTCAGCAGCACCAGGTCGGGCACGGCGCCGGGCAGGTGCAGCCGGGCGAGGACGGACACCTGGACGACGAGGGCGACGACGATCAGGGTGCCGGAGAGGAGGAACCGGTTGAAACGCATGGGACTACTCCTCGTCGGGACGGGGCGTGACGCCGGGCACGGGCTGGGCGTTCATCCGCTCGTCCCGCTCGCCCTGCGGCTGCTCGCCCGGGGGCTGCTCGCCGTCGGGGGACGGGGTGACCGTGACGGTGACCGTGGGGGCGGGCTTCGGCTTGGCGGGCAGGACCGTGTCGCGCGGGTCCGTGCGGGGCGCCTGGACGACGACGCCGACGATGTCGAGGCGGCTGAACCCGGCGTACGGGCGGACGAACAGCCTGCGGGTCAGATCGCCGCTGGACGGGTCCACGCGGATGACCTCGCCGACGGGGACGCCGGGCACGAACGGGCGGTCGGCCTGCGAGCCGAAGGTGACCAGCCGGTCGCCGGGCTTCACCTTCGCCTTGCCGTTGAGGAGCTGCACGGACAGCGGGCGGGCGCCCTGCCCGGTGGCGAAGCCCAGCTCGTTGGTGCGCTCTATCCGCGTGCCGACCGTGAAGTCCGGGTCGTTGGCGAGGAGCACGGTGGCGGTCGACGGGCCGACGGTGGTGACCCGGCCGACGAGCCCGTCGCCGTTGAGGACGGTCATGTCGCGGCGGATGCCGTCCTGGGCGCCCGCGTCGATGGTGACCGTCCAGGAGAAGCCCTGCGCGGCTCCTATGGCGATGACCTCGGCGGCCTTGATCCCGTACTGCCCCGCGCCGGCCGTCCTCAGCAGCTTGTCCAGCTCCTGGAGGCGGTTGCGGTTGCGGTCGTCACTGCCGAGCTTCGCCTTCAGCTCGGCGTTCTCCCTCTCCAGCTGCGCGATGCGGCTGTGGCGCTCGCCGGAGTCCCGTACGGCCCCGATGGCGTTGCCGATCGGGTCCACCGCGGACGCGACGCTGTTCTCGACCGGGCCGAACACGGTGGCGGCGACACGCCGCGCTCCGTCGACCGGTGACTCCTCACCGCCGCGGATGTCCACCGTGATCAGCGCGAACGCGACGGCGACCAGAAGCGCCAGAAGCAGCCGGCTCTCTTTCGTGTCCCTCACGTGGGGCGGCCGTGCCTTCCTCGTAGGAATGTTTGTGCCGTTATACCAACGATCAGCCGTACGGGCCCGACAGCACCCGTACGGCTGATCGTGTACGCGCTACCTGCGGGGCTGGGCGTCCAGGACCTGCTGGAGCGCCTCGAACTCCTCGACGCACTTGCCCGAACCGAGCGCCACCGAGTCCAGCGGGTCCTCGGCGATGTGGATGGGCATGCCCGTCTCCTGGCGCAGCCGCTCGTCCAGGCCGCGCAGCAGAGCACCGCCGCCGGTGAGGACGATGCCGCGGTCCATGATGTCGCCGGACAGCTCCGGCGGGCACTTGTCGAGCGTCGTCTTCACCGCGTCCACGATCGCGTTGACCGGCTCCTCGATCGCCTTGCGGACCTCGGAGGCGGAGATCACCACGGTCTTCGGCAGGCCGGAGACCAGGTCGCGGCCGCGGATCTCGGTGTGCTCCTCCTCGCCGAAGTCGTGCGCCGAACCGATGGTGATCTTGATCTGTTCGGCCGTGCGCTCCCCGAGGAGGAGGCTGTACTCCTTCTTGACGTGCTGGATGATCGCGTTGTCCAGCTCGTCACCGGCGGTCCTGATGGACTGTGCGGTGACGATCCCGCCGAGGGAGATGACGGCGACTTCCGTGGTGCCGCCACCGATGTCCACGACCATGTTGCCCGTGGCCTCGTGGACCGGCAGGCCCGAGCCGATGGCCGCCGCCATGGGCTCCTCGATGATGTGCACCTGCCGGGCACCGGCCTGGGTGGACGCCTCGATGACCGCGCGGCGCTCGACGCCCGTGATGCCGGACGGCACGCAGACGACGACGCGGGGACGGGCGAGATAGCGGCGCTTGTGGATTTTCAGGATGAAGTACCGGAGCATCCGCTCGGTGATCTCGAAGTCCGCGATCACCCCGTCCTTCAGCGGCCGCACCGCGACGATGTTGCCGGGGGTCCGGCCGATCATCTTCTTCGCCTCTGCGCCGACCGCCAGGATGCCACCGGTATTGGTGTTGATGGCGACGACCGACGGCTCGTTGAGGACGATGCCGCGACCCCTGACGTACACCAGCGTGTTGGCGGTCCCGAGGTCGACAGCCATGTCACGGCCGATGAACGACATTGAGTTCCCCTTGTTTCCCATGAGGAGCGTCGGGCCTTCCCATAGAGCGTTGACGGCTTCTCAGGACGGCGCGCTGGATCGTGTGGAGCGGAGGATTCCATCGTAGTGCCGCTTCCGCGAACACGGCGCGGTGGTCCGCCTCTATATAGGTGACGAGGTGTCGGTGCGATGCGTTCCCGGTCCGTCTCGCCATATGCCGGGGGGCGACCGAAATTCCACTCGGTCGCCCCAGGCCGTCGGCGCGTATGGCTGACAGGAGGTCAGGAAAGACCGGGGAAGAAGATCTTCATCTCCCGGATGGCGGACTCCTCGGAGTCCGAGGCGTGGATCAGGTTCTCCCGGACGATGGTGCCGTAGTCGCCCCGGATGGAACCGGGCGCCGCGGCGATCGGGTCCGTCGGACCGGCGAGCTGCCGCACGCCCTCGATGACCCGCTCGCCCTCGACGACCATGGCCACGACGGGGCCGGAGGACATGAACTCCACCAGCGGCTCGTAGAAGGGCCGTCCGATGTGCTCGGCGTAGTGCTGCTCCAGAATCGCCCGGTCCAGCGTGCGCATCTCCAGCGCGGTGACGCTCCAGCCGGCCTTGCGCTCGATGCGGCCGATGATCTCGCCGATCAGGTGCCTTCGGACGGCGTCGGGCTTGAGAAGGACGAGGGTGCGCTGCGTCATCGTGGAACGGCTCCTTGCGGCCGGGGTGTGCGGTTGCGCCAGAGGTTACCGGTTGTGACGATCGAGGCCGCACCCAGGGCCGTCGCAGGTCCCCGCGGGAGCGGGGAGCACGACCGGCAGGACGGCGAGCACGAGGGCAAGCCAGGGCCATCCCCGCCTGTGCGGGGAGGACGGCCCGGGTGCGGCTTCCATCGCGACACGCCGGACCGACACCCGGCTACGCCGACGAAGCCTCGGCCTCCTGCTGTGCCGCCCACTTCGCCTTCGCCTCGTCGATCTTGCGGCCGAAGTGGATGGACGCCCACCACAGGCCCGCGAACAGCGCGCCGAGGAAGAACATGATCGGCACGACGAGCCCGCTCACGATGAGCGCGATCTGAAGCGCCCAGCCGAGCTGGAGCCCACCCGGACGGGTGATCATGCCGCACAGCAGCACGCTCACCGCCATCAGGACACCGCACACCGCCCAGACGGTGCCCATGTCCAGAGCCGGGTCCTTCATCGCCACCAGGCCCGCGAAACCCAGCACGAAGAACTCGCCGATCAGCGTCGAGGCGCAGAGCGTACGCATGTGTGTCAGCCCTTCCGCAGGAGCAGCCGGGCTTCCCCGACCGTGATCACCGAACCGGTCACCAGCACGCCCGCACCGGCGAACTCGCCCTCTTCCTCGGCGAGCGTGATGGCCGCCTCCAGCGCGTCGTCGAGACGCGGCTCGACGACCACCCGCTCCTCGCCGAAGACCTCCACGGCGACGGCCGCGAGCGCGTCGGGGTCCATCGCGCGGGGCGTGGAGTTCGCCGTGACGACGACCTCCGCGAAGATCGGCTCGAACGCCTCCAGCAGGCCCCGCACGTCCTTGTCGCCGCTCGCGCCGACCACGCCGATCAGCCGGGAGAAGCCGAACGCCTCGCGGACGCCCTCGGCGGCGGCCTGCGCGCCGGCCGGATTGTGCGCGGCGTCCAGGACGACGGTCGGGCTGCGCCGGACGACCTCCAGGCGGCCCGGCGACGCGACGGACGCGAAGGCGCGGCGGACCGTGTCGAGGTCCAGGGGCCGGGCGTGCTGCGCGCCGATCCCGAAGAACGCCTCGACGGCGGCGAGCGCCACGGCGGCGTTGTGCGCCTGGTGCGCCCCGTACAGCGGGAGGAAGACGCCCTCGTACTCCCCGCCGAGGCCGCGCAGGGTGAGCAGCTGGCCGCCGACGGCGACCTCGCGGCTGACGACGCCGAACTCCATGCCCTCGCGGGCGACGGTGGCGTCCGCCTCGACGGACTTCTTGAGCAGCACCTGCGCGGCGTCCACCGGCTGCTGGGCCAGGATGACGGTGGCGTCCTGCTTGATGATCCCGGCCTTCTCACCGGCGATCTCGGCGGTGGTGGTGCCGAGCCGGTCGGTGTGGTCGAGGGAGATGGGCGTGACGACGGCGACGGAGGCGTCGATGACGTTCGTCGCGTCCCAGGTGCCGCCCATGCCGACCTCGACGACGGCCACGTCGACCGGGGCGTCGGCGAACGCGGCGTACGCCATGCCGGTGAGCACCTCGAAGAAGGACAGCCGGTACTCCTGGCTGCCGTCGACCATCTCGACGTACGGCTGGATGTCGCGGTACGTCTCCACGAACCGCTCGGCGTCGATGGGGGCGCCGTCCAGGCTGATCCGCTCGGTGATCGTCTGGACGTGGGGCGAGGTGTACCGGCCGGTGCGCAGGTCGAACGCGCCGAGGAGCGCCTCGATCATGCGGGCCGTGGACGTCTTGCCGTTGGTGCCCGTGATGTGGATGGAGGGGTACGCGCGCTGGGGCTCGCCCAGGACGTCCATCAGGGCGGCGATCCGCTGGACGGACGGCTCCAGCTTGGTCTCGCCCCAGCGGGTGGAGAGCTCCTGCTCGACCTCCCGGAGGGCCTTGTCGAGCGCCGGGTCGGCGGGGCGGGCCGGTACGGGGTCGCCCTGCGGCGGGCCGGCCTGTGCGCGCAGGGTGCGGCTGCCGGCCTCGATCACCGCCAGGTCGGGGTCTCGGGTCGTCTCCGCCTCGACGATGTCGTCGAAGTCGGCGAAGTCGTCGCTGTCCGGGTGGTCGCTGGACGGGGGCTGCTCACTCACGCGTCCAGTCTACGGAGGGCCGCCGACAGCGCCGGTCGCGCCCCGCGCGCGGGGCGGGACGCCGGTCGCCGCCCCGGTGTGCGCGGCCGGGGCTCCTCGCGCCCGCCGCACGCCCGGGGGCCCCGGAACCGGTCGGTCGGTTCCGGGGCCCCCGGTGGTCGCGCGGTCGGCCCGCGGGCGGGTCAGGCCTGCGGGAGGTTCGCCAGCTGGGCCTGGATGCGGGCGATGTCGGCCTCAGCCTTGGCGAGCCGGGTGCGGATCTTCTCCACGACCTGGTCGGGTGCCTTGGCGAGGAAGGCCTCGTTGCCGAGCTTGCCCTCGGCCTGGGCCTTCTCCTTCTCGGCGGCGCCCAGGTCCTTCGTGAGGCGCTTGCGCTCCGCCTCGACGTCGATCGTGCCCGACAGGTCGAGCGCGACCGTGGCCCCGGCGACCGGCAGGGACGCCGTGGCGTGGAAGCCCTCGCCCTCCGGCTGGAGGCGCAGCAGCTGGCGGATGGCCGCCTCGTGCGCGGCGAGCGGGGTGCCGTCGAGCTCCAGGCGGGCGGGAACCTTCTGGCCGTCCTTGAGGCCCTGGTCCTTGCGGAACCGGCGGACCTCGGTGACGACGCCCTGGACGAGCTCGATCTCCCGCTCGGCGGCGTCGTCGCGGAAGCCGCTGTCGGCCGGCCAGTCGGCGACGACGAGGGACTCGCCGCCGGTGAGGGTGGTCCACAGCGTGTCCGTGACGAACGGGACGACGGGGTGCAGCAGACGCAGCATCACGTCGAGGACCTCGCCCAGCACGCGCGCGGAGACCTTCGCCTGCTCGCCGCCGGCGAAGAACGTCGTCTTGGACAGCTCCACGTACCAGTCGAAGACCTCGTCCCACGCGAAGTGGTAGAGCGCCTCGCTGAGCTTGGCGAACTGGAAGTCCTCGTAGTACGCGTCGACTTGGGCGACGGTCTTGTTGAGGCGGGACAGGATCCAGCGGTCCGTGGCGGACAGCTGGGAGGCGTCCGGGAGGGGGCCCTCGACGGTCGCGCCGTTCATCAGGGCGAAGCGCGTGGCGTTCCAGATCTTGTTGGTGAAGTTCCGGGACGCCTGGACCCAGTCCTCGCCGATCGGCACGTCCGTGCCGGGGTTGGCGCCCTTGGCGAGGGTGAAGCGGACGGCGTCGGAGCCGTACGCGTCCATCCAGTCCAGCGGGTCGACGACGTTGCCGAAGGACTTCGACATCTTCTTGCCGCGCTCGTCGCGGACGAGGCCGGTGAGGGCGATCGTCTTGAACGGCACCTCGCCGTCCATCGCGTACAGGCCGAACATCATCATCCGGGCGACCCAGAAGAAGATGATGTCGTGGCCGGTCAGCAGGACGTCGGTCGGGTAGAACTTCGCCAGGTCCGGGGTCCGGTCGGGCCAGCCGAGCGTGGAGAACGGCCACAGGCCGGAGGAGAACCACGTGTCGAGGACGTCGGTGTCCTGCGTCCAGCCCTCGCCGGTGGGCGGCTCCTCGTCCGGTCCGACGCAGACGACCTCGCCGTTGGGCCCGTACCAGACGGGGATGCGGTGGCCCCACCACAGCTGGCGCGAGATGCACCAGTCGTGCATGTTGTCCACCCAGTCGAAGTAGCGCTTCGACATGTCCTCGGGGTGGATGGCGACGCGGCCGTCGCGGACGGCGTCACCGGCGGCCTGCGCGAGCGGGGCGACCTTGACCCACCACTGGAGGGAGAGGCGCGGCTCGATGGTGGTGCTGCACCGGGAGCAATGGCCGACGGAGTGGACGTACGGGCGCTTCTCGGCGACGATCCGGCCCTGCTCGCGCAGCGCGCCGACGACGCTGGAGCGCGCCTCGAAGCGGTCCAGGCCCTGGAAGGGCCCGTGGACGGTGATGACACCGCGCTCGTCCATGATGGTCATGGACTCCAGGCCGTGGCGCTGGCCGATGGCGAAGTCGTTCGGGTCGTGGGCCGGGGTCACCTTGACGGCGCCGGTGCCGAACTCGGGATCGACGTGGGTGTCGGCGACGACGGGGATCGTACGGTCCGTCAGGGGTAGCTTGATGCGCTTGCCGACGAGGTGCTTGTACCGCTCGTCGTCCGGGTGGACGGCGACGGCGGTGTCGCCGAGCATCGTCTCGGCGCGGGTGGTGGCGACGACGAGGCTGTCCTCGCCCTCGCCGTAGCGGATGGAGACGAGCTCGCCGTCGTCCTCCTGGTACTCCACCTCGATGTCGGAGATGGCCGTGAGGCAGCGGGGGCACCAGTTGATGATGCGCTCGGCGCGGTAGATCAGCTCGTCGTCGTAGAGCCGCTTGAAGATGGTCTGGACGGCGCGCGAGAGGCCCTCGTCCATGGTGAAGCGCTCGCGGTCCCAGTCGACGCCGTCGCCGAGGCGGCGCATCTGGCCGAGGATCTTGCCGCCGTACTCCTCCTTCCACTGCCAGACGCGGCGGGCGAACTCGTCGCGGCCGAGGTCGTGGCGGGACTTGCCCTCCTCGGCGAGCTGCTGCTCGACCTTGTTCTGGGTGGCGATGCCCGCGTGGTCCATGCCGGGCAGCCACAGCGCCTCGAAGCCCTGCATGCGCTTGCGGCGCGTGAGGGCGTCCATGAGGGTGTGCTGGAAGGCGTGGCCCAGGTGGAGGCTGCCGGTGACGTTCGGCGGCGGGATGACGATCGTGTACGCGGGCTTGTCGCTCGTGGCGTCGGCCGCGAAGTAACCGCGCTCTACCCAGCTCTCGTACAGCTTCCCCTCTACGTCGGCCGGCGCGTACTGGGTCGGCAGTTCGGGGACGGATGCTGGCTGATGCTGAGTGTTCTCGGTCACGGGCCCAGTTTAGGGGTGTCACAGCCGCGTACTGAAACGGGAATGTTCCGTGACGGTGCACACCCCGTGGACACCGGGGGGCGCTCCTTCGGCCAAGATGTGAGCAACGCATAAACGTCTGGATGGGGGATCCCCTTAATGAGCTACAACCAGCCGGGCCCGTACCCCGGGCAGCCTCAGCAGCCCGGCCCCTACGGCCAGCCGGGCCCTTACGGCCAGCCGGGTCCCTACGGCCAGCCCCAGCAGCCCCCGCAGGCCCCGCAGCCCGGCTACGGCTACCCGCAGCAGGCACCGCCGCAGCCCGGGTACGGCTACCCGCAGCAGCAGCCGCCCGCGCCGTACGGGCAGCCCGCGCAGCCGGGCGCGTACGGCCAGCCGGGGCAGCCCGGGTACGGCCAGCCGCCGCAGCAGCCCCCGTACGGCGCGGGGCCCGGCTACCCGGGCGCGCCGGTGCCGCCGCAGGCCCCGAAGAAGAAGACGGGCCTGATCATCGGCGTGACGGCCGGTGTGGTGGCGCTGGGGGTGGGCGCGTGGTTCGTGTTCGGGGGTCTGGGAGGCGGCCTGGAGGACGACGGCCCGCACAAGCTGGCGACGCCGACGACGGTGTTCGGCGGCGAGTACAAGCGCCTCAGCAAGGACGGCGCCGACAGCGGCTCGATGAAGGACGACCTGGAGAAGGCGGGTGTGCAGAACGGCACGTCTGTCACGGGCGCGTACAACACGGTGGACCCGAAGAAGATCGACATGTCCGACCCGTCGAAGTCGCCCGAGCTGATGACGGCGAAGTCGGTGTCCTTCAGCGGCGTGTACGGCAAGGTGGCGGACCCGGAGAAGACGCTGGACGCCTACTTCGCCGGGGTGCGCGCCGAGGCGGACAAGGACAAGGACAGCAAGTTGAAGCTGATCGGGTCCCCGGAGGAGATGGCCCCCGACGGCTTCAACGGCGTGATGAAGTGCCAGTCCATCGAGGGCCAGCACGCCGTGACGAAGCAGCAGCAGACGAACTGGTTCTGCGCGTGGGCGGACTACAGCACGGTCGCCGTGGTGTTCGCCGCCGAGGCGACGAAGGGCGTGGACAAGCAGACGGCGGCGCAGGTCACGGCCGACCTCCGCAAGGAGGTCCGCGTCAAGGCCTGATCGCGGACGCGTACGACGGAGGGCGCCCGACCGGTCTGTGGACCGGGCGGGCGCCCTCCGTCGTACGAACGGGGGGTACGGGGTTACGCGCTCTTCTCGTGGCGGCCCTGGTCCTTGACGACGCGGGGGACCAGGGTCGGGTTGACGTTGTTGTGGACGACGTCCTCGGTGATGACGACGCGGGCGACGTCCTTGCGGGACGGGACCTCGTACATCACCGACATGAGGACCTCCTCCATGATGGCGCGCAGGCCGCGGGCGCCCGTGCCGCGGAGGATGGCCTGGTCGGCGATGGCCTCCAGGGCGGGGCGGTCGAAGTCCAGCTCCACGCCGTCGAGTTCGAAGAGGCGCTGGTACTGCTTCACCAGGGCGTTGCGCGGCTCGACCAGGATCTTGAGGAGGGCCTCGCGGTCCAGGTTGTGCACGGAGGTGATGACGGGGAGACGGCCGATGAACTCGGGGATCATCCCGAACTTCACCAGGTCCTCCGGCATGACCTCCTGGAACTGGTCGCTCGCCTCGATCTCGCGCTTGGAGCGGATCGTCGCGCCGAAGCCGATGCCCTTGGCGCCGGCCCGCGACTCGATGATCTTCTCCAGTCCGGCGAAGGCGCCGCCCACGATGAACAGGACGTTCGTCGTGTCGATCTGGATGAACTCCTGGTGCGGGTGCTTGCGGCCGCCCTGCGGCGGGACCGAAGCCGTGGTGCCTTCCAGGATTTTGAGGAGGGCCTGCTGGACGCCCTCGCCCGACACGTCGCGGGTGATGGACGGGTTCTCGCTCTTACGGGCGACCTTGTCGATCTCGTCGATGTAGATGATGCCCGTCTCGGCCTTCTTGACGTCGTAGTCGGCGGCCTGGATGAGCTTCAGCAGGATGTTCTCGACGTCCTCGCCGACGTACCCCGCCTCGGTGAGCGCCGTCGCGTCGGCGATGGCGAACGGGACGTTCAGCATGCGCGCGAGCGTCTGGGCGAGCAGCGTCTTGCCGGAGCCCGTGGGCCCGAGGAGCAGGATGTTGGACTTGGCGAGCTCGATCGCGTCGTCCCTGCCCTGCGCGCCGCCGTTCTCACCGGCCTGGACGCGCTTGTAGTGGTTGTACACCGCGACCGAGAGCGCCTTCTTCGCCGGCTCCTGGCCGACGACGTAGCTCTCCAGGAACTCGTAGATCTCGCGGGGCTTGGGGAGTTCCTCCCACCGCACCTCGCTCGTCTCGGCGAGCTCCTCCTCGATGATCTCGTTGCAGAGGTCGATGCACTCGTCGCAGATGTACACACCGGGGCCTGCGATGAGCTTCTTCACCTGCTTCTGGCTCTTTCCGCAGAACGAGCACTTGAGCAGGTCGCCGCCATCACCGATGCGTGCCACGAGGTGCTTCCCCTTCGCCTGGGAGCGGCTTGTTCGCAGCCGACTCCTGGTGCCTCATATCCGACGGTACCTTGCCGGGCCCCCCGTTCGGGCCCCCCTTGGCACGGTTCGCGTCGGCGGGGTCCGCCGGGGGCGCCGTGCCAAGGGAAGGTCGAGCGTCAGGCCGCCGCGCCGGCCGTGCTCTTGCGGGTCGAGACGATCTGGTCGATCAGGCCGTACGCCAGGGCGTCCTCGGCCGTGAGGATCTTGTCGCGCTCGATGTCGTCGCGGATCTTCTCGATCGGCTGCGTGGAGTGCTTGGCCAGCATCTCCTCCAGCTGCGTACGCATCCGGAGGATCTCGTTGGCGGCGATCTCCAGGTCGGAGAGCTGCTCGCGGCCCGTGCCGCCGGACGGCTGGTGGATCAGCACACGGGCGTTGGGCAGGGCCATGCGCTTGCCGGGGGTGCCGGCGGCGAGGAGGACGGCCGCCGCGGAGGCCGCCTGGCCCATGCAGACGGTCTGGATGTCCGGCTTCACGAACTGCATCGTGTCGTAGATGGCCGTGAGCGCCGTGAAGGAGCCGCCGGGGCTGTTGATGTAGACCGAGATGTCACGGTCGGGGTCCATCGACTCCAGGCACAGCAGCTGCGCCATGACGTCGTTGGCGGAGGCGTCGTCGATCTGGACGCCGAGGAAGATCACGCGCTCTTCGAAGAGCTTGGCGTACGGGTCGTACTCGCGCACGCCCTGGGAGGTGCGCTCGACGAAGCGGGGGACGACGTAACGGTTGTCCACCTGCGGGCCGGTGTAGAGGCCGCTCGCGGAGAAGTTGCTCATGGGGTGTTCACCATCCTGGTGGCGTTCGGCGGGCTGCTGGGGCGGGGGCTGTCGGTGTGGCGGGCGGGGGCGCTCAGGCGCCGGTGCCGCCACCGCCCGGAACGCCCGAGGCGGCGGAGATGATCTCGTCGATCAGGCCGTACTCCTTGGCCTCGTCCGCGGTGAACCAGCGGTCGCGGTCGCCGTCGCGGATGATCGTCTCGACGGTCTGGCCCGAGTGGCGCGCCGTGATCTCGGCCATGCGCCGCTTGGTGCGGAGGAGGTACTCGGCCTGGATCTTGATGTCCGAGGCGGTGCCGCCGATGCCGGCGGAGCCCTGGTGCATCAGGATGTCGGTGTTGGGCAGGGCGAAACGCTTGCCCGCCGTGCCGCCGGTCAGCAGGAACTGGCCCATGGAGGCGGCCATGCCCATGCCGATCGTGACCACGTCGTTCGGGATGTACTGCATGGTGTCGTAGATCGCCATGCCGGCCGTCACCGAGCCGCCGGGGCTGTTGATGTACAGGTAGATGTCCTTGTCCGGGTCGGCGGCAAGGAGCAGCATCTGCGCGGTGATCTTGTTGGCGATGTCGTCGTCCACCTGCTGGCCGAGGAAGATGATGCGCTCGCCGAGCAGCCGGTTGTACACATGGTCGCCGAGGCCACCACCGATGGACGGCTCACCCGCGGCGTAAGGCATCAGATTCGTCACGTATCCACCTGCTCGTCTCTGACGGCTGCGGCCGTCTCAGCGTCTGTCGTACTGGGGGCGGGTACTCCCCTGCCCTCGTATTCATGGACCCTAACGCGCAGGTGGACGGGCGCCATCCCGGTTCCCGAACTGTTCGCTGGGAGCGCAAGGTTCCTTGAGTACGACGGCGGGCCCCGGTCGCCAGTTGCGTCCGGAGCCCGCCGCGGAGCTCAGGGCGAGACCGATCAGGCCTCGGACTTCTCCCCGGCCTGCGCCTCGGTGTCGTCGCCGCCCTCGGAGGCCTCGACGGTCTCGGCCGTCT
The DNA here is from genome assembly GCF_000478605.2 of Streptomyces thermolilacinus SPC6. Lineage (GTDB taxonomy): Bacteria > Actinomycetota > Actinomycetes > Streptomycetales > Streptomycetaceae > Streptomyces > Streptomyces thermolilacinus. Next base: position 4,443,403 of record NZ_ASHX02000001.1, on the reverse strand, counting down.
CGTCCTCGTCGTCGTCCATGACGACCGGCTCGCCGTTCGTGTCGGTGACCTTGGCGGACTCGACCACGAGGGCCAGGGCCTTGCCGCGGGCGACCTCGCCGACGAGCATCGGGACCTGGTTGCCCTCGACGACCGCCTGGGCGAACTGGTCGGGGCTCATGCCGGAGGACGCGGCGCGGCGCATCAGGTGCTCGGTCAGCTCGTCCTGGTTGACGTTGAGCTTCTCCTTGGAGACGAGCTCGTCCAGGATGAACTGGGTCTTGATGCCCTTGACCGCCTGCTCCTTGGTCTCGGCGTCGAACTCCTCGACCGTCTTGCCCTGGAGCTCCAGGTACTTCTCCAGCGTGAGGCCCATCTGGCCGAGCTGGTGGTGCTCCAGGTTGTGCTTGCGGGTGTTGACCTCGTCCTCGAGGAGCTTCTCGGGGATCGGGACCTCGGCCAGCTTCAGCAGCTCGTCCAGGACGCGCTCCTGGGCCTGGGTGGCCTGGTCGTACTGCTTCATGTTCTCGAGGCGCTTGCGGCTGTCGGCCTTCAGCTCGTCGAGGGTGTCGAACTCGCTGGCCATCTGGGCGAACTCGTCGTCCAGCTCGGGGAGCTCGCGGGCGGCGACCTGGGTGACCTTGACGGTGACCTCGGCCTCCTTGCCCTCGGCGGAGCCGCCCTTCAGCGTGGAGGTGAAGGTGGCCTCGCCACCGGCCTCCAGGCCGGTCACGGCCTCGTCGATGCCCTCCAGCAGCTCACCGGAGCCGATCGTGTACTGCACGCCGGTGGCGACGCCGTCCGGCAGGACCTCGCCGTCCACCTTGGCCTCGAGGTCGATCGTCACGACGTCGCCCTCGGCGGCGGCGCGCTCGACCGGGGAGGTGGAGGCGAAGCGCTCGCGCAGCTGCTCCACGGACTTCTCGACGTCCTCGTCGGTGACCTCGACGGCGTCCACGGTGACCTCGATGCCGGAGTAGTCCGGGATCTCGATGGCCGGGCGGATGTCGACCTCGGCGGTGAAGGCCAGCAGCTCGCCGTCCTTCAGCTCCGTGATGTCCACCTCGGGCTGGCCGAGGGGGTTGACATCGGCCTCGTTGACCGCCTCGGTGTAGAGCTTCGGAAGGGCGTCGTTGACGGCCTCCTCCAGCACCGCACCACGGCCGAACCGCTGGTCGATGACCCGGGCCGGGATCTTGCCCTTGCGGAAGCCCTTGACCGTGACCTGCTGGTTGATCTTCTTGTACGCCGCGTCGAGGCTGGCCTTGAGCTCCTCGAAGGGCACCTCGACAGTGAGCCGAACCCGGGTCGGGTTCAGGGTCTCCACGGCGCTCTTCACGGTTCGGTCTCCTTGGTGGCTGATTCTGGGTTTCTGCCGGGGCGCTGACTGCGGCGGCCCAGCCGATCGGCCCGGTCAGAGAGACACACGGGCACGTAGTCTGCATAGTAACCGCAAGGAGTACGGGCCCCACAACGTGATCTTGGTTGCGCGCGGCACCCGTGGGGCGCTCCCCCGGCACGCGCGCGGTCGTCCGCGTGGTGGTCTGTCGTGGTCGGGGTGGCGGGATTTGAACCCACGGCCTTCCGCTCCCAAAGCGGACGCGCTACCAAGCTGCGCCACACCCCGTCGGTGCGACACGTAGGGTACATGGCCGCGGGCTCTGCGTCGGCACCTTTCAAGGGGTGTGCGACCTGGCGCGGGGACCCGCTACGATGCTCTACGTGGCGCGGCCGTCGCTCCCCGGGGTGACGCGCGGTGTGCCGCTCGCGGGCGTAGCTCAATGGTAGAGCCCTAGTCTTCCAAACTAGCTACGCGGGTTCGATTCCCGTCGCCCGCTCCACATGCATCAGGGCCAGGTCGGAGGGTCATCCCCCGCCCTGGCCCTGTCGCTTTCCCGGTCTTGTTCCGGTGCCGCGTGCGCGTCGCGCGCCTGCCCCGTCCGTGATCCCGCTATCGAGCCCGCGGGCCGGCTTCGGACCGTCAGCGTCCGCGGCCGTGCTTGTGGAGTGCCGCGCCGGCCCTGAACCGGATACGCCCGAAACGGTCACGCTCTTCCTCGGAGGCGTCCTGCGGGCAGCAGCAGTGCCGCGACAGCCAGTGAAGGTCGTCCGGGTCGAGCCACAGGGGCACACGCCCCTTCTCCCGCTCAGCCTTCGGATCAGTCGGTTCGATGTCGGCCACCAGCGGAGACTGGCTCGCACCCCTTCCCTGCCCGGTCGGCCGGGGACGAGCGCTTCCGCACCGGCTGCGCGGGTTCGGTTCCCGGTCGCCCGCCCGGTACGGCCCTCCGGGCCCGGTCCCGTCGCGCGGGCAGGGGGAGGCGCCGCGACCCTGGGTGGTTTCGGGGCGCGGGCGGCGGTGTGGCCGGAAACGGCGGGCGGTCTTCGGCTAGAAGCTGATCTTGCTGATGGACGACGCTATGTCTGTGAGGATCTTGTTGATGGTCGGCCCGACCCCCGAGGACGCGAGGAAGAAGCCGAACAGGGCGGCGACGACGGCGGGGCCCGCCTTGATCGAGCCGCCGCGGATCATCACCACCAGGACGATCAACAGCAGCAGCACCACGGACAGCGAAATGGCCATGACTGATCCCCTCGGTCGGCCTGCTCGGTCGGCCCGGGGGCACACGGCCCGGCACACCCCCGTACACGTTCATCGTGCCACCAACGGCCCCGTTCATGCCGCCTCCTGACGGATCGTGGACGGCCGTGATCCCTGCCGCCCGGCGGCCGGTGCGGTCGGCGTTGCGTGTCGCGGGAATTCCGCAACGGAATGCACGGTGATCTCTCCAGGGCGCCCGCATGTCCGTCACAGGAAATTCAACAGGGCCGCGCACGGCGGCTCGACCGATGGTGTGACGCGGTGATCGCCGGGGTGCTATGGGGCTTATGTGCGGGATTTGTCGTGGCATTCCAGGCATCGCGCGCGATGCCGTGATGTGCTTTTCCGGTTTTTCGCGAGGGCGTGGAGCGGAGCTAGGGTGCCTCGAATGTTCCAGCCACCCCAGGAAAAGCAGAGTCAGCGGGACCCCTTCTTCGACAACGCGAAATACCTGGCGATCGTGCTCGTCGCGGTGGGTCACGCGTGGGAGCCGGTCATGGAGGGGAGCCGTGCGACACGTGCGCTGTACATGCTCGTGTACGCCTTCCACATGCCGGCGTTCGTGATCATCTCCGGGTACTTCTCACGGAGCTTCGCCGGGCGGCCCGAGCAGCTGAGACGGCTCGTGGGCGGGGTGCTGGTGCCGTACCTGGCGTTCGAGGTGGCGTACACGCTGTACCGGCGGTGGGCGGAGGACGCCCCGCAGCAGGCGTTCTCGCTGACCGACCCCTTCTACCTGACCTGGTTCCTGCTGGCGCTGTTCGTGTGGCGGCTCTCGGCCCCGCTGTGGCGCGCCCTGCGGTACCCGCTGCCGGTCGCCGTGACCGTCGCGGCGCTGGCGTCGCTGACCCCGCGCATCGCGGCGGACCTGGACCTCCAGCGCGTCCTTCAGTTCCTGCCGTTCTTCGTGCTGGGCCTGTCGCTGCGCGAGGAGCACTTCCGGATGGTGCGGGCGCGGGCCGTGCGGCTTGCGGCCGTGCCGGTCGCGGTGGCCGCGGTCGTGGGGGCGTACGCCGTGGCGCCGCATGTGCGGATGGGCTGGTTCTACCGGAACACGAGCGCCCAGGAGCTGGAGTACGCCTGGTGGGCGGGGCCGCTGGCGACGGTCGTGCTGGGCGCGGTGGCGCTGGTGCTGACGGCGGCGTTCCTGGCGTGGGTGCCGTCGCGGCGGACCTGGTTCACCGTGCTGGGCGCGGGCAGCATCTGCGGCTATCTGCTGCACGGGTTCGCGGTGAAGGCGCTCCAGTACTGGAATCTGGTGGACGCCTACGCGGTGCTGGCCACGCCCGCGGGCCGGGTCGGGCTGACGGTCGCGGCGGCCGTGGCGGTGACGCTGATGTGCACCCCGCCGGTGCGGCGCGCGCTGCGGTGGGTGACGGAGCCGCGCCTGGAGTGGGCGTTCCGCCGGGGGGCTCCGGGTGGTGCGGGAGCTTCGGGTGCGCCGGGTGGTGCTTCCGGGGCTGCGGCGGAAGCCGGGCCCAGTGCCGAAACCGGTGCCGGTGCCGGGGACGGGGCCGCGGAGGGGCGGGCGGTGCCCGTCGGGGCGGTCAGCCGGAGCTGAGGCCGAGGAGCCGTCGTACGCGCGCGTACTTGGCGGTCAGCCGGGCCCGGGTCGGCTCGTCCAGGACGGCGAGCCGGTCCGGATCGGCGTTGTGCGCGAGGTCGGCCTCCTTGACCAGCCGGGCGCCGGGCACGGCCAGCACCCGGGCCGTGTAGTCCGCCAGGTCCTCGCCGGGGCGCTTGGTGAGCGCCAGCACGATGTCCTTGACCTGCCGGGGCAGCGCGGCCTGTGCGAGCCACTCGGCCGACAGGGCGCCGTCCTCGATCGCGTCGTGCAGCCAGGCCGCGGCGATCTGGTCGTCGCTGCCGCCACGGGCCCGTACCCCCTCGGCGACGGCCTGGAGGTGCTCGGCGTACGGCCGTCCCGCCTTGTCCGTCTGCCCGGCGTGGGCGCGGCGGGCGAGCGCTTCGACCTGCGGCAGGGTGAGGTTCGGCCTGCGGTGACTGTACGCGGCCCGCGGGCGCGGGGTCAGGCCTCGCGGGAGATCAGGAGCAGCGCGCGATCGTCGTTGACGTCCTTGGCGCACGCCTCGATGAGGTGCCAGGCGGCGCCCCGGAAGCCCGCGGTGACATACCGGTCGGCCTCGCCGGTGAGCCGGTCGATGCCCTCGGCGATGTCCCGGTCGGCAGCCTCGACCAGCCCGTCGGTGAACAGCATCAGCACGTCGCCGGGGCGCAGGGTGCCCTTGACCGGGTGGAACTCGGCGCCGTCGTAGACGCCGAGCAGCGGCCCGTCGCCGGACTTCTCCTCCCAGCGGCCGGTGCCCGCGTGCAGCTGGAGCGCCGGGAGGTGCCCTGCGGACAGCAGCTCGTAGTCGCCGGAGTCCAGGTCGAGGACCAGGTGGATGGAGGTGGCGAAGCCCTCGTCCCAGTCCTGGCGCAGGAGGTAGCCGTTGGCGGCGGGGAGGAAGCCGTGCGGCGGCAGTGAGCCGAGCAGTCCGCCGAACGCTCCGGACAGCAGCAGGGCGCGGGAGCCCGCGTCCATGCCCTTGCCCGACACGTCGGTGAGGACGGCTTCGAGGGTGCGGCCGCCGTTGGTGCGGGCGGCGACGACGAAGTCGCCGGAGAACGACTGGCCGCCCGCCGGGCGCAGCGCCATCTCGCGGTGCCAGCCCTTGGGCAGCGGCGGCAGGGCGCTCTGGGCGCGGATGCGTTCGCGCAGGTCGAACAGCATGGTCCCGCCGCGCCGCCAGGGGACGCCGACGCGGGCCCTGAACTGGGCGATGAGCAGGCCGAACAGTCCGCCCGCGGCGACGACGAGGACCGTGCCGGGGGTGACCCGGGCAGCGCCCTCGGTGTACGGGCCGAGCGCGGCCGACTCGACGATCAGGGCGGCGGCAGCGGCGGCGTACAGGCCGAGCAGGCTCGCGGGGCGCAGCACGAGGCCGCCCGCGACGATCGGGAGGACGAGGGCCTCGGGGGCGCACCACACGGGGGTGGCGATCGTGGCGAGCATGATCGCCGGGATGGTGAGGAAGAGGCCGACCAGGGCGATCCAGTCGGAGCCGTCGCCGCGGAAGTAGTCCACGGCGGACCTGCGCAGCGCGACGCGGGCCCGCTGCACCGCCTTGCGGTACCGGGCCGCGTACGTGTCCGTTCGTGGTGCGCTGCGGGCCATTGGCCTGGACCCTATCCACCCGGGCGGCCGACGTGCAGGGGGACCCCCGTGACATTGCGTTCGAAATCGGGTCGCACGGCGGTGGGACGGGCTGATACGGATGGCATATGACGACAGAGCCGAGGGTCCTCACCGCAGCCGAATGGGACGACTGGTACGGGCAGTTGGAGCGCGCTTTCGGGGGTGTCGCCGAGGCACCGGAGGAGCGCGCCCTGTGGCGGGCGCTGACCGAGCACGAGCGCTCGCTGGGCGTGTGGGACGGGGACGTGTGCGTCGGGACGGCGGGGGCGTTCTCGTTCCGCCTCTCGGTGCCGGGTGGGGCGGTGGTGCCGACGGCCGGGGTGACGATGGTGAGCGTCGCGCCGACGCACCGCAGGCGGGGCATCCTCACCTCGATGATGCGGCGGCAGCTGGACGATGTGCGTGCCTGGGGCGAGCCGCTGGCGGTGCTGACGGCGTCGGAGCCGGACATCTACGGGCGGTTCGGCTACGGCCTGGCGGCGCAGCGGATGCGGGCCGAGATCGACACCGTACGGGTGCGGGTGTCCGTTCCGGAGGGGACGGACGGCGTACGGCTGCGGCTGGCGCGTCCCGAGGACGTGGCGGCCGAGTGCGAGGCCCTGTACGCGCGGTCGGTGCCGCTGCGGCCCGGCATGACGGAGCGGCGGCCGGGCTGGGAGGCGCTGCCGCTGCTGGACCCGCCGTCGCGGCGGGGCGGGGCGTCGCCGCTGACGTGTGTGGTGGCGGAGCGGGACGGGCGGGTCGCGGGGTACGCGCTGTACCGGGTGCGGCCGGACTGGGACCACGCCGGTCCGGCGGGAACGGTGGTACTGGAGCACGTGGGGGCGCTCGACCCGGTGTCATACGCTGCCCTATGGCGCTATTTGTTCGAAATTGATCTGACCACGACCATTTCGGCCTCGAATCTTCCGGTGGACGACGCGTGGCAGCACCTCGTGTCCGATGTGCGGCGGTGCGGGATCGCGCTGCGCGACGGGATGTTCGTACGGCTCGTGGACGTCGGCGCGGCGCTGGAGGCGCGGACGTACCAGGCGCCGGTGGACGTGGTGTTCGAGGTCGCGGACGACTTCTGCCCCTGGAACGCGGGGCTTTGGCGGCTCACCGGGGACAGCGAGGGCGCGCGGTGCGTGCGGACGGACGACGCGCCCGAGCTGGCGTTGTCCGTACGGGAGTTGGGCGCGGCGTACCTGGGCGGGTTCTCGCTCGCGTCGCTGGCGCTGGCCGGGCGGGTGCGTGAGCTGCGGGAGGGCGCGCTGGCGGAGGCGTCGGTCGCGTTCGGCTCGCGGCTCGCGCCCTGGCTGCCGCACGGCTTCTGAGCGCCGCCGGGGTCCGGGGTGCCCCGGCGGCGGCCTCAGCGGCGCTGGCAGCCGGGGCACCAGAAGAGGTTGCGGGCGGCGAGACCGGCGGTGCGGATCTCGCCGCCACAGATGTGGCAGGGCTGCCCGGCCCTGCGGTACACGTACACCTCTCCGCCGTGGTCGTCCACGCGCGGCGGACGGCCCATGACCTCCGGGGTGTGCTCGGGGCGCACGGTGTCGATGCGGTTGGCGCGGACGCCCTCACGCATCAGTGTGGCGAGATCCTGCCAGATCGCGGTCCACTCGCGCTCGGTGAGGTCCTTGCCCGCGCGGTACGGGTCGATGCCGTGCCGGAAGAGGACCTCGGCCCGGTAGACGTTGCCGACGCCCGCGATGACCTTCTGGTCCATGAGCAGCGCGGCGATCGTCGTGCGGGAGCGGGAGACGCGGCGCCAGGCGCGGTCCGGGTCGTCGCCCTCGCGCAGCGGGTCGGGGCCGAGCCGGTCGTGCACCGCCCGCTTCTCGGGGTCGGTGATCAGCGCGCAGGCCGTGGGGCCGCGCAGGTCGACGTACGCCCCGTCGTGGGCCAGGCGCAGCCGGACCGTGTCGGTGGGCGGCGGCACCGGGGCGCCGCCGAAGGTGACCTTGCCGAACAGGCCGAGGTGGATGTGCACCCACTCCCCCGCGCCGAAGCCGAGGAACAGGTGCTTGCCGTGCGCCTCGGTGGTCTCCAGGACGGTGCCGTCGAGCAGCGCGGCGGCGTCGGAGAACTTGCCCTGCGGGCTGGTCACCCGCACGGCGCGGCCGCCGAACCGTTCCCGGTAGTCGGCGGCCAGCCGGTGGATCGTATGCCCTTCGGGCACGGGTCAGTCCTGCTGCGGGTGGTGGGCCGGGATCGGGGGGAGCTCGCCGGTCGTCTCGTACGCGGCGAGCATGTCGATGCGGCGCGTGTGGCGCTCGTCACCGGAGTACGGGGTCGAGAGGAAGATCTCGACGAACTTGGTGGCCTCCTCCGTCGCGTGCATGCGGGCACCGACGGCGACGACGTTGGCGTTGTTGTGCTCGCGGCCGAGGGCGGCGGTCTGCTCGCTCCAGGCCAGGGCGGCACGGACGCCCTTCACCTTGTTCGCGGCGATCTGCTCGCCGTTGCCGGAGCCGCCGATGACGATGCCGAGGGCGTCGGGGTCGGCGGCCGTCTTCTCCGCGGCGCGCAGGCAGAACGGCGGGTAGTCGTCCTGGGCGTCGTAGATGTGGGGTCCGCAGTCGACGGGCTCATGGCCGTGGGCCTTCAGCCACTCGACGAGGTGGTTCTTGAGTTCGTAGCCGGCATGGTCCGAGCCGAGGTACACGCGCATGGCTCCGAGTGTGACACGGGGGCGGCTCCGGGGCGGCCCCCGGGGTGGGCGGTGCGGGGGTGGGCGGTGCGGGGGCCGCCGGGGACGGGCCGGGTGGTGTCCGGGGAACAGGGCGGGCGCTCCGGGGGCGGGGCCGGAGGTACGCAGTCGGGGCCGGGTGGTCAGGGGACGGGCCGGGTGGTCAGGAGGCGGGGCCGTTCATACGGGGAGGCCCCCGACGTCCCGGTGGGCGTCGGGGGCCTCCCCGCAGGTGACGGCGGCGCGGGCCTCAGGAGCGGTCGCCGAGCAGCTTCCAGGCGGTGGGCATCAGGCCCATGGCCAGCGCGGCCTTCACCGCGTCGCCGATGAGGAACGGCACCAGGCCGACGGCGACCGCCTGGGACAGCGACATGCCGGTGGCGAGGGCCAGGTACGGCACGCCGACCGCGTAGATGATCAGCGAGCCGACGGCCATCGTGCCCGCCATGCGCAGGACGGACCGGTCGGCGCCGCGCCGGGCGAGGGCGCCCACGGCGGTCGCGGCGAGCAGCATGCCGAGGATGTAGCCGAAGGACGGCATGGCGTACCCGGCCGTGCCCTGCGCGAACCACGGCACCCCGGCCATCCCGGCCAGCGCGTACAGGGCGAGGGAGAGGAAGCCGCGGCGGGCGCCGAGCGCGGTGCCGACGAGGAGCGCGGCGAACGTCTGCCCGGACACCGGGACCGGCGAGCCCGGCACGGGGACGGAGAGCTGGGCGGCGAGGCCGGTGAGGACGGCGCCGCCCGCGACGAGCGCGAGGTCGCGGGCGTGGGCGCGGCTGGAGGGGAGCAGGTCGGCGAGGACCGCTCCGGTACGGGCGGGGGCGGCGGCAGTGCTCATCGGAACTCCTACTCCGCAGTGCTTCGCGGGCGGTGGGCCAGGGGGACAGGCCCCGACCGTAGCCCAGGGGCGAAGGGGCGATCACCGTCAGCGGACGACAAAGCCCCGCTCCCGTCGTTGGTGGGCTTCACACAAATACCGCGCCCGAACCCTGGATTGGCGTGACGCGTGTCACTTGGGCGACCGGCTGAACCGCCCCTTTTGCGTGGAGGCGTGATCTCCGGAGAGACTGTGGGGTCTCACCAAACGCACGAAGAGAGTGTGCACCGCGCCATGTCCGACACCCGGAGCGACAGCCGGCCCGTCCCCGCCGAGCCCCTGGCGCATGTGCTGAAGCGGCGTCACCTGACGATGCTCGGGCTCGGCGGGGTGATCGGCGCGGGCCTGTTCGTGGGCTCGGGCGCGGGGATCGCGGTGGCGGGGCCGGGGATCGTCCTGTCGTACCTGATCGCGGGCGCGCTGGCGACGCTGATCATGCGGATGCTCGGGGAGATGTCGGCGGCGATGCCCTCGTCGGGGGCGTTCTCGGTGCACGCCGAGCGGGCGCTGGGGCGGTGGGCCGGGTTCTCGGTGGGCTGGCTGTACTGGTTCCTGCTGGTGGTGGTGCTGGCGGTGGAGGCGGCGGGCGCGGCGCGGATCGCGAGCACCTGGTGGCCGGCCGTGCCGCAGTGGGGGTGGGTGCTGGTCTTCATGCTGGTGTTCACGGCCGCCAACCTGGCCGCGGTGAAGAACTTCGGCGAGTCGGAGTTCTGGTTCGCGTCGCTGAAGGTCGGCGCGATCGTGCTGTTCCTGCTGCTGGGCGTGGCGGCGATCGCGGGGTGGCTGCCGGGGCGGGAGCCGGTGGGCCTGGCGAACCTGACGGGACAGGGCGGGTTCCTGCCGAACGGCTGGGCGGGCGTCGTGTCCGGCGTGCTGGCCGTGGTGTTCGCGTTCGGCGGTCTCGAGGTGGTGACGATCGCCGCCGCCGAGTCGGACGACCCGGCCAGGAACGTGGCGCGGGCGGTGCGGACGGCCGTGTGGCGCATCCTCTTCTTCTACGTCGGTTCGATGCTGGTCGTGGTGACGCTGCTGCCGTGGACGGCGATGCGGCCGGGGCTCAGTCCGTATGTGGCGGTGCTGGACTCGGTCGGGGTGCCTGCGGCGGGGACGCTGATGGACGTGGTGGTGTTCGTGGCGCTGCTTTCGGCGCTGAACGCCAATCTGTACGGGGCGTCGCGGATGGTGTTCTCGCTCGCGGAGCGGGGCGAGGCGCCGCGCGGACTGCTGAAGGTGTCGGCGGGCGGAGTGCCGCGCCGGGCGGTGCTGGCGTCGGTCGCGTTCGGATTCGTGTCCGTACTGCTCAACCTTCTGTGGCCGGATTCCGTTTTCCTCTACATGCTCAACTCCGTGGGGGCGGTCCTGCTCTTCGTGTGGGCGCTGATCGCCGTGTCGCAGCTGCGGCTGCGGCGACGGATCGAGCGGGAGAGCCCCGGGGCGCTCACCCTGCGGATGTGGGCGTTCCCTTGGCTCACTTGGGCCGCGCTGGCCGCGATGACGGCTGTCGTGGTGCTGATGCTGCGGGAGGACGCGACCCGCCCCCAGGTGCTCTGGTCCACCGGGGCGACGGCCCTGGTGGTGGGGGCGGCAGTGGTGCGCGAACGTCGCGGACGGTATACGGAAGGATCGTTTCCGGACAACCGGTGATCATGTTCCGCTTGTGAGGAAGCTGTGCCTAAACCTTCACATTGTGTGAGCGCTGTGTCCGTATAGCGGAAACATGTTCCCTGTGACCGGTACACGCATCGACACTGTGGCGACCCTTCCCCTTCCCCGAAGAAACGGAACAGGGCCCACCCATGTCTCGGACCTCCGCGCCCGCGTCCGCCGAAACGGCAGCCGTTGACGCCTCTTCGACGCCGTCGAACGACGCGCCGCTCTCCCACGGGCTGAAGCAACGCCACCTGTCGATGATCGCCCTCGGCGGTGTGATCGGCGCCGGCCTCTTCGTCGGGTCGGGCTCCGCCATCGCGGCCGCCGGCCCCTCGATCGTCATCGCCTACGCGATCTCCGGCCTGCTCGTCATGCTGGTCATGCGCATGCTCGGTGAGATGTCGGCGGCCAACCCTGCCTCCGGCTCCTTCTCCGTCCACGCCGAGCGGGCCATCGGCCCCTGGGCCGGCTTCACGGCCGGCTGGGCCTTCTGGTTCCTGCTCTGCGTGGCCGTGGGCCTGGAGGCGATCGGCGCGGCGAAGATCGTCACGGGCTGGCTGCCGGGCGTGCCCGAGTGGTCGATGGTCGCCCTGTTCATGCTCGTCTTCTGTGTGACGAACCTGGCCGCCGTGAAGAACTTCGGCGAGTTCGAGTTCTGGTTCGCCGCGCTGAAGGTCGGCGCCATCGCGCTGTTCCTGGTGATCGGCCTGCTGGCCATCCTGGGCCTGCTGCCCGGCACCGAGTCCCCCGGCATGGAGAACCTGACCGGTCACGGCGGCTTCCTGCCGAACGGCACCGAGGGTCTCATCGTCGGTCTGCTCGCCTCGGTCTTCGCGTACGGCGGTCTGGAGACCGTCACCATCGCGGCCGCCGAGTCCGAGCGCCCCGTCGAGGGCGTCGCCAAGGCCGTCCGTACGGCGATGTGGCGCATCGCGGTCTTCTACATCGGCTCCATGGCCGTGATCGTCACGCTGATCCCGTGGAACAGCAAGTCGCTCGCCGAGGGTTCGTACGTCGCCACGCTGGAGCACCTGGGCCTGCCCGCCGCCAGCGAGATCATGAACGTCGTCGTCCTCATCGCCCTGCTGTCCGCGATGAACGCCAACATCTACGGCGCCTCCCGCATGGCCTGCTCGCTGGTCGCCCGCGGCCAGGGCCCGCAGGGGCTCGGCAAGATCTCCGGCGGGGTGCCGCGCATCGCCGTGCTGACCTCCTCGGTCTTCGGCTTCGTGTGCGTGCTGCTCAGCTACTGGCGCCCGCAGGACCTGTTCATGTGGCTGCTCAACATGATCGGCGCGATCATCCTGGTCGTCTGGTTCTTCATCGCCATCTCGCAGCTCATCCTGCGCCGCCGCACCGAGAAGGAGGCGCCGGAGAAGCTGGTCGTGCGGATGTGGCTCTTCCCGTACCTGACCTGGGCGGCCCTCGCGGGTATCGCCGTGGTGTTCATCCTGATGGCCCGCGACGCCGGTACGCGTGAGCAGCTGTACTACACGGGCGGCCTGGTCCTGGTCCTCGCCGCGCTCGGCTTCATCCACCAGCAGCGGACCGCCGAGAAGAAGCCCGCGCCCGCCACCGCTGCCGCGGCCACCGCCGCAGCCCCGGCCGCCGCCGCCCCGGCCGCCCCGGCCGCCGAGAAGGCCCCTGCCGAGAAGGCCGTCGCCCTCGGCAAGGAGCCGGCCGACGGCGAGAAGAAGGCGGAGGAGAAGGCAGGGAAGGCCCAGGAGAAGAAGGCCGACGAGGAGAAGGCCGCGGCCGGTGCCGCGAAGGCCGACGACTGATCCACCGGTCCTCGTCAGGAGGCCCCGGCGCGACGACGCGCCGGGGCCTCCCGCCGTTTCCGGCCGACTTCCGCCCCACGGCCGAGGACCGATGATCTTCCGGCGCTTCTGCTGCTAGCCTGCACTTGCACATTGATTGCAATAAGAGTGCGACAAGCGTCGGAGGCTCGGCCATGGCGATGTACACCCTTCCGGAACTTCCCTACGACTACGCGGCGCTGGCGCCCGTGATCAGCCCCGAGATCATCGAGCTCCACCACGACAAGCACCACGCCGCGTACGTCAAAGGCGCGAACGACACCCTGGAGCAGCTCGCGGAGGCCCGCGACAAGGAGCAGTGGGCCGCCCTGAACGGCCTCCAGAAGAACCTGGCCTTCCACCTCTCGGGCCACATCCTCCACTCCATCTACTGGCACAACATGACCGGCGACGGCGGCGGCGAGCCTCTGGAGAAGGACGGCACGGGCGAGCTGGCGGACGCCATCGCCGAGTCGTTCGGCTCGTTCGGCCGGTTCAAGGCGCAGCTGTCCAAGGCCGCCGCCACCACGCAGGGCTCCGGCTGGGGCGTCCTCGCGTACGAGCCGGTCAGCGGCCGCCTCATCGTGGAGCAGGTCTACGACCACCAGGGCAACGTGGGCCAGGGCTCCGTGCCGATCCTGGTCTTCGACGCCTGGGAGCACGCCTTCTACCTGCAGTACAAGAACCAGAAGGTGGACTTCATCGAGGCGATGTGGCAGGTCGTGAACTGGCAGGACGTGGCGAAGCGCTACGCCGAGGCGAAGGACCGCGTGCCGCTGATCGCCCCCTGACGGCGGCGCCGCCCCGCCCCCAGGCGCCCTGCCCGTGATCGTCTTCTCACCCTTCACGCGGCGGGCGGAGAGAGGGAACGGCCCCCGCGAGGACAGGACTCGCGGGGGCCGTTCCGGTGTGCGCGCACGGGCTCAGTCGAAGACCGGGCCCTGGGTGCGGGTGCGCTTGATCTCGTAGAAGCCGGGGGTGGACGCGACGAGCAGCGTCCCGTCCCACAGGCGGGCCGCGGCCTCGCCCTTGGGCGCCGGGGTGACGACCGGGCCGAAGAACGCGACCTCGGCGCCGTCGGGGCCCGGCACCGAGATGACCGGCGTGCCGACCTCCTGGCCGACCTTGTTGATGCCCTCCTTGTGGGAGGCGCGCAGCTCCGCGTCGTACGTGTCCTTCTCGGCGTACTCCACCAGCTCCGCGGGCAGCCCGGCCTCCACGAGCGCCTCGGCCAGCACCTCGCGGTCGTGCGGCCGGCCCTCGTTGTGGAAGCGGGTGCCCATCGCCGTGTACAGGCGGCCCAGCACCTCGGCGCCGTGGAGCTGCTCGGCCGCGATGGCGACGCGGACGGGGTGCCAGGCGGTGGTCCTCAGCGTCTCCCGGTACTCCTCCGGGACCTGGTCGAGCTTGTCCTCGTTGAGGACGGCGAGGCTCATCACGTGCCAGCGCACGTCCACCGGGCGGACCTTCTGGACCTCCAGCATCCAGCGGGACGTCATCCACGCCCAGGGGCACAGCGGGTCGAACCAGAAGTCGGCGGTGGTCCTCGTCTCGGGCATCTGTCTCCTCGTATCCATGAACGTGTACGTGAACGGAAACGTGCGGTAGCGCTCGACGCGTCAACGCGGGAGGCAGCGAGGGCATTCCCGCTTATGGCCGCCTCGGGCGGCGTGGGAGGATCGCCGCGTATCAGACGAGTCACGAAGGAGTGCCCGTGCCCGGTGAGAACCTGTCCCGCGACGAGGCCCGCGAGCGGGCGGCCCTGCTGTCCGTCGAGGCGTACGACGTCGCGCTCGACCTGCGGTCGGCCGTCGCCGGGAGCGAGGCGGAGCAGCGGACGTTCCGCTCGGTGACGACGATCCGGTTCCGCTGTGCGACACGAGGCGCGAGCACGTTCGCGGACCTCCTCGCGCCGTCCGTGACGTCCGTCGTCCTCAACGGGCGCGAGCTGGACCCGTCGGCCGTCTTCGACGGGACGCGGATCGCGCTGGACGGCCTCGCCGAGGAGAACACGCTGGTCGTGGACGCGCAGTGCGCCTACAGCCGCACCGGTGAGGGCATGCACCGCTTCGTGGACCCGGAGGACGGCGAGGTCTACCTCTACACGCAGTACGAACCGGCCGACGCGCGGCGGGTGTTCGCCAACTTCGAGCAGCCCGATTTGAAGGCCCCGTACCGCTTCGAGGTGACGGCGCCCGAGGGCTGGACCGTGTGGAGCAACGGGGCGGAGGAGTCCCGCGAGGGCGGGGTGTGGCGGTTCGCCGAGACGCGGCCGATCTCCACGTACATCACCTGCGTCGTCGCCGGCCCGTACCACCACGTCACCGACGTCTACCGGCGCGGCGATCTGGAGATCCCGCTCGGCGCGATGTGCCGCAAGGGCCTGGCCAGGCACTTCGACGCGGACGACGTCTTCCTCGTCACCAAGCAGGGCCTGGACTTCTTCCACGAGGTCTTCGACTACCCGTACCCCTTCGGCAAGTACGACCAGGCGTTCGTCCCCGAGTACAACCTCGGAGCCATGGAGAACCCGGGCCTCGTCACCTTCCGCGAGGAGTACATCTACCGGGGCAAGGTGACGCGCGCCGCCTACGAGCGCCGCGCCAACGTCGTCCTGCACGAGATGGCGCACATGTGGTTCGGCGACCTGGTCACCATGAAGTGGTGGGACGACCTGTGGCTGAAGGAGTCCTTCGCGGACTTCATGGGCACCTTCTCGATGGTCGAGGCGACCCGGTTCACGGGCGGCTGGACGACGTTCGCCAACAACCGCAAGGCGTGGGCGTACCGCGCCGACCAGCTGCCCTCCACGCACCCCATCACGGCGGACATCCGCGACCTGGAGGACGCCAAGCTCAACTTCGACGGCATCACCTACGCCAAGGGCGCCTCCGTCCTGAAGCAGCTCGTCGCGTACGCGGGCCGGGAGGCGTTCCTGGAGGGCGCGCGCCGCTACTTCAAGCGCCACGCGTACGGCAACACGACCCTCGGGGACCTGCTGGCCGTGCTGGAGGAGACGTCCGGCCGCGACATGAAGGCGTGGTCCCGGTCCTGGCTGGAGACGTCCGGCGTCAACGCGCTGACGCCCGTGGTCCGTTACGACGGGACGGGCGAGCGGATCGCCGAGCTCGTCGTGGAGCAGGAGGGCGCCGAGGCGCGCCCGCACCGGGCCGTCGTCGGCCTGTACCGGCTCCAGGACGGCGAGCTGGTCCGCTACGCGCGCGCCGAGACCGACATCACCGGGGCGCGGACGGCCGTGGCCGAGCTGGCGGGTGCCGAGCGGCCCGCGCTGGTGCTGGTCAACGACGAGGACCTGACGTACTGCAAGGTCCGGTTCGACGCGGACTCGCTCGCCACGCTCCGCGCCCATCTGGGCGACATCACCGACCCGCTGGCGCGGGCGCTGTGCTGGTCGGCGCTGTGGAACATGACGCGCGACGCCCTGCTGCCCGCACGGGACTTCGTGGCGATCGTGCTGGCGTTCGCGGGCCGCGAGTCGGACATCGGCGTCCTCCAGATGCTGCACGCCTGGGTGCTGACCTCGCTCACCCGCTACGCGGCGCCCGCGTGGCGCGCGACGGGCGGCCCGCTGGTGGCGCGGGCCGCGCTCAAGGAGCTGCGGGACGCGGAGCCGGGCAGCGAGCACCAGCTGACGTGGGCCCGGTTCTTCGCGGCGGTCGCCGAGTCGGACGAGGACTTCGCGCTCCTGGAGGGTCTGCTGGCCGGTACGGAGAGCGTGGACGGCCTCGATGTCGACCAGGAGCTGCGCTGGGCGCTGCTGGAGCCGCTCGCCGCGCACGGGCGGGCCGGCGAGTCGGTGATCGACGCGGAACTGGCGCGGGACGACACGGCGTCGGGCAAGCGGCACCAGGTGCGGTGCCTGGCGGCCCGGCCGTCCGAGGACGTCAAGGCGCGGGCGTGGGAGCAGGTCGTGGAGTCGGACGAGCTGTCGAACGCGCTGGTGGAGGCGACGATCGCGGGGTTCGCCCAGCCGTCGCAGCGCGAGCTCGTCGCGCCGTACGCGGAGAGGTACTTCGCGGCGATCGAGCGGGTGTGGGCCGAGCGGTCCATCCAGATCGGGATGGACGTGGTGAGCGGGCTGTTCCCGGCGCTCCAGGACCGGGCGGACACGCTGGAGGCCACGGACGCGTGGCTGGCCGCGCACGAGGGGGCGGCGCCGGCGCTGCGGCGTCTTGTGCTGGAGGCGCGTGACGACCTGGCGCGCGCCCTGCGGGCCCAGGAGTGCGACGCTTCGGCCTGATCCGTGCTCCGCGGGGGCGGCGGTCCGGTGTTCCGGGCGGCCGCCCCCGCGCGTCCGCCGGGTGGGGCCGGTGGGATCTGGTGGGGTCCGGTGGAACCTGGTGGGACCTGGTGGGGTCCGGTGGGACCCGGTGGGGCCGCACATCATCGGCTTTCGAACGCCCGTACTTTAGGGCGGACTTGTCCCCGTTTGGCGACGGGTGTGTAACAGCGGTTAGGGCACCCTGTCCAGGCGGGCACGCCCTGGGCATGAACAACGCCCCGCTCTCCCCGCACCCCCGCTCCCGTCTCTCCGGCGCGCCCGCCCGCGTCCTGACCGCCGCGCAGCTGAGGGCGCGCGGTGTGCCCGCGCCCGAGCTGGGTGCGCAAACCCGGCCCGGCGGCCCGTGGCAGCAGCTGCTGCCCGGCGTCTACCTGCTGCACCCGGGCCCGCCGACCGGCGAGGAGCGACTGCGGGCCGCGCTGCTGTACACGGGGCGGCGGTCCGCCGAGACCGACGCGGCCGGGTTCGGGGAGGCGATGATCACCGGGGCGGCGGCGCTGGCCCTGTACGGGCTGCCCTCGGCCGTCCCGCTGTCGGCGCTGGACCGGATCGACGTGCTGGTGCCGCGCACGCGGCGGCTGCGCTCGGCCGGCTTCGTCCGGGTCGTCCGGGCGACGCACGAGTTCCCCGAGGCGCGTGAGGTGACGGAGCTGCCGGTGGCGCCGGTGGCGCGGGCGCTGGCGGACGCGGTGGCGGAGCCCGCCGACCCGCTGGCCGTACGGCGGCTGCTGGCGGAGGCGGTGCGCGACGGGCACTGCGAACCGGCGGCGGTGGTACGGGAGCTGAGCCGGGCGCGGCTGCTGTCGCGGCCGCACGTGGTGGACGCGGTGGACGCGCTGCTCGCCGAGGGCCGGGCGGTGGCGGAGGAACGGCTGTACGCGATGGTGCGGGAGCACGGGCTGCCCGACCCGCTGTGGAACGTGGACCTGCGGCTGCCGGGCGGCCCGCACCTGGGCGGTGTGGACGCGTACTGGCCCGATCAGGCGGTGGTGGTGGAGCTCGACACGAGGGCGCCGCGCCAGGACGACGACGCGGTGTGGGCGCGGTACACCCGCAAGCGGGAGCACCTGGAGCGGCTGGGCGTCACGGTCGTCCACCTCACGCCCCGGAAGCTGCGCGACGCGCCCGACCAGCAGGCGGTCGTGGTGCGCACGGCCCTGATGGCGGCCGGCGATCGCGCGCCGGCCGCCCATGTGGTCGTCCTGCCGAGGTGACGGCGGGGTGCCGCCCTCGCGGACCGGGGGTTACGGGGCCATTGGCGCGACGGGGGCCGGGGCGGCGCGGTCCGGCTTCTTGCCGCAGAACTCGGCGTCCAGGATCTTGTCCAGGCCGCCCGCCCAGTCGCCGTTGACGTTGGCCGCCAGGGTGTGGTCGCCGCGGCGGGTCGTGACGGCGACGGAACCCGAGCCGTGGATGCCGCCGGTGTGGCCCCACACCTCCGTGCCACAGCTGAGCCGGCGCTTCATGACGCCCAGGCCGTACGCCGCGCTCGGGTCCTCCGGTCCGGTGACGGTCGTCGTCAGCTCCCTCATCTGCGCCCCGGGCAGCAGGCGGCCGGTCATCAGGGCCCGGGTGAACCGCTGGAGGTCGGCGGTGCTGGAGATCATCTCGCCCGCCGCCCAGGCGATGGACGGGTTCAGCTCGGTGACGTCGTGGACGCGGGTGGCCGGGTCGTCCGGGGCGCCGCCGAGGGTGGAGTACGCGCGGCCGCTGGGCCGGGGCATCCGGGGGTCGGTGCCGGGCACGCTGGTGGCGCCGAGCCCGAGCGGCTTGATGATCCGGCGTTCGACGGCCTCGCCGTACGGGCGTCCTGTGACCTTCTCGATGATCATCCCGGCGAGTACGTAGTTGGTGTTGGAGTAGTTCCAGGAGGCGCCGGGGGCGAAGTCCGGCTCGTGGGCCATGGCGATGGCGACGAGCTGCCCGGGGGTCCAGGTGTCGTAGCGGTGCTGGAGGAAGCCGGGGCCGAAGACCTTCTCCTGGAAGCCGGGGTCGGCCGTGACGTTGTGGATGCCGCTCGTGTGGTTGAGGATCTGGCGGATGGTGACGCGCCGCCCGTCGTGGCCGTTGCCGCGGACGACGCCGGGCAGCCACTTCTCCACGCTGTCGTCGAGGTCGAGGCGGCCTTCGGCTTCGAGCTGGAGGATGACTGTGGCGACGAACGTCTTGGTGAGGGAGCCGACGCGGAACCGGTCGTGAGGGAGGCGCTCGCGGCCGGTGGTGCGGTCGGCGACGCCCGCGCTGCCGTTCCAGACGCCGTACCGGTCCCGGGCCTGGGCGAGCACGCCGGGCGCCCCGTTGCGGACGACCTGCTCGATGACCTGCCGGGTGGCGTCGTGCCGCCCGGCGCCTGCCGTGGCGGACGCGGGGGCGGTGGTGCCGACGGCGGCGGCGGAGGCCGGGGCGGTGAGCGCGGTGGCGGTGACGGCTGCGACGGCCAGGGTCGCGACGAGTCCGGCGCGCACGGTCCGTACTGACATAAGGGGTCCCCTCCTGGGTGACTGCGGTGCTGCGGTCATCGGAGGGGACCCCTGGGGAGTGGGGGTGGTTGAGCGGAAGATCCACGACCCGGCGGTAGTTGAGCCCCTTTGAGCCAACCGCGCCGCTACGGGTTGGCCGGGGAGTACTCGGGGGCTGACCAGCGCAGGGGGGCGGCGTGAGGCGTCTCGGCGGTGCCGGTGACGGTGAAGCGGACCGTGCGGCCCTCGGGAGTGAACTCGGTACGGGCGGTGCCGGTGAGCTGGAGCGTCGCGCCGGTGGCCCAGTCGAGGAACAGCAGCCCGGCGCGGGCGTCGGCGACCAGGTTGCCGAGGGTGAGGAACATGGCGTTGCCCTGATAGTCCGGCCAGGTCAGTTCGGCGGGCGAGACGACCCGGACGAAGCCGGGGTTGCCGCCGCGGTGACTGGCGTCGGGGGCGCCGTCGGGGCCGACGGTGGCGACGAAGAACGTGTCGGCCGCGCGGACGGCCTCCGCCTGGGCGGGCGTCAGGTGCTCGCCGTGGTGGACGGGGCCGGGGACGGCGGGGTGGTCCGTCTCGTACAGCTCGCGCTTCTGGAGGTACTTCGGGCAGTTGGAGAACACCTCGTGGGCCTGGACGGCCAGACCGTGCGGGGTGGGGGTGGCGGTGCCGTTGAGGCGCATGCGGCGGCGCGTCCGCGGGTCCAGGGCGATGGTCCCGACGGGAGTGCGGCGCCCCTCGGGGAACGCGGCGGCGAGCGGGTCGTGCGCGGGGACGCCGCCGCGTACGGCGACGGTGGTGGGCCCGGTGGCCCGGACGAAGCCGGGCGGGCCGGTGAGGAGCGAGCTCCAGACGTGCCCGTCGCCGTCCGCCGCCCCGATCACCAGCATCGGCTGGAGTTCGAGGAAGGCGGCGGCGACGGGGCGGATGCCCCGGCCGATGGAGCGCCCGACGTGCTCCGCGGCGGCGCGGACGCCGACGCGGGCCTGCACGGCGAGCGAGCCCGGGTGGTAGGGGGCGGGGGTGGTGTCGTCCATGCCGGTGGCTCCGCTCGTCTGGTCGTTTCGCCCGGTCGCTTCCGGGCCGGGGTCTAGAAGAAGCCGCAGGTGGGTGCGTCGGCGTGCGGGGCGGACGCGGTCTCGGCGCCGGTCGCGGCGTAGATCTCCAGGCGGGTGCCGTCCGGGTCGTGGAAGAAGATCCCGCCGGAGGCCGCGCCCTCGCCGTGGGCGACGACCCCGTCGTACGCGAACTCGACGCCGCGTGCGGCCAGCTCCGCCTCCGCCGCCCTGACCTCGTCCATCGTGTCCACCTGGAACGCCAGGTGGTGGAGACCGGCGCGGGCCGGGGCGTAGCCGTCCTCGGCCTGCTCCCAGAGGGCGATGGCGAGGCGGCCCTCACGGCCGAGGAGGGCGTGGCGACGGCCGTCCTCCTTGCCCTCGGCGAGCAGCTCGAAGCGGAGGAGGTCCTTGTAGAAGGCCAGGGAGCGTTCGATGTCGGTCACGTTGAGGCCGACGTGTCCGGTGCGGAGCGTGCTGATCGCCGTCATGGCGGGTCCCTCTCATCGATGGATCGACTAACCGTTGATCTCGAAGTTAGTGGTTAGATTCGTTGGCGTCAACCGGTCACGTACCCTTGAGCGGTTAGCACTGGCCGGCGCCCTCTCCGGGAGAGACGACAGATGACCGCATCCGACCCGCGACCGCTCGTCGGCGAGCCCGTCTCGCTCGACCTGCTGAACACCCGCTGGGTGGCGGACGGCGCCCCGAAGGACCTGCTCACGGACGTCGAAGGGCTGGCCGTCTGGCTGGCGAGCACCGGCCTGGCCGACCGGTTCCCCGCCGACGCCGCCACCCTCGGCCACACCCTGCGGGCACGCGAGGCACTGGCCGTCGCCGTGGACTCCCCTGGCGACCCGCGCGGCGCCGCCCTCCTGAACGACGTGCTCGACCACGGCCGCATCCGGGCCACGCTCACCCTCGAAGGCCCCGGCGAGGAGGCGGAGTTCGCCGACCCCGCCTGGGGACCCGCCTGGACCGCCGCCCGCGACTACCTCGACCTGCTGCGCCGGGCGCCCGACCGCGTGCGCGCCTGCGCCCACGAGGCGTGCGTCCTGCACTTCTTCGACACCTCGCGCAACGGCACCCGCCGCTGGTGCTCGATGGCCGTCTGCGGCAATCGCGCCAAGGCGTCCCGCCACTACGCCCGTACGCGCGACAGCTGACCGGCCACACCTCCGTACACCCCGCGCGGCACACCTCCGCCCGCGCACACCTCCGCCCGCGCACCCGACCGCCGCGCCCGCGCACACCCCCTGCCCTCGCTCGCGCCGTGCGCCACCGCCCCGGCCGCAGCACCTCCCACCGCGCTCCGTGCCCCGCTCCTGTCGCGCCACCGCGCGTCTTCTGTCGCGGCCTCAACACCCGTCACACCAGCGGGAATGCGCTTTGATCCGGTTTGCTCCCGATGGCGGTCATCCCGCGATGGCGGATGTCCGCCACGAGGGCAATCCGCCTCCGGCAGCCCTCCACAAAACCCGGTCGCGTACGCAAAGCTCAGCGGTCATCCGGTACCGAATTCCGGACCGCTCCTTTCATCGACAGGGATGCTGAATGACGCTCGAACCTTCCCGTCCCATACCCGGGGCGAGACGCGCGGCCCGCATCGCGGCCGCCACGGGCCTGGTCGCCGCGCTCGTCGCGACCGGCGCCGCGCCCGCCTTCGCCGCTCCCGCAGAACCCCCGGCGACCAACCCCGAGCCCGCCAAGTCCGCCGCGGCGAAGCTCGGTTCGGACGACGCCGAACTGCTCGCCGAGGCCGAGGCCCGCGGCGAGAAGGACATCACGCTCATGGTCGCCACCGCCCCCGGCGCCACCGAGCAGGTCGCCCGCCAGCTCGACGCGGTCAAGGGCGGCACGGTCGGCCAGACGTACGACAAGCTCGGCTACGTCCGCGCCACCGTCCCGACCGCGCAGGCCGAGGCCGCCATCGGCGCCGCCGCCAAGCTGTCCAGCGTCCAGGGCATCGACCTCAAGCACGAGATCGTGCTGGACGACCCGACGCCCGCCGCCGACCGCGCCAAGGGCGCCGCCACGGCCACGACCGGCACCTACCCGGCGCCCGGCCCGAAGACCCCGGCGGTCAACCCGTACAACCCGTCCCACGAGACGGGCGCGGTCGACTTCGTCCGCAAGTACCCGACCGCGGACGGCCGCGGCGTCACCATCGGTGTCCTCGACTCCGGCATCGACGTCAGCCACCCGGCGCTCCAGAAGACCACCACCGGCGAGCGCAAGATCGTCGACTGGGTCACCGCCACCGACCCGGTGAGCGACGGCGACCAGACGTGGCGCCGCATGGACGTGGCCGTCGCCGGTCCCGCGTTCACCGCCGAGGGCCGCGGCTGGAAGGCCCCCGAGGGCGCCTACAAGTTCCGCACCTTCGCCGAGGCCGCCACCAAGGGCGGCGACATGAACGGCGACCTCAACCGCGACGGCGACACGACCGACGTCTGGGGCGTGCTGTACGACCAGGCCGCCGGCACCGTCCGCGTGGACCTCAACGGCAACGGCGACTTCGCCGACGACGAGGCGATGAAGCCGTACAAGGACGGCTTCCAGATCGGCTGGTTCGGCACGGACAACCCGGCCACCGAGGTGGCCGAGCGCATCCCGTTCGTCGTGGAGATCCGCAAGGACGTCGTCTACAACGCCGCCGGGTCCAAGGCCGACTTCGTCAACATCGGCGTCATCGAGGGCTCCCACGGCACCCACGTCGCCGGTATCACCGCGGCGAACAGCCTCTTCGGCGGCAAGATGAACGGCGCGGCGCCCGGCGCCAAGCTGGTCTCCTCGCGCGCCTGCACCTGGAGCGGCGGCTGCACCAACATCGCGCTGACCGAGGGCATGATCGACCTCGTCGTCAACCGCGGCGTGGACATCGTCAACATGTCCATCGGCGGCCTCCCGGCGCTGAACGACGGCAACAACGCCCGCGCCCGCCTCTACACCCGCCTCATCGACGAGTACGGCGTCCAGCTGGTCGTCTCGGCGGGCAACAGCGGCCCCGGCGTCAACACGATCGGCGACCCGTCCCTCGCGGACAAGGTCATCAGCGTCGGCGCGTCCGTCTCCCGCGAGACCTGGGCCGCCAACTACGGCTCCACCGTCACCACGCCGTACGCGATGATGCCGTTCTCGTCCCGCGGCCCGCGTGAGGACGGCGGCTTCACGCCGACCCTCAGCGCGCCCGGCGCGGCCGTCAACACCACGCAGACGTGGTCGCCCGGCGGCCCGGTCGCCGAGGCGGGCTACACGCTCCCGGCCGGCTACTCGATGATGCAGGGCACCTCGATGGCCGCCCCGCAGGCCACCGGCGCCATGGCGCTGATGCTCTCCGCCGCCAAGCAGCAGGGCATCGACCTGACCCCGGCGAAGCTCCGCACCGCCGTCATCAGCCAGGCCGACCACATCGCGAGCGCGCAGGCGCACGAGCAGGGCGCCGGTCTGCTGAACGTCGTCGACGCCTGGAAGGAGGTGCTCCGCGGCGCCCACGCCCACGAGTACACCGTCAAGGCGCCCGTCGACACGGCGATCGACCAGTTCCTCGCCCAGCCCGGCTTCGGCACCGGCCTGTACGACCGCGAGGGCGGCGTCAAGGTCGGCCAGGAGAAGGTCTACGAGATCACCGTCACCCGCACCACGGGTGCCGACCGTCCGATCCGGCACGAGCTGTGGTTCGAGAAGAACCACGAGAGCACGTTCCGCGTCGTCGGCAGCGACGAGGTGTACCTCCCGCTGAACAAGCCCGTCACGGTCAAGGTCGCCGCCAAGCCGCGCAGCGCCGGTGTGCACAGCGCGATCCTGGAGATCACCGACCCGAAGACCAAGGGCATCGACAAGCAGGTCATGACCACGGTCGTCGCGGCCGAGCAGCTGGCCAAGCCCGCCTTCGGCTTCTCGGCGGAGGGCACCGTCCAGCGCAACAGCCACCGGTCGCACTTCGTGAACGTCCCGGCCGGCGCGAAGTCCCTGGAGATCGCCCTCGGCGGCCTCGCCAAGGACAGCCAGACCCGGTTCGTCGCGATCCACCCGTACGGCGTGCCGTCGGACCCGACCTCGACGATCAACTGCTACCCGAACTACAACAACCCGGCGAACACCTGCCGCCCCGACCTGCGCTCGTACGCGAACCCGCAGCCGGGCGTCTGGGAGATCGAGGTCGAGTCGCGCCGCACGTCGCCGCTGCTCGACAACCCGTACAAGCTGGACGTCAGCGTGCTCGGCGCCACCTTCGACCCGGCCGTCCAGACGCTGCCCGAGGTCACCGCGGGCCAGGCCGCGCCGGTCGAGTGGACCGTCACCAACGGCTTCGCCGCGCTCGAGGGCAAGCTCAAGGCCGGCTCGCTGGGCTCCGCCAAGGTGGCCCGCCCCACGATCGCCCACCACGCGGTGCAGCGCACCACCGTGGTGATCGGTGAGGGTGTGGAGCGGTTCGACGTGGCCATCGGCAACGTCTCCGACAAGGCCGCCGACCTGGACCTGTCGGTCCTGCGCGACGGTGTGCAGGTCGGCTCGTCCGCGGACGGCGACTCCGAGGAGTCGGTGTCCCTGGTGAAGCCCGCCCCGGGCACGTACACGATCGTGGTGGACGGCTACTCGGTTCCGGCCGGTGAGACCGCCTACGACTACAAGGACGTGTACTTCTCGTCCACGCTCGGCAAGGTCACGGTGGACGAGTCCAAGTCCATCTCCCTGGCGAACGGTGCCTCGGCCGCCTTCGGCGCCCAGGTGCTGGTGAACGGCGCCGCCCCCGAGGGCCGCCAGTTCTTCGGCGAGGTGCACCTGCTGAACGCGCGCGGAACCGCCGCGGGCACCGGCAGCGTCGTGATCGGCAAGGTCACTCCGTAATCTGGAGGGATACGGAGTGAGGGGGGCGGGCGTCCGGCGGGACGCCCGCCCCCGTCCTTTGCCCCGGCCCCGCGCGGCGCGGCCCCGCCCTGCCTGGCGCGGAGCGGCACGGGTGCGGCGCGGCGAGCCCGGCGCGGGTGCCCGTCCCGTCCCCGTCCGGTCCTCCTTGTCCGCTACGGACGTGGGGCTTCTCACCCCCTGGACAATGGATTGGACAAGGCGCCCGGGGAGAGACACATCATGGTTCAGCGCCCAGCTCGTACGTACGGAGGAGTACCCGTGAAGGTAGGAATCGTCGGAGCCACCGGTCAGGTCGGCACGGTCATGCGCAAGATCCTTGCCGAGCGGAACTTCCCGGTGGACGAGCTCCGGCTGTTCGCCTCCGCGCGCTCCGCGGGCTCCACGCTGGAGTGGCAGGGCCGCGAGATCACCATCGAGGACGCCTCGGCCGCCGACTACACCGGCCTGGACATCGTGCTGTTCTCCGCCGGTGGCGCCACCTCCAAGGCGCTCGCCGAGAAGGTCGCCGGGCAGGGCGCCGTCGTGATCGACAACTCCTCCGCCTGGCGCCGCGACCCCGAGGTGCCGCTGGTCGTCTCCGAGGTGAACCCGCACGCGGTCAAGGACCGCCCCAAGGGGATCATCGCCAACCCGAACTGCACCACCATGGCCGCCATGCCGGTCCTCAAGCCGCTCCACCAGGAGGCCGGCCTCGTCGCGCTGGTCGCCACCACCTACCAGGCCGTGTCGGGCTCCGGCCTCGCCGGTGTCGCCGAGCTGGACGGGCAGGTCAAGGCCGTCGCCGGGCGCGCCACCGAGCTGACCCACGACGGCGAGGCCGTGGAGTACCCGGCGCCGGGCGTCTACAAGCGGCCCATCGCGTTCAACGTGCTCCCGCTCGCCGGTTCGATCGTGGACGACGGCTCCTTCGAGACGGACGAGGAGCAGAAGCTCCGCCACGAGTCCCGCAAGATCCTGGAGATCCCGGAGCTGAAGGTGTCCGGCACCTGCGTCCGCGTCCCGGTGTTCTCCGGCCACTCCCTGCAGGTGAACGCCCGCTTCGAGCGTCCGATCGGCGTCGAGCGCGCGTACGAGCTGCTGAAGGACGCCGAGGGCGTCGAGCTGTCCGAGATCCCGACGCCGCTCCAGGCCGCGGGCAAGGACGCCTCGTACGTGGGCCGCATCCGCGTGGACGAGACCGTCGAGCACGGCCTCGCGCTGTTCCTCTCCAACGACAACCTCCGCAAGGGTGCCGCGCTGAACGCGGTGCAGATCGCGGAGCTGGTCGCCGAGGAGCTGCGCGGCTGACCCGCGCCCCCGCCGCCGGGTGAGCGGCCCGTCACCGCCGGGTGAGGGGCCCGCCGCCGAGCGAGCGGTCCCGGGCCGCCTCAGGGGCGGTCCCGCCGATGTGCGGGGCCGCCCCTTCGCCGTACGGCCGTCTTATGCGCTCGGCGTGGCGGGTGGCCCGTGGAAGGATGGCCCCCAAAGTCGTACATGGAGGAGATGACCGGGTGCCTGGCACAAACCTGACCCGTGAAGAGGCGCGGCGGCGCGCGGCGCTGCTGACCGTGGACGCGTACGAGATCGACCTGGATCTCAGCGGCGCGCAGGAGGGCGGGACCTACAGGTCCGAGACCTCCGTGCGGTTCGAGTGCGCCGAGGAGGGCGCGGAGACGTTCATCGACCTGGTGGCCCCCGCCGTGCACGAGGTGGTGCTGAACGGCCGGCACCTGGATGTGGCGTCGGTGTTCCGGGAGTCCCGGATCACGCTGAAGCACCTGGAGCGGGGCGTCAACGAGCTGAAGGTCGTCGCCGACTGCTCGTACACGAACACCGGCGAGGGCCTGCACCGGTTCGTGGACCCGGTGGACGGCCAGGCGTACCTGTACACGCAGTTCGAGGTGCCGGACGCGCGGCGGGTGTTCGCCAGCTTCGAGCAGCCGGATCTGAAGGCGACGTTCCAGTTCACCGTGAAGGCCCCGGCGGGCTGGAAGGTGATCTCGAACTCCCCGACGCCGGAGCCGAAGGACGACGTCTGGGTCTTCGAGCCGACCCCGCGCATCTCGACGTACGTCACGGCGCTGATCGTCGGCCCGTACCACGCGGTGCACTCGACGTACGAGGGCCCGGGCGGGCAGGTCGTGCCGCTGGGCGTGTACTGCCGTCCGTCGCTGGCGGAGTTCCTCGACGCCGACGCGATCTTCGAGGTGACGCGGCAGGGCTTCGACTGGTTCCAGGAGAAGTTCGACTACGCCTACCCGTTCGCCAAGTACGACCAGCTGTTCGTGCCGGAGTTCAACGCGGGCGCGATGGAGAACGCGGGCGCCGTCACCATCCGCGACCAGTACGTCTTCCGGTCGAAGGTGACGGACGCGGCGTACGAGGTGCGGGCCGCGACGATCCTCCACGAGCTGGCCCACATGTGGTTCGGCGACCTGGTCACCATGGAGTGGTGGGACGACCTGTGGCTGAACGAGTCGTTCGCCACGTACGCGGAGGCCGCCTGCCAGGCGTACGCGCCCGGCTCGAAGTGGCCGCACTCGTGGACGACGTTCGCCAACCAGATGAAGACCTGGGCGTACCGTCAGGACCAGCTGCCGTCCACGCACCCGATCATGGCCGAGATCCGCGACCTGGACGACGTGCTCGTCAACTTCGACGGCATCACGTACGCCAAGGGCGCCTCGGTGCTGAAGCAGCTCGTCGCGTACGTCGGCATGGACGCCTTCTTCCAGGGCGTGCAGGCGTACTTCAAGCGTCACGCGTTCGGCAACACGCGCCTGTCCGACCTGCTGGGCGCGCTGGAGGAGACCTCCGGGCGCGACCTGAGGACCTGGTCGAAGAAGTGGCTGGAAACGGCCGGCATCAACATCCTGCGCCCGGTGGTGGACACCGACTCCACCGGCGTCATCACGTCGTTCGCGGTCAAGCAGGAAGCCCCGGCGCTCCCGGCGGGTGCCAAGGGCGAGGCGATCCTGCGGCCGCACCGCATCGCGGTCGGCTTCTACGACCTGGACGACGCGGGCAAGCTGGTGCGCACCGAGCGCGTCGAGCTGGACGTGGACGGCGAGCTGACCGGGGTCGAGGCGCTGGTCGGCAAGCGGCGCCCGGCGGTCGTCCTGCTGAACGACGACGACCTGTCGTACGCGAAGGTCCGCCTCGACGAGGAGTCGCTGCGCAACGTCGTGGCGCACCTGGGCGACTTCACCGAGTCGCTGCCGCGCGCGCTGTGCTGGGCGTCGGCGTGGGACATGACCCGCGACGGCGAACTGGCCACCCGCGCCTACCTGGACCTGGTGCTTTCGGGTGTCGCCAAGGAGTCGGACATCGGCGTCGTGCAGAGCCTGCACCGGCAGGTGAAGCTGGCGCTCGACCTGTACGCGGCGCCGGACTGGCGCGAGACGGGCCTGGCGCGCTGGACGGAGGCCACGCTGGAGCACCTGCGGGCGGCCGAGCCGGGCAGCGACCACCAGCTGGCGTGGGCGCGGGCGTTCGCGGCGACGGCCCGCACGGACGAGCAGCTCGACCTGCTGGCGGCGCTGCTGGACGGCTCGGAGACGGTCGAGGGCCTGGTCGTGGACACGGAGCTGCGCTGGGCGTTCGTGGAGCGCCTCGCGGCGACCGGCCGGTTCGGCGCCGACGAGATCGCCGCCGAGCACGAGCGGGACAGGACGGCCGCCGGTGAGCGGCACGCGGCCACGGCGATGGCGGCGCGCCCGACGGCGGAGGCCAAGGCCGAGGCGTGGGCGTCGGTCGTGGAGTCCGACACGCTGCCGAACGCCGTGCAGGAGGCCGTGATCGCGGGCTTCGTGCAGACGGACCAGCGGGAGCTGCTGGAGCCGTACACGGAGAAGTTCTTCGCGGCGGTCAAGGGCGTGTGGGAGTCCCGGTCCCACGAGATGGCCCAGCAGATCGCGGTCGGTCTGTACCCGTCGCTCCAGGTGTCGCGGGCGACGCTGGACCGGACGGACGCGTGGCTGGAGAGCGCCGAGCCGAACGCGGCGCTGCGCCGCCTGGTCTCGGAGTCCCGTTCGGGTGTGGAGCGGGCGCTGAAGGCGCAGGCCGCCGACAGGTGAGCCGACCGGTCCTGATCCAGGGCCGTTGATCCAGGCCGGTGATCCAAGGCCGTTGATCCAGGGGTGGGGCGCCGTCGGTGTCCCGCCCCTGGTGTTTCCGGGCGCGGCCGTCGGGGCACTTCCGGGGGGCCGGGCTACGGGGAGCCGGGCTACGGCGGCCGGGCCACAGGCCGCCGCTACGGGCGGTTCGCCGTCCGGGGCACCGCCCCGGTGGGCGTCAGGTCCTCGACCGCGAGCGGGTCGCGCCGTCGGGGCGCCAGCTGGCCCAGGACCGTCGCGGCGAACGCGATCGCCATGCCGACGAGCTGGACGGGGCCGAGGGCCTGGCCGAGCGCCACCCAGCCGACGACGGCCGCCGTGATCGGCGACAGCGGCCCGAGCAGCGTCACGGAGGTGGCGGTCAGCCGCCCGATGCCCCGGAACCACAGCCAGTACGCGACGGCCGTGTTGGCCAGCGCCAGGTAGGCGTACCCGAGCAGCGCCCCGCCGTCGAGCGCGGGCGGCGCCCCCTCCACGAGGAACGCGACGGGCGCGATGACGAGACCGCCCGCGGTGAGCTGCCAGCCGGTCATGACGAGCGGCCCGACGCCCTCGGGGCGCCCCCACCGCTTGGTGAGCACCGTCCCGGCGGCCATCGACGCCGACGACAGGACCCCGGCGACCACGCCGACCAGGTCGAACGCGGCTCCGGCCGTCAGGACGACGAGGCTCACCCCGAACGCCGCCGCGACGGCCGCGAGCAGCGCCCGTACGGTCGGCCGCTCCCCCAGCAGCAGCGTGGCGAGGCCGATCACGAACAGCGGCCCGAGGGACGCCACGACGGCCGCGACACCGCCCGGCAGCCGGTACGCGGCGAGGAACAGCAGCGGGAAGAACGCCCCGATGTTCAGCGCGCCCAGCACCGCCGACCGCCACCACCAGGCGCCGGACGGCAGCGTGCGGGTGAGCGCGAGCAGGGCGAGCCCGGCGGGCAGGGCCCGCATGAGGCCGGTGAACAGCGGCCGGTCGGGCGGCAGGAACTCGGTGGTGACCGCGTAGGTCGTCCCCCAGGAGACGGGGGCGAGCGCGGTGACGGCGATGACGGCGGCGCGGGACGACATGCGATCCCCTCCTCAAAGTACCTCGACACTAATTAGCTTAGCTCTAAGTTAATTAGTCGCAAGCTACTTGCGGTGAGCCGCTTCTTTGCGAGAGGGCGGGGAGAGGACGAGACTGCCGCCATGCACGCGACCCCAGCCCCCGACCCCGCCTCCCGGCCCGCCCCGGGCTCCGACCCCCTCGCGGAACCCGACCCCGTGGACGCCATCACCGCCCAGTGGGCCGTCGTCCGCCCCGACCTGAACACGGTCCCCATGGCCGTCTTCGGCCGCATCTACCGGCTGACGCACCTGATGAGCGAGCGGATGGAGCGGGCCTACGCGCCCTTCGGCATCTCGCGCGGGGAGTTCGACGTGCTGGCGACGCTGCGCCGCTCCGGCGAGCCGTACACGCTCTCACCGCGCCAGCTGTCGGCGACGCTGATGCTGACGACGGGCGGCATGACCGGCAGGCTGGACAAGCTGGAGCGGGCCGGGCTGCTGAGCCGGAACCCGGACCCGCACGACCGGCGGGCGCTGCGGGTGACGCTCAGCGACCGGGGGCTGGAGGTCGTGGACCAGGCCGTCGGCGCCGGTCTCGCCGTACAGCGGGAGGCCCTCTGGGCGGCGCTGGACGCGGGCGAGGCGGAGCAGCTCGCCGGGCTGCTGCGGCGGCTGCTCAACGCGACGGGCGCCTGAGCGGGCGTACGCGGGCCGCCTTCGTGCGCACGGGCAGCGGCGCACCAGGCGGCGCACCAGGGCGGCGTACGAAGGCAGCAGGGCGCCGCGCAGCGGGTCGAACCCGGTGCGCGGCGCCCTGGAGAGGAACGGGGTGGGTCAGGCCTTCTTGGAGCGGTCCAGCACCATGACGAGGCCGGCGATGACCGCGAACAGCACGATCGGGGCCACCACGAAGAGGCCGAGCGTCTCCACGACGCTCAGGCCGGGACCCGGGTCGTCGCCGTCGTCACGGGTGAGCGCGAGCGCGGGGGACGACATGAGCAGCATCATCAGCGTCGTACCGGTCGCGACGGCGCCGGCGCGCAGGGCGTTCTTCTTGTCCACGGAGCAAACGTAGCGAACGCCTAGACGCACCGCGCGCCCGGGGGTGCCGTACGGGCCCCGGACGGCACCAGCTCGGCCATCAGGGCGCGCAGCCGGGGCGACGCGGCGAGGTCCTCCAGGCTCACCGGACGCCCGTCCGCGCCCGCCATGGGCAGCCGCCAGTTCGGGTACTGGTCCCAGGTGCCCGGCAGGTTCTGCGGGCGCCGGTCGCCCACCGCGTCGGGCAGCCACACGCCGGTCATCCGGGCGGGCGTACGGCGCAGGAACCGGTACACGGCCCGCACCTCGGCCTCCTCGTCACGGGCGGCGCCCCGCTGCAGCAGGCCCAGCTCCCCCAGGTACGCCAGCCACTCGGCGACGTCCTCGGCGTCCTCGGCGCGCTCCTCCTCCAGGGGCCGGGTGAGCAGCCCCAGCCGGTGGCGCAGCTCCACGTGCTCGCCGCTCAGCCGGGCGGCCGTCGGCGGCAGGTCGTGCGTGGTCGCCGTGGCCACGCAGTCGGCGCGCCACGCCTCGGGCGGCAGCGGCCGGCGCGTGCCCTCCCAGTCGCGCTCGAACCACAGCACCGACGTGCCGAACACGCCCCGGCGCCGCAGCACGTCCCGTACGCCCGGCTCCACCGTGCCGAGGTCCTCGCCGATCACCGCGGCGCCCGCCCGGTGTGCCTCCAGGGCGAGCACGGCGAGCATCGCGTCGGCGTCGTACCGGACGTACGTGCCGTGCGCCGGCGGCAGCCCGGCGGGCACCCACCAGAGGCGGAACAGGCCCATGACGTGGTCGATCCGCAGGGCGCCCGCGTGCCGGAACAGCGACCGCAGCAGCTCCCGGAAGGGGGCGTAGCCGGACGCGGCGAGCGCGTCGGGACGCCACGGGGGCAGCCCCCAGTCCTGGCCGCGCGCGTTGAACGCGTCCGGCGGGGCGCCCACCGACATGCCGCGCGCGTACGCCCCGGGCTGCGCCCAGGCGTCGGAGCCGTCCGGGTGCACGCCGACCGCCAGGTCGTGGACCACCCCGACGGGCATCCCGGCCTCGCGAGCGGCGCGCGCGGCGGCGGCCAGCTGCTCGTCCGTCAGCCAGGCGGCCAGGCGGTGGAAGGCGACCCGGTCCTCCAGTTCGGCGCGGGCGCGCGCGGTGGCGGCCGACCGGGGGTCGTGCAGGCCCCCGGGCCACTGGGCGCGGTCGGCCCCGTACCGCTCGGCCAGCGCGCACCAGGTGGCGTGGTCCTCCAGCGCCTGCCCCCGCTCGGCGCGGAACGCCTCGTACGCGGCTCGGCGGCCGGGGCCGAGCGGGACTGTCGCGAGGATCTCCAGGGCGCGGCGCTTGAGGACCCACACGGCGTCCCGGTCGATCAGCTCGCCCTTGCGCAGCACGCCGTCGCGCAGCTCCCCGGCCCGCCCGGCGAGCGCGTCGAGCTCGGCGCGGGCGGCCCCGGAGACGTACGCGAACTCGGGGACGTCCTCGATCCGCAGGTGCACCGGGTCGGGGAAGCGGCGCGAGGAGGGCCGGTATGGGGAGGGGTCGGTGGGCGTGCCGGGCACGGCCGCGTGCAGCGGGTTGACCTGCACGAAGCCGCAGGCCAGCGCCCGGCCCGCCCAGTCGGCCAGCTCCCGCAGGTCGCCGAGGTCGCCCATGCCCCAGGAGCGGGCGGACAGCAGCGAGTACAGCTGGACCAGCACGCCGTGGCAGGGCCCGGCGGGCTGCGGCACGCGCGCGGGGGCGACGACGAGGGTGGCACGGGCGGTGCGCCCGTCGGGGGCGTGGGCCTCCAGGGCGTGGACGCCGGGCGGGAGCTGCGCCCACGGGACGGGCGACGCGGCCGTGCCGCCGTCCTCCAGGCCGATGCGCAGGACGGTGCCCTCGGGGAGGGCGGCGAGCGGGCGGGGGCGGCCCGCCGGCTCGTCGCCCTGCCACACGACGACCGTGGGCGGGAGCAGCCGCGCCGCCCGCTCCTCCTCGGCGGCGGCGAGCGACGCGTCCAGCGCGGCCGGAGTGGTCGCGTCGACGTCCAGGGCGCCCAGGACGGTGACCACGGTCGCGTCGGGGACCGGGACCGTGACGCCCGGGGAGGGGGAGTACGCGGTGGCGACTCCGTGCAGCGCGGCGAGCCGGGCGAGGGTCATACGGCCTCCTGGACGCTTCTCGTGCGTTCTACGTGTAGGTGCGGGACGACTCCGCTCCACCGGCCGTGCCGCGCGCGGTCGGTTCGCTGGTCAGGGGCGCGGCGTCGGTCATCGGCGGTTCGCTGGTGAGGGGGGCGGCGTCGGCGAGCGGCGGTTCGCTGGTCAGAGGGCCGGACAGCGGTCCCGGCACCCGGCCGGTGAGCGGGCCGTGGACCTGTCCCGGTACCTGTTTGGAGAGGGCGGAGAGCAGCAGCTGGGGGGACGCGGCCATGAGGGCCTCCTGTACGAGGTGACAGTGGGTCCCGGGCAGCCCTACCCAGCACTTCCCGGAGCATCCCCGTCACGTGGCGCTGCTCACACTCCACGCGTGCGCCGGTCGCGGGGCGGTGGCGCCCGGACCCGGCGGCTCGGTGTGCAAATACGACACATCGGCCACGCACATTGACACCTTCGTCAGGGGGTGGTGGGCTCGAAACCCATCAGTAGGACGACCTGTCCGACGACCCGTCAGAACAGCGGTACGGCAGTTACGGCAGTACGGCCACCGGCAAAGCTACCCACAGAACCACGCAGGACGAGGGGAGACGCGCGTGCAGTTCGGTCAGCTCGCGCAGTTCGGCCGCGCCGGTCGCGCCGGTCGCGGCGGCAAGGGCACCGCGACCGCCGTCGCGGTCGCGGTCATCGGCGGTCTGCTCGGCGGCGCGCAGGGCGCGGCCGCCACACCCGGCGGCCCCGGCGCTCCCGCCGCGACGGCGCCGGACCGGGACGCGGAGGTGGCGCCCGAGCGGGGCACAGCGGCGGTGACCGGCCGCGCCACGACGGCGGCCCCCTCGGTCCCGGCCCCGCGGCCGGGTACGGACCGGGCCGCGCCGACGGCGGTCGAGGGGCGGCCACCGGCCGTCTGGCCGCGCCCGCAGTCGCTGCGGACCGTGGACGGCGCCGCCGTACGGCTGGGCGACGAGGTGGTCCTCGTGACGGACCCGGACACCGACCCGTACGCCGTGGCGGCCCTGGAGGGCGTCCTGCGGGACGCGGGCGTGCGGAAGGTGCGCCGGGTCGGGCCGGAGGGCGGGTCCTTGCTGTCCGGGGCGTCGGGCGCTTCGGGCGGCGCGTCTTCCGGCACGGCGGGTACGGCCGGCGCGGCAGGTACGGCGGGCGCGACTGGCGTGGCTGGCGCGGCCGGGGTACGCCGGGCGGACGGCGTGACGGGGGCGCGCGAGACGGTGGTGTGGTGGGGCGGCACCGGCGCGCAGAGCGCACTGCGCGCCCTTCGCGCTCCCGAGCGCGGCGACCTGCCGTCCGGCGGCTACCGGCTCGCGGCCGGCCGCCACCAGGGCCGGGACACGATCGCCGTGGACGGCGTCGGCCCGGACGGGCTGTTCCACGCGGTCCAGACCCTCCGCCAGCTGATCACCTCCTCCCGGTCGGTGCCCCGAGTGGTCGTCCGCGACTGGCCCGGCACCGCCGTACGCGGCCTCGCTGAGGGCTTCTACGGCCGCCCCTGGAGCCATGAGCAGCGCCTCGCCCAGCTGGACTTCATGGGCCGCACCAAGCAGAACCGCTATCTGTACGCGCCCGGCGACGACCCGTACCGGCAGGCGCGGTGGCGTGAGCCGTACCCGGCGGGGCAGCGCGCCGAGTTCCGCGAGCTGGCCGACCGGGCCCGGCGCAACCACGTGACGCTGGCGTGGGCGGTGGCGCCCGCCCAGTCGATGTGCCTGGCGTCCGAGGACGACGTGAAGGCGCTCAAGGGCAAGGTCGACGCCATGTACGCGCTCGGAGTGCGGGCCTTCCAGCTCCAGTTCCAGGACTCCGCGTACGACGAGTGGCACTGCTCGCGGGACGCGGAGGTCTTCGGCCGGGGCCCCGGCGCGGCCGCCCGGGCGCACGCGCGCGTGGCGAGCGAACTGTCCCGGCACCTCGCCGAGCGCCACCCGGACGCCGAGCCGCTGTCGCTGATGCCGACCGAGTACTACCAGGACGGCGCGACCGAGTACCGGACCGCGCTCGCCGACGCGCTCGACGCGCGGGTGCAGGTGGCGTGGACGGGCGTCGGCGTGGTGCCCCGCACGATCAGCGGCGGCGAACTGGCGAAGGCCCGCGAGGTGTTCCGCCACCCACTGGTCACCATGGACAACTACCCGGTCAACGACTACGCCCAGGACCGGATCTTCCTCGGCCCGTACACCGGCCGGGAGCCCGCCGTCGCGGCCGGTTCGGCGGCGCTGCTGGCCAACGGCATGGAGCAGGCGTCCGCGTCGCGGGTGCCCGTGTTCACGGCGGCCGACTTCGCGTGGAACCCGCGCGGCTACCGCCCGCAGGAGTCGTGGCGGGCCGCGCTGGACGACCTGGCGGGCGGCGACCCGAGGGCCCGTGAGGCGCTGGGCGCGCTCGCCGGGAACGACGCGTCGTCGCTGCTGGACCCGCACGGCGAGTCGGCCTACCTGCGGCCCCTGCTGGCCGAGTTCTGGCGGACGCGGACCACGACGGGCGTGCCCGCGTCGGCCCGTGACGAGGCGGCCAGGGAACTGCGGGCGGCGTTCACGGTGATGCGGGGCGCCCCGGCCGCGCTGACCGCCCCGGCGGAGGGCCGCCTCGACGACGAGGTGCGGCCCTGGCTGGACCAGCTCGCCCGGTACGGCCGCGCCGGGGAGGCCGCCGTGGACATGCTCCAGGCGCAGGCGCGCGGCGACGGCGCCGCCGCGTGGCGGGCCCAGCTGGAACTGGAGCCGCTGCGGCAGGCCCTGGCGGCGAGCACCGCGAAGGTCGGCACGGGCGTGCTGGACCCGTTCCTGAAGCGGGCCGTGGACGAGGCGGGCGCCTGGACGGGCGCGTCCCGGAAGGCGGGCGAGCCGTACCGTACGGACACCTCGTACACGGTGGACCTCGGCCGGGCGCGCCCCGTGGAGGCGGTCACCGCGCTGGCCGGTCCCGGCGGCCCCGGCGGCGGCGCCGTGGAGGTGCACGTGCCGGGCGAGGGCTGGCGGCGGCTCGGCCCCCTGTCGCCGAGCGGCTGGACGCAGGCCCGGGTCGCGGGCGCGCTGCGCGTGGACGCGGTGCGGGTGAGCTGGGCGGCGGGCGAGGCCGTGCCCGTACGGTCGCTGGTGCCGTGGTTCGCGGACGAGCCGCGCGTCGGACTGGAGCTGCCGCGCGCCGAGACCGACGCGGTGATCGGCGGCCGCCCGCAGCGGGTGGACGCGGTGCTGTCGACGCGGCGGCCGGAGGCGGTGCGCGGGGCGCTGG
This sequence comes from Streptomyces thermolilacinus SPC6, assembly GCF_000478605.2. Classification (GTDB taxonomy): domain Bacteria; phylum Actinomycetota; class Actinomycetes; order Streptomycetales; family Streptomycetaceae; genus Streptomyces; species Streptomyces thermolilacinus. The sequence continues at coordinate 4,406,378 of NZ_ASHX02000001.1, read as the reverse complement.
CCGTGCGGGCGCCGAAGGGCGTCGTGGTCGGCGTGCCGAAGGAGACGACGGTCCCGCGCGGCGTGGACACGCGGGTGCCGCTGACGATCACGGTCCCGAAGGGCACGCCCGCCGGGTCGTACCCGGTGACGCTGTCCTTCGCGGGCGAGGAGCGGACGCTGACGGTCCGGGCCTATCCGGCGACGGGCGGCGCGGACCTGACCCGCTCCCCCGGCGCGGCGGCCACCTCGTCCGGCGACGAGACGCCCGACTTCCCGGCGTCGGCCGCGGTCGACGGCGACCCGGAGACCCGCTGGTCGTCCCCGGCCGAGGACGGCGCGTGGTGGCAGGTCGAGCTGGCCGAGCCCGCACGGGTGGGGCAGGTGGTGCTCCAGTGGCAGGACGCGCACGCGAAGCGGTACCGCGTCCAGGTCTCCCCGGACGGCCGCTCGTGGCGCACCGCGGCGACGGTCAGCGACGGGCGGGGCGGCCGCGAGGCGGTCCGCATGGACGCCCCCGACACCCGGTTCCTGCGCGTACAGGGCGAGGAGCGGGCGACGGAGTACGGGTACTCGCTGTTCGACGTGCAGGCGTACGCGGTCGTCGCGGAGTAGCGGCGTCTGCGACGGCGTACGGAGACCGGGGTACCGCCCGGAGAGGAGCGGTGCCCCGGTCCGCGGACAGCCGTGGCCCGGCCGTCGCACCGGCCCGCCCCCATGGGAAGGGCACCCTGCTCCCCACGGGAAGGGCGCCCGCTTCCCCATGAGAGAAGACGGGGGTACGACAGGGCCCGGACGTCAGGCTGAGATGCCGTCGATCCGGGCCAGGGCGTCGTCCGCGCCGTACGGCTGCAGGTAGGGCAGCCAGCGCGGGTCCCGGTGCCCGGTGCCGATGATGCGCCAGGCGAGACCGGTGGGCGGGGCTGGTGGCTGGTGCAGCCGCCAGCCCAGCTCACGCAGGTGCCGGTCGGCTTTCATGTGGTTGCAGCGGCGGCAGGCCGCCACCACGTTGTCCCAGGCGTGCTTGCCCCCGCGGCTGCGCGGGACGACGTGGTCGACGCTGGTTGCGACGCCACCGCAGTACATGCACCGTCCGCCGTCGCGGGCGAAGAGTGCTTTGCGGGTCAGTGGAACGGGCCCCCTGTAGGGGACCCGTACGAACCGCTTCAGCCGTACGACGCTGGGGGCTGCGATCGCTCGGGTCGCGCTGTGCATGAAGGCGCCGGACTCCTCGAGGCACACGGCCTTGTTCTCGAGGACGAGTACGAGCGCGCGTCGGAGCGGTACGACGCCGAGGGGCTCGTACGACGCGTTGAGGACCAGGACATGCGGCACGGATGCCTCCTTGTACGCCGGCGGCGCGTGGCTCGCGCCGGGACGATCTGCTCTCAGTCTCTCCTCATGCCAGGTCGAAGCGCCACCACATGGGGGTAACGGGCTGGAGGTGTTTTCGACCACAGGGTGCTCATCCCCAGATGAGACGAGCCTCTCCCTCGAACAAGGCGACGAACCGGTGTGCTCCACCCGTTTAATGGAAGAGACCCGCCCGTGATGCCAGGAGGTTCCCCGCCGTGCTGTGGTCGGCCCCGCCCGCTGTCCCCCCGACCGACTCAGGTCCGTCCCCGTCGTCGTCCGGGGCGTCCGTGTCCCCCGTGTCCCCCGTTTCGCTGGACGAGGCGGCCCGCCAGGCGGGGGCGGCCGCGGGCTGGGTGGAGCAGAACTGGGCCGCGTGGGTCAACACCGGCCTGCGCATCCTGCTGATCATCGCCATCGCCGTCACGCTGCGCTACCTGATCAGGCGGGCGCTGACGAAGCTGATAGACCGCATGAACCGCAGCGCGCAGGCGGTGCAGGGCACGGCGCTGGGCGGGCTGCTGGTCAACGCCGAGCGGCGCCGTCAGCGGTCGGAGGCGATCGGCTCGGTCCTGCGGTCGGTGGCGTCGTTCCTGATCATGGGTACGGCGGCGCTAATGATCCTGGGCGCCTTCGACATCAACCTGGCGCCGCTGCTGGCATCGGCGGGCGTGGCCGGTGTGGCGATCGGTTTCGGCGCGCGGAACCTGGTGACGGACTTCCTGTCGGGCGTCTTCATGATCCTGGAGGACCAGTACGGGGTCGGTGACTCGATCGACGCGGGCGTGGCGTCCGGCGAGGTCATCGAGGTGGGGCTGCGGGTGACGAAGCTGCGCGGCGTGGACGGCGAGATCTGGTACGTCCGCAACGGCGAGATCAAGCGGATCGGCAACCTCAGCCAGGGCTGGGCGACGGCCGGCGTGGACGTCACGGTCCGCCCGACGGAGGACCTGGACGCGCTGAAGAAGCTGATCGAGGACGTGGCGGAGGAGATGGCCGCCGAGGAGCCCTGGAACGAGCGGCTGTGGGGCCCCATCGAGGTGCTGGGCCTGACCGAGGTCATGATCGACTCGATGACGCTGCGGGTCTCGGCGAAGACGATGCCGGGCAAGGCGCTGGGCGTGGAACGGGAGATCCGCTGGCGGATCAAGCGCGCGTTCGACGCGGCGGGCATCCGCATCGTGGGCGGCGTCCCGGCCCCGTCGGACACCCCCTCGCCGTCCGACCCCACAGCGGGCATGGCCGCCCCGTCCGCCTTCGCCTCCCCCACCACCCCCCAGTCCCTGGCCGCCACCCCGATACCCCAGCCCGCGACAGGCCCGAACCTCGCGAAGAACTGACGGCCCGCGCACACGCGAAGGCGCCCCGCACCTACTGGTGCGGGGCGTCTTTGGCATTCCGGCAGAAGGCGCTTGCCTCCAGGCCGAACAGGATCAGCGCCACAGCGTCACGAGGTGCCGGACCCCTTGTAGCACGCTGATTCCACAGTGACCGTGAGAAGGGCCGGAGCGTTCTGTGCTCTATTCTCCTCGTGCAGCCGTGCGTCGACTGCGAAATCTCCGCCCTCGGACTCCGCGACAATCTGGGGACTCTTTCCCGCAGTGCCGTCGGGGCCATCCTTGACAATCTTCCAGCCGTTCTTCGGCAACTCACCACGGAGACGGTCAAAGGCCGCCCGCATGTCGGCAAAGGAGGCATCGTAGACGCTCCAGGGATGTCGAGCGCGGTAGACCTTCTCATCGGCGTCAAATCCCGAACACCGCATGGTCATCGCGCCCGTCTCTGTCACTTTTCCCTCAAGTGCCAGCATCTCAAGCACCCGGCTGGACACCTTCTTGGTGTCCGCCTTCACTGCCGCACTGTCGCGGACCTCCACTTCCGCCTCACTTCCACCAGAGCACGCCGCAGCCAGCATGCAAGCCATCAGAACGGAAACGAATACCGAAGTTCGTTTACTCAATTTCCACCTTGTCGCGCTGGCCGACCATGACGGCCGCTTGATTCCACAGACTCGTGGAGCCTGCGTCCCAGAATTTCGTGTGCCCGCCCGCGTCGCTTTCCATGACGTTCCCACCGAACGACTCATCGGTCGGAATGGTCCAGTTGTCACCCAGTCCCACGAGGCGACCTCCGTGCCGAACCACGAAATCGTCCAACGGGGCGCCCATCGCCCAAACACGGTCGGCTCCGACACCCAAGTCCGCCGCATGGTCCGCTTGTACGCCAGGGCTACCGGCGAAGACCAAGTCATTGACGGCCGCCGGGTCCCTCCAAGTTCCGGATTGCGCTGCGACGCCTACGACCGTACTTCCGTAGCTGTGACCGATCACGGTGGTGTGCGCGCGCGTGCCGTCAACACTCTCCTGCGCCGCTTTGCTGCCCTGCAGAAAGTCGTACAACCGCGGGCCGCCCTCGTCCGCGTACTGGTGACGGGTCGCCTGCGGGATGTGATCGGGGGCGTCGTAGTCGAACCACGTGATTGTGGAGACCTTCTGCCCCGCGGCGAGACGGGTGCTTTCGGTCCAGAGTCTGTCTCCCCGGCCGAGATCCCCGTGGGTGTCGTCGTCACCACCGATGGACGCGATGTGGGAGAAGGTGCCGGGGACATAAATGCCGACATGATCAGCCGTGTCCGGGTTCCCGTTGGCGAGGATGACCTTTCCGTCAGCCAGCCCGGTGGGGTCGAAGCCAAGCAGATACGCCTCGGGGAGCCCATCACGGCCAGTCCGGTCGAAGCGGGCCTGGATGGCGTCCATTCCCTTCAACACGCCTTCCATCTCGGCCTTCTTGTCCGCGTACTTCCTGTGCCACTCCTGCCACTCCGGAGTGATCACGTCGACGCGGTAACCGCCGGGACCTTGACCGTACATGGCCGGTTCCTTCGGGATGGCGGCGAGCTCCAGCCGGTACATCGCCCTGGTCTCCGCCAGGACCGTACGATTCGCCTCGTCACGAACGTCCGCCGGGAGACCGTTCATCGCCCCGAGGGCACCTGGATGGACGGCGAGGTAGTCGGCGCGCTGCTCCGGGGTGAGGTCCTTCCACCACTGGGCGTTCTTCTCCGGCGTTCCGTCCTTCGGCGGGGCTTCGATGGTGTCCAGGTACGCAGCGGCTGCATGGCGGACTCCGCTCGTGTCGGACTGGGTGTCCGTCCAGTCCCGGTCGGAGACGGTCAGGTCGTCGTCGGCCTTCAGCGCGCGGAGCTTCGGCGCCCACTTGGTGTCCGCTTCCGTGGCCTCCCGCACGGCGTCGGCGATCCGGTTCGCGAACTCCAACGCTTTGCCGTAGTGGGGGTTGGGGTGGGCGTTGGCCGCCTGCCGGTAGAGCGCGTCGGCCGTCGGGGAGGACGGGCCGCCCGCCCCGGTGACCGTGCCGCCCTCCGGGATCTTGCCGTCGACCGCCTGGCCGCCCGCGGGGAAGCTGACCGACCCGTCCGCGTTCACCGTGCACCCGGCGGCCCGCGCGTCCGCGACGGCCGCGTCCAGCTTCCGCCTGGCCGCGGCCATGTCGTGCGCGAAACCCGCCAGCGCGGTGCTCACCAGAGCGCACTCGGTCTGCACGTAGTGGAAGTTCTTCGACAGCTCCTTCAGCTCGCCCAGGGCCGCGTTCGCCGTCTCCCCCTCCAGCTGGGCGCGGATGCCGGAGGAGATCCGGATGTCGATGGCGTCCTTCGCCTTGGCGGCCATCTCGCCCGTGGCGCGGTAACCGTCGGCCGCGTCCTCGAACGCGGCGGGCTTGATCTTCTTCAGCGTCGCCAGATCCATCGCCGACCGTCACCGGCCCTTCGCCTGGCCGCCGACCGGCTCCGTGTCCTGGTACTGCGCCCTGATCCTCGCGAACTCTTCCTCGATCGCCTTGTCGGTCATCGCCAGATCCCTCCCGGCGCGCTCCAGCAGCCCGCCCACCGTGCCGCAACGCCCGCTCACCTTGCCGCCGTAACTCCTCCAGGAGTCGTACAGCTCCTTCTGCGCCGCCGCCGACTGGCACCCCGACGACTCCGCCACGCCCGACTGCCCATCGTCCAGCTTCTTCAGGCCCTCGCTGATGTCCGCCTTCAGGCCCTTGACGCCCTCACCCGCCCGTGTCCAGGCCTGCTTCCGGGTCCGCAGATCCCCCGACGAACCGCCGCCATCACCACCGGCCGGGTCGGAAGCCGGTAACTGGTTGAGCCGCATCCGACTCGACTGGCGTTCAGCAGCCTCCGTTTTGAGCTGTTCCCACTCGTCCCACGACATCGGCGCCCCTCCACAGCGGGTCAGCCCTACACCCCAGCAGGGCTTCCGCAATGACCCTAATGGCGCAACGGGAGAGGGATTCTGAGTACCCGTACTCATTTGTGGCGGGTTCGGCGGTCAGCCGTGCATCCTGCGATGTGGGTGGCATCGTTCTTTCACCCGGACGTGTGGACTGTCGACGCGTGCTGAACCAGTCCGGCTCACCGACCGCGTTCAGCAGGGTGAGCCGGATGCGTCCAACGCGTACAAGGTGCCCGGCGGGCACGGCCCAGTCCGGCACCGGCCGTGGGAGGGGACCGCCTCGGGCCGAGGCGGGAGCAGGGGATCAAAAAGCCGTGCCGGGCGCGGCGCAGTGGCCGCGCCCAGCCTCGTTCACCCCTCTGCGACAGGCCGGTACTCGGTGGGGCTGCCGTGCTCGTCCCAGAAGACCCACAGCCGCCCGCACGCCGCGCAGCGCAGCATGTCAGTGCCTCTGCCGAACAGGGCGGTGCCGTCGAAGTCCAGGTCCTCGGAGGCCCTGTGGGAGTTCAGCACCATGCTGTGGTCCGGGTCGTCGTCGCGGATCAGGTTCCCGCACCGGCACCGCGTCTTGGCCACAGGGCCTCCCTCACCATGCCGCGCTGGGTCACTGCGGCATGACGTAGTGGTGGATGTAGGGGACGGTGATGGCGCCGGTCCACACCCGCAGGGTCTTCACCGCGCCGGGCAGGGCGTGGGCCGTGGCGGCTCCGCCGGACGCGTCACCGCCGACGGTGAGGGCGCCGGTGCCCTGCTGGGCGTGCGTCAGGTCCGACGGGCGCCATGACATCTGCTCCATCCCGTCCACGTACAGGCTCAGCTTTCCCGCGCCCTTGGTCTCCACGGTGTCGTAGACCCCGGTCAGCTCGACCCAGGTGTCGAGGACGGCGTAATCGGAGCTGCCGAAGGTGATCGTCTCGGTCGGCTGCCCGTCGGGACCGAGGGACGTGCGGGTGAACTCCCACAGGTAGGCGTCCTGCGAGTACTTCTTCAGCCACAGCGCCCACGAGTACTCCGTCCCGGCGCGCTGGCCGGCCACCAGGGCGCGGTACCCCTCGGGCTTGGCCGCCATGGCCGCACTGTCCACCCGCACGCGGGCCGACACCGTGAACGAGCCTGTCTCGTCGACGACCGGGCCCTCGGTCGCGGCGTGGCCGGTCTCGCCGTCCAGGACGAGGCTGCCCTCCTCCGCGTTCAGCGAGGCGCCCGTGGGCGACAGCCCCAGGTCCCCGCCCGGGTACGAGCCGGTCTGCCGGACGCGACCGCCCTCGGTGGACGCCGCGTCCCAGTGCGCGGCCGGGGTGAAGACCACCTCCCCGTTCCGGTCGCGCACCTCCGTCAGGCGGCGGATCTCCAGCGGGGTGCGGGGCCACTGCCAGGCGGTGACCTCGTCGATGCGGCCCCGGAAGTAGTGGTCGTGGTCGCCGTCGGCGTAGCCGCGCCCGAACTGGAGGCCGCCCGTGGCGCGCCACGGCTCGTACGCGGGCGCCTGTTCGGCGAGCACCACGGGGCTGCCCTGGGGGCGGCCGTTCACATAGAGCTGGACCGTGTCGTTGGACGGGTCCGTGTCGTGCCGGGTGTGGAAGACGCCCGCCAGGTGGGTCCACGCGTTCGGCACCGCGTCGGTGGCCGCCAGCGAGCGGACGCTCGGCGCTCCGGGCGCGTCCTGCGCCGATCTGCCGAAGGCCCACGTGCGGTCGGCGGCCGAGTAGCGCAGGTCGAGCGCGGTGCCGTGGCTGCCCGGCACGGACAGGACGACGCGGTCGTCACCGGTGCCGGCCAGGTAGGCCCACGCCGACACGGTGAACGGCTTGGAGGTGTCCAGTACGGGCCCGGCCGTCTCCGCGTACTCGCGGGGGCGCTGCCCCTCGGGCGTGTCCAGCAGGAGCGCCCGGTCCTGCTCCCCTGCGCGGGCGAGCGGCGACCAGCCGGTGCCGTCGGTGTGGACGACGGCGTCGTGGCGCTCGCTCCCCGTGCCGGAGTCCGCGGCAACGGTGGCCGCCGGGTCGTTCAGCCCGTCGTCGAAGCGCCAGCGGGAGTGGGCGAGAACGGGATCGACCTTGAAGGTGAAGGTGGTCGTGGCTCCGAATCGCGCGCCCCAGTCCACCGCCTGCACGTCAAGGAAGAAGACACCACCCTCGGTGGGCGTGACCTCGAAGGATTCGGCCTCCGCAACGCTGATGGTGCGGACCTGGTCACCGAACCGCACTCGGTACCCGGTGACGTCCTGGTCGGCGGCGTTCGGCGTGAAGCGGAAGCGGGCAGGCATGCCCGGACCGCCGTGCGGCAGGCAGTGGTTGGGGGCGCACTCCTCGTAGGGGCCGAGTGAGGTGACCGTCGGCGCGAGCGGCACCGGGTCGTCGGCGGCGGCCTGCGCGTGCGCGGAGGGCACCGCCGCGCCGCCCAGGAGCAGGGCGGCGGTCGCGGCGACGGCGAACCGGCGTCTCGCGCGCGGCGGTCCGGCCGGTACGGCGGATGACGTGAACTGCATGAGGCTCCCCCCTCAGACCACGGCCCGTGTTCGAGTACACGAGCCATTCAAGATCGTCCGCGACGCTACGGAGTGAAGTCGGCGAGCGTCAACGCGTTATGGACGGCGCGGCATGTCCCTGCAACAAGCTGGTCCCCCCCCATCTGCCGCACTTCCTCCCGGCCCACCGTAAAACGCCGCACCGACAATCCGAGGCGTCGGTCGCTCATCGACCTGTTGACGACACGACGTCACCCGGCCTACCGTCGTCTCCGGCGGGTGACAGGAAAGTTTCCTAACAGTTCTCAAGGCGGGGGCCGGACGACGTGAGCGGGGGCATTCCCGGGACGCCTCGGGTGTTGCGGGCCATGAACGACCGGGCCGCGCTTGAACTGCTGCTGGAGCACGGGCCGTTGTCGCGGGCGCGGATCGGGAAGCTCACCGGGCTGTCCAAGCCGACCGCCTCGCAACTGCTGGCCCGGCTGGAAGCGGCGGGGCTCGTCGTCGTGACCGGCACCTCCGAGGGGCGGCCCGGGCCGAACGCGCAGCTGTACGGGGTGAACCCGCGCGCCGCGTACGCCGCCGGGCTCGACGTGAACCCGCGCCGCGTGCGGGCCGCCGTCGCGGACGTGACCGGGGCCGTGGCCGGGGAGTTCGTCCTGCCGACCCCGCGCCGGGGCGGGCCCGGTGCCGTGCGGCAGGTCACCGACGCGCTGGACGGCGCCGTGAAGGCGGCCGGGCTCACCCGGGACGACGTGCGGCGGGTCGTCATCGGCACGCCCGGCGCGTTCGACCCCTCGACCGGGCGGCTCCGGTACGCCTCGCACCTGCCCGGCTGGCACGCGCCCCGCCTGCTGGAGGAACTGGCCGCCGCGCTGCCGGTGCCCCTCGAGTACGAGAACGACGTCAACCTGGTCGCCGTCGCCGAACAGCGACTCGGCGCCGCCGCCGGGCACCGCGACTTCGTGCTGCTGTGGAGCGAGGAGGGCCTCGGCGCCGCCCTCGTCATGGGCGGGCGGCTGCACCGGGGGTTCACGGGCGGCGCCGGTGAGGTCGGGTTCATGCCCGTACCCGGCGCACCGCTTGTACGGAACGTCGCCAAGGCAGGCAGCGGCGGCTTCCAGGAGCTGACCGGCGCGCAGGCGCTGCCCCGACTCGCCCGCGAGCTGGGCCTAGACGTGCCGCCGGGGGACGGCCCCGAGGCGGCGGCGCGACTGCTGCGTACGGCTGCGGGGGCGGTCGGGGCGGGTGGGGCCGGTGAGGTCGATGGGGCTGGTGGGGCTTGTGGGGTGTCCGAGGGGTCCAGGGCTGCGGAGGACTCCGGGGCGTATGGTGCGCTGCTCGACGCGTACGCCACGGGGCTCGCGACCGGGCTCGCCTCCCTCGTCGCCGTGCTCGACCCCGAGCTGGTCGTGCTCTCCGGTGACCTGGCCGTGGCGGGGGGTGAGCCGCTGCGCGCGCGGGTCGCCGCCGAGCTGGCCGAACTCGCCGCCGCCCGGCCGCGCCTCGTCCTGGGCGCCGTACGGGAGCACCCCGTGCTGCGGGGCGCCCTGGAGGCCGCGCTGGCCGCGACCCGCGACGAGGTGTTCGACACCTCCGCGCGCTGAACGGACCCGGCGGGCCCGGTGTGTTGCCGCCCTCACGGGCGGGCTCCGAACGAACGGACGCGTGGATGGGAGTGGGGACGATGGGTGACTTGAAGCTCGTGGTCGTGGGGGGCGGTTCCACGTACACGCCGGAGCTGGTGGACGGGTTCGCGCGGCTGCGCGACTCCCTGCCGGTCGGCGAGCTGGTCCTCGTGGACCCGGCGGCCGACCGGCTGGAGCTGGTGGGCGGGCTGGCCCGGCGGATCTTCGCCAAACAGGGCCACCCCGGGAAGATCACCACAACGGGTGATCTGGACGCCGCCGTTGACGGCGCCGACGCCGTGCTGCTGCAACTGCGTGTCGGCGGGCAGGCCGCCCGGCAGCAGGACGAGACCTGGCCGCTGGAGTGCGGCTGCGTCGGGCAGGAGACCACCGGGGCGGGCGGTCTGGCGAAGGCGCTGCGGACCGTGCCCGTCGTCCTCGACATCGCCGAACGGGTACGCCGCGCCAACCCGGACGCCTGGATCATCGACTTCACCAACCCGGTCGGGATCGTCACACGCGCCCTCCTCCAGGCCGGGCACAAGGCGGTCGGCCTGTGCAACGTCGCCATCGGCCTCCAGCGGAAGTTCGCCGCGCTGCTGGATGTCGCCCCGGCGGACGTGCACCTGGAACACGTGGGCCTCAACCACCTGACCTGGGAGCTGGGCGTACGGCTCGGCGGGCCGGACGGGACGGACGTGCTGCCCCGGCTGCTGGCCGAGCACGGGGACGCCGTCGCCGCCGACCTGCGGCTGCCGCGCGCCCTGCTCGACCGGCTCGGGGTGGTCCCCTCGTACTACCTGCGGTACTTCTACCAGCACGACGAGGTGGTCGACGAGACGCGCGGCAAGCCGTCGCGGGCCGCCGAGGTCGCGGCGATGGAGCGGCGCCTGCTGGAGATGTACGGCGACCCGGCGCTGGAGGAGAAGCCCGCGCTGCTCGCCAAGCGGGGCGGCGCCTACTACTCGGAGGCCGCCGTCGAACTCGCCGCCTCGCTGCTGGGCGGACGCGGCGGGGCCGGGGAGCGGGGTGGTGCGGGGGCACCGGGCGGTGCCGCGCAGGTGGTGAACGTGCGGAACGCCGGCACGCTGCCCTTCCTGCCGGACGACGCCGTGGTGGAGGTCCAGGCCGGGGTGGACGCGGACGGCGCCCGCCCTCTGCCGGTACGGAACGTGGACCCGCTGTACGCGGGGCTGATCGCGCACGTCACGGCGTACGAGGAGCTGGCGCTCGACGCGGCGCTGCGCGGTGGCAGAAACCGGGTGTTCCGGGCGCTGCTGGCGCACCCGCTGATCGGCCAGTACGCGTACGCGGACACGCTGACGGACCGGCTCCTCGCGCACAACCGGGATCACCTCGCGTGGGCGTGAACGCGGCGGCGGGCGCCGTGCTGGCCATCGACGCGGGCAACAGCAAGACGGACGTCGCCCTCGTCGGCGTGGACGGGACGGTCCTCGGGACGGGGCACGGCGGCGGCTTCCGGCCGCAGGCGGTGGGCGTCGAAGCGGCGGTCGACGTGTTGGAGGCGGCAGTCGCGGAGGCGGTGCGGGGAACCGGGGCTGACCGGGGTGCCGGGGCTGAGGCTGGTGTTTCGGCGGGCGGTGCCCCGGGCGGCGCGGTGGGGGGCTCTGCGGGCGTCACGGCGGGGGGCCCTGTGCGTGGCGCGGCGAGAGCCGTGCACGTATCGGCGTGTCTGGCCAACGCCGACCTGCCGGTGGAGGAGGACGCGCTGGCCCGCGCCTTGGAGGCGCGTGGTTGGGGCGTGTCCGTACGGGTGCGGAACGACACGTTCGCGGTACTGCGGGCCGGGGTGGACGAGCCGCGTGGTGTGGCCGTGGTCTGCGGGGCCGGCATCAACTGCGTGGGCCTGCTCCCCGACGGGCGTACCGCGCGGTTCCCCGCCCTCGGACGGCTCTCCGGCGACTGGGGCGGCGGCGCGGGACTGGCCGACGAGGCGCTCTGGTACGCGGCGCGGGCCGAGGACGGGCGCGGCGAACCGACGGAGCTGGCCCGGGCGCTGCCCGCGCACTTCGGGCTCGGCTCGATGTACGCGCTGATCGAGGCCCTGCACCTGGGCCGCGTCCCGGCCGGGCGGCGGCACGAACTGGCGCCGGTGGTGTTCGCGGTCGGCGCGGCGGGCGACCCGGTGGCCGGGGCGCTGGTGGCGCGGATGGCCGAGGAGGTCGTCGCGATGGCGGTGGTCGCCCTGGAGCGGCTCGGGCTGCGGGACGCGCCGGAGCCGGTTCCGGTGGTGCTGGGCGGGAGCGTCCTGGCCGCCGGGCACCCGGAGCTGAACGGCCGGATCGAGGAGTTGCTGCGGGAGCGGGCGCCTGTGGCGGTGCCGACCGTGGTGGCCGCGCCGCCCGTGCTGGGTGCGGCGCTTCTGGGGCTCGACGACGTGGGGGCGCGCGGGGCGGCCGGGGAGGCGCTCAGAGAGCGGTTCGCGCCGGGGCTGAAACCCGGTGGGAGGGGGCGGTGTTCTATGGGTGGAGGGTTCGAATGACGGTGCGAAGGGGACGTCGGGCACGATAAGAACAAGATCCAGTCAAGACCGTGTCTTTGCGAACCCCCTGCGTTCATACTGCTGGCCGGACCACTGCTTTTCCTGACCCGACGGGAGCGGGCGGGCCGGTGCCGGAGACCAAGGGGGAGGTCACGTGTCAGACGCGCGAAACGCGCGGCCCGTACCGGGGGCCGCCCCGGAGTCCCCGGGCACACCCGCGCAACCGCCGGACGGCCCATCGGGCGTGCCCCCATCGACGGGCGCGGTCCCGACAGGCGGCCCGTACCCGGCGCCCGGTGCGCACTCCTCGACGGGCCACTACCCGGCGCAGGGGCCGTACGCGGGCTCCGCACCCCCGTCGGTCTCCGGTGGCCCGGTGTCCGGTCCGCTGGTGTCCGGCTCGCCGGTGCCCGGTCCGTCGGTGTCCGGTCCCCCGGTTGCTGGTGCGTACCCCGGCTCGGCCACCGTCGCTCCCGGGGTTCCACCTGCGGGCGTTACGACTCCGGGGCAGGACCTTACGGGTTCCGGCGCGGTTGGCGCGGCTCCACGCGCGGGGATCACGGCTCCGGGCTCGACGCCCCTGACGCACCGCGCGGGCGCTACGGCTCACGGCCCGGGCGTCCCGGCTCCCGGGCCGGGCGTACCCGGTCCGCGTGCCCCGCACTGCGAACCCGGCGGCGCCTCGTACGGCAACGCCCCGCCGGGCACACCCGGCAACGCCCCTCACGGTGGGCCCGGCAGCACCCCGCACGGCGGTGCCCCGTCGCTCGCGCGTGGTGGCGGCCCGGGCCGGGAGCCCGGCGTGCCGCGTGGGCTGGTTCTGCGGGAGGGGCTGGCGCGGCTGCGGGGTGCGGCGACCACGCCGCCCGGGCGGCTGCGGCTGGTGTGTGCCGTACTGGCCCTGCTGGCGCTGCTGTTCGGCGCGGTCACCTCGCTGGAGGTCACCGCCCGGTCGGACGCCGCCGTCGACGTGGTGGGCAGCAGTCAGCCGCTCAGCGCCGACGCCGCGCACATCTACCGCTCCCTCGCCGACGCCGACACTGCGGCGGCCAGCGGGTTCCTCGCGGGCGCGCAGGAGCCGGCCGACGTGCGCGAGCGGTACGAGAAGGACATCGCCACGGCGGCCCGCCTGCTGGTGAAGGCCGCGGCGAACACGGACGGTTCCTCCGCGTCTGCCGCCGAGATCACCACGCTCAACGAACAACTGCCGCAGTACACGGGCCTGGTGGAGCGCGCCCGTGCCGGCAACCGGCAGGGCCTGCCGCTCGGCGGCGCCTACCTGCGGTACGCGAACCAGCGGATGACGGCCCAGCTCCTGCCCGCCGCCGAGCGGCTGTACGAGGCGGAGACGGCGCGACTCGCCGAGGACGAGGCGGACGCGCGCGCGTGGCCCGTGCTCTCCCTCTCGGCGGGCGTGCTCGTGCTGGGCGCCCTCGCCTGGGCGCAGTGGCGCGACCAGCGCCGCACGAACCGTCTCCTCAACCCGGGGCTGCTGGCCGCGACGGCCGCGACGGCGGTGGTGCTGCTGTGGCTCGCCGGGGCGCACACGATGGCGCGGACCGGACTGGGTGACGCCCGGTCACACGGGCAGGATTCGCTCAAGGTGCTGAACGAGGCACGGATCGGTTCCCTGAAGGCGCGGGCGAACGAGAACCTGACCCTCGTGGCACGTGGCGCTGTACTGACCGACGACGGCAAGAACGACAAGTACGCGACGGAGTACGCCACGGCCATGGCCGGACTCGACCGGGCGCTCGCCGAAGCACGGCGGCTCGCCGACGACCCGGCGGGCGAGGAGCCGGTACGGGACGCCATCGGCTGGGCGGGCGAGTGGCGGGAGCGGCACGCGGCGGTACGGCGTACGGACGAGGCCGGCGACTACGAGGGCGCGCTGAAGCACGTCATAGGCGGCGAGGCGTCGACGGGCGCCGCGTTCGACCGGGTCGACGCGGCGCTGCGTAAGGCCCTCGACCACGAGCAGGGCGCGTTCACCCGGACGGCAGGGCGGGCCCGCGACGCCCTGACGGCGCTTCCGGCCGGGGCGGCCGCCCTGGCGGTGCTGGGGGCGGTCGGTGTGGTGACGGGCGTGAACCGACGGCTGGCGGAGTACCGGTGACCGGTGACGGGAGGGAATCGATGGACGAGCGTGGAGAGCGGCGGCGGGGCCGGGGCGCGGTCCACACCCTGGGCGTCGCCTGTCTGCTGACGGCGGCCGCGGTCCTCGTACCGCTGGGGCACGGCCCTGGCAGCGACCCCGCCGGTCGGTCGGACACGGCCCCGGTGCGGGTGCGGCCCGTCGGGGCGGAAGCGGGGACGGGCCCGCTGCGGGCGCGGCCCGCAGCAGCCGAAGCCGGGGCCGAAGCAGCGGCGGAAGCCGGGGCGGAGGCGGCGGCCGCGCGGGGCGGGGCGTCCGGCGGTGTCGCGGCGGCTGCCGGGAGGAGGGCGGCCGGGGAGGCAGCGGAAGAGTGCGCGGACCCGGAGGCGTCGCTGCCGCCGTCCGCCGGGGACGGGCCGACGATCGACGCGATCAAGGCGCGCGGGAAGCTGGTCGTCGGCGTGGACCAGAACAGCTACCGCTGGGGTTACCGGAATCCCGCCAAGGGCACCCTGGAGGGCTTCGACATCGACCTCGCGCGGGCCATCGCCACGGACATCCTGGGCAGCCCCGACGCGGTGATCCTCCGGGCGGTGCCGACCAACCAGCGCATCGCCGCGCTGGAGAGCGGCAAGGTGGACCTGGTGGTGCGGACGATGACGATCAACTGCGCCCGGGCCCGGCAGGTCGCGTTCTCCACCGCCTACTTCGCGACGGGCCAGCAGGTCCTCGCGCCCAAGGACTCCACGGTCACCGGGTACAACGCGTCCCTGACCGGGAAGCGGGTCTGCTCCGCCGAGGGCTCCACGGCGTACGAGGCACTGGAGCGGGAGTCGTACGGCGCCGTGTACCGCGACGAGCACGACGGCACCCCGCGCGACGCCGACCGGTACACGGTTCCCAACCAGCTGGACTGCCTGGTGCGGCTCCAGGCGGGCGAGGTGGACGCGGTCGTCACCGACAGCGCCCTCGCCGCCGGCCAGGCCGCGCAGGACACGGCGGTGGAGCTGAAGGGCTCCCCGTTCACGACGGAGTACTACGGCGTGGCCGCCAGGCTGGGCCACGACGACCTGGTGCGCCGCGTCAACCACGTGCTGGTGGCGTACCGTGCCGGGCCGTGGATACGCGCGTACGAGAAGTGGCTCAAGGCGGACCTGCCCGGCATGTCCGGGCCGCCCGCGCCCAAGTACCGGACGAATCCGTCCCCATGAGAGCGAGAGGTGATCGATGGCCGTCACGCGTCCCCCCGGTCCGGTGATGGACCGGGACGAGGTGGACCGTGCGCTGGCACGCCTCGGCGCGGAGCACAAGGCGGTCGAGGACTCGCTGCTCGCGTTGCAGGACCACGCGGGCCGCAGACTCCTCGAAGGCGCCGAGCTGACCGGGGTGACCAAGGAGCGCTGGGCCGCGACGGAGCGGACGATAGCGCTGCTGTGGACGTACTTCGACGTGTACACGGACGTGCTGCGCGCCGCCCGGGAGGTGCGCGCCCGGCGCCGCTGGCCGGGGCGTGAGGAGCTGGCGGAGCTGACGGAGCGGTTGTGCGGCGAGAGCGTCGCCGTACCGGACGCGCCGGTTTCCGGCCCATCGCCCGAGCCGTCGGCGGCGCCCGCAGCGTCCGCGCCCGTGGAGCGGTTCACGCTGGACGGGCTGGTCGCGCGGATCAACGAACTGTACGCGCGGTCCCTCGACGTCGTCGTGTCGGCGGACGCGGTCTGGTCGGCGCTGCCCGCCCGGATAGACCTCCTGGCGGCCGAGCTGCACCGGACCCGGTCACTGGCGCGTTCCGTCGGCGTGCGTCCCGGTGAGCATCCGGCCGGGGACGACCTGGAGGCCATCACGGAGGAGCTGGCGGAGCTGCGGGCGCGGGTCGTCAGCGACCCGCTGGCGTTCTGGCACCCGGCGGAGGGCAGTTCGGCGCCCGGTGGCGGGCGACCGGACACGGACCGGTACGACAGGGCGGCGCGGGCGCTGGAGGACGTACGCCGGGAGATCGAGGCGGTTCTCCAGGTGCGGCAGGACTCCGAGTCGCGGCTGCTGCGGCTGCGGGACCTGCTGTCGCGCGCCGACCGTACGCTCGCCGAGGCCCGCACCGCGCGCGTCGAGGTCCTGTCGAAGATCGCCGCGTCGGACGTTCCGGCGGTGAGCGGCCCGCCGACCGCACTGCACGAGCGGCTGGCGACGGCCGCCGAGTACCGGCGGCACGCCCAGTGGCACCGGCTGTCGCCGCTGCTGGAGGCGCTGGAGCGGGAGGCCGAGGAGGAACTGCTGCGCGCCCGCGAGTCGCTGACGGCCGTCACGGCGCCGCTCGCCGTCCGGGCCGAACTGCGCGGCAGGCTCGACGCGTACCGGGCGCGGCTGGCGCGGCTGGGGCTCGGCGACGACGCGGTCCTGGCCGAGCGGTACGACGCGGCGCGCCGCATGCTGTGGAGCGCGCCGTGCGACCTGCGCGCCGCCGAACGGGCCGTGCTGCGGTACCAACAGGCCGCGAACGAGGTCCTTTCGACCGGGGGTCACGGATGAGGAAGTGCCAGCGGCCGCACTGCGGCGGCGCGTACGAGGACGTGGGCGGCGGCGAGCTGTACTGCGACACGTGCGGCATGGCCCCCGTCGTCGCCCCGGACGGCGCGGTGTCGTCCCCGCCGACAGGCATCGCTGGCGGCGGGCCGCCCAGGGGCGCGGCGGGCGGCGGGGTGCCGGGCGCCGGGGCGTCGGCGGGCGGCGGGGTGCCGGGGGCTGGGGTTTCGGCGGGGGCCGGATCCCCGGGGGCCGGGGTGTCGCCGTCGGGGCGTTCGGCGCGCTCGGCGGGACGGTCGTCGCGTTCGGCGCGCTCGGCGCGCTCGGCGCGCTCGGCGGGACGGTCGTCGCGTTCGGCGGCGTCGCGCCGGTCGGTGTCGGGGCGGCTGTCGCAGGGGCTTTCGGGCCCGGTGACGGCGCGGTCCGTCTCGGTGCGCAGCTCCGGCGCGTCCAGCGGGCGTTCGGCGCGCGGGCGGCTGGGCGCGGGCCTGGTGACGGTACCGGCGGTGCCGAGGCCCGATCCGCGTTCGGCGGTCATGGAGCGGCCGGAGGTGCCCGAGCGGCGCCGGTTCTGCTCCCGGTCCGACTGCGGCGCGCCGGTCGGCCGGGCGCGCGGTGACCGGCCGGGCCGTACGGAGGGGTTCTGCACGCGGTGCGGACACCCGTACTCGTTCGTGCCGAAGCTGCGGGCGGGCGACGTGGTGCACGGCCAGTACGAGGTGGCGGGCTGCCTCGCGCACGGCGGGCTCGGCTGGATCTACCTGGCCGTGGACCGGGCCGTCTCCGACCGCTGGGTGGTCCTCAAGGGTTTGCTGGACACGGGCGACCAGGACGCGATGGCGGCGGCGATCTCCGAGCGGCGGTTCCTCGCCGAGATCGAGCACGCCAACATCGTCCGCATCTACAACTTCGTGGAGCACCTGGACCAGCGGACGGGTTCGCTGGACGGGTACATCGTCATGGAGTACGTCGGCGGCAAGTCCCTGAAGGACATCGCGAACGGGCGGCGCGGCCCCGACGGGCGGCGCGACCCGCTGCCGGTCGAGCAGGCGTGCGCGTACGGCATCGAGGCGCTGGAGGCACTGGGCCATCTGCACAGCCGTAACCTGCTGTACTGCGACTTCAAGGTCGACAACGCCATCCAGAGCGAGGACCAGCTGAAGCTGATCGACATGGGCGCGGTGCGGCGGATGGGCGACCAGGAGTCCGCCGTCTACGGCACGGTCGGCTACCAGGCGCCCGAGGTCGCGGAGGTGGGCCCGTCGGTCGCGTCGGACCTGTACACGGTGGCGCGGACGCTGGCGGTGCTGACGTTCGACTTCCAGGGCTACGCGAACGTGTACGCCGACTCGCTGCCGGAGCCCGAGCACATCGAGGTGTTCCGGCGGTACGAGTCGTTCTACCGGCTGCTGGTGCGGGCGACGGACCCGGACCCGGTGCGGCGGTTCGCGTCGGCGCAGGAGATGGCGGACCAGCTGACGGGCGTCCTGCGGGAGGTCGTCGCCCTCCAGACGGGCGCGCCGAGACCGGCGCTCTCGACGCTGTTCGGGCCCGAGCAGCGGGTGGCGGACACGACCCTGTTCGCCGAGCCGGGCGGTGAGGTGTCCCGCCTGGGCCTGCGCCCTGCGCGTGCGCGGCGCGGCAAGGGCACGCGGGCGGGGGCCGCCACCGCTGGTGCGGAGCAGGCGCCGGATGGCGGGAGCGCGCCGGTCGGCAGGACCTCGGCGGTCGATGGGAGCGCACCGGTCGGCGGGGCCTCGGCGGCCGGGGGTGGGGGCGTGGGGGCCGGGCCGCTGCTCGCCGTGCTGGACGTGCGGGGGGCGGCACTCGCGCTGCCCGTGCCGCTGGTCGATCCGGACGACCCGAACGCCGCGTTCCTGGCCGGGCTCATGGCGCCGGGCCCGGCGGAGGTGGCCGCCGCCCTGCGCGCCGCCCCTGCCGAGTCGCCCGAGCTGCGCCTGCGGGAGCTGCGCGCCCTGCTGGAACTGGGCGACGCGGAAGGCGCCGTACGGGTGCTGGAGGCGCTGGAGCGGTCGCACCCGGACGACTGGCGGGTCGTCTGGTACCGGGGCGTCGCGTCCCTGGCGACCGGTGACCACGCGACGGCGGCGGTGGCGTTCGACGCGGTGTACGACGCGTTCCCGGGCGAACCGGCTGCCAAGCTGGCGCTGGCGCTCTGCGCCGAGGCGCTGGGCCAGTTGGACAACGCCGCCGAGTACTACCGGCTCGTGTGGACGACGGACCCGAGCCATGTGGGCGCGGCGTTCGGCCTGGCCCGGGTGCGGCTGGCGGCGGGCGACCGGGACGCGGCGGTGCGTACGCTGGAGTCCGTGCCGGAGTCGTCGATCCACTACACCGCGGCGCGCGTCGCGGCGGTGCGGGCGCGGCTGCGTCGGCGGGACCCCGGGGAGCCGCTGCGGGACGACCTGCACGCGGCGGCCCGCGAGGTCGCTGCGCTCGACGCTTTGGGTCTCGACCCGGTGCGGCGCGAGCGGCTGTCGGCGGAGGTCCTGGGCCTGGCCCTGGACTGGTGGCTGTCGGGGCGGCCTGGCGGCCTGTCCCCGGACCACACGCTGCTCGGCAGCGAACTGCACGAGCGCGGGCTGCGGTTCGGCCTGGAACGCTCGTACCGGGTGCTCGCCCGGCTCGCCCAGCGGGGCGAGGAAAGGATCGAACTGGTGGAACGGGCCAACCGGTTCCGCCCCCGGACGTGGGTGTGAGCGATGTCGAAGACGCGTCAACTGTCGGCCTGTCCCGGCTGCTCGGAGCCGCCGGAGCCGGGTGACCGGTTCTGCGGGGCGTGCGGGTACGACCTGTCGGCCGTACCGGAGCCCTCCGTGGACCACCCGACGGTCGCCCTGACCACCCCGCTCCCCCCGCCACCGGCCTTTGCCCCGCCTCCGAACCCCGCCGCGCCACCGGCCGCCGCGCCACCGGCCGCCGCGCCACCGGCCGCCGCGCCACCGGCCGCCGCGCCACCGGCCGCCGCGCCACCGGCGCCCCTGGCTCCCGCCGCGCCACCGGCCCCCACCGCGCCACCGGTTGCCCCGGCGCCCCCGGCCGTCCCCGCGTACCCGGCGGCCGCCCCGGTGCCGCCGCCCGCGCCCTCGTACGGCGGGCACGGCGCCGTACCACAGGCACCCGGCGTACCCCCGGCACCCGCCGCGCCGCCCCCCACCCTGGTGGACACACCCATGGACCCGGCCGCCCACATGCCGCCCGCCGCACCCGCCGTCCAAGCGGGCCCGCCCGCACCCCCGCTAGCACCCACACCCCCGCCCGTCGCCGCCTCGGCATCCGGCACGCCACCCGAGCAGCCCGCCACGCCACCCGAGCAGCACTCCTCGGCAACCAGGCCCGTGCCCGAGCCGCCCGTGCGGTACGACGACCGGACGGGCGACTTCGAGCTCGCCGCGCCCGACCCGCGCCTCGCCCCCCAGGCCACCGGCCCCACGCACGCCACCGCCCCCACCACCCCGGGCGAAACCGACGCAATCGCCGAAACCGGCGTAACCGGCTGCGTGGCCTGCCGGGCCGGGCGGGTCTCGGCGGACGGGTACTGCGAGAACTGCGGGCACAAGCAGCCACAGGAGCGGGATCACATGGAGCGCGAAGTGGGGCGTGCCGTCGCCGCCGTCAGCGACCGGGGGCTGCGGCACCACCGCAACGAGGACGCGTTCGCCGTGTCGGACGCCACGCTCCCCGACGGCTCCCCGGCCGTCGTCGCCATCGTCTGCGACGGTGTGTCCTCCGCGTCCCGCCCCGACGACGCCTCGGCCGCGGCCGCCCGCGCCGCCGACGCCTCCCTGCGGGCCGGCCTTCCCCTCGGTACGAACCCGCAGCAGGCGATGCACGACGCCATCGTCGCCGCGTCCGACGCCGTCAACGCGCTCGCGGATGAGCCGCCCGGCGACGGCGGCGCCGGTTCCGAGCACGACGCGCACCGCCACCGCAACGCTCCCGCCTGCACCGTCGTGGGCGCCGTCACCGCGAACGGCCTCCTCGTCGTCGGCTGGGTCGGCGACAGCCGCGCCTACTGGGTGCCCGACGACCGCTCCGCCCCGGCGGCCCGGCTCACCGAGGACGACTCGTGGGCCGCGCAGATGGTCGCCGCCGGGCTGATGAACGAGGCCGAGGCGTACGCGGACGAGCGCGCCCACGCCATCACCGGCTGGCTAGGCGCCGACGCGTACGAACTGGAGCCGCACACCGCCGTGTTCCGCCCTGACCGCCCCGGTGTGGTGGTGGTCTGCACGGACGGCCTGTGGAACTACGCCGAGTCCGCCGACGACATGGCCCGCGTCCTGCCCGCCGACGCGGCCGAGCACCCGCTGCACTGCGCGCGCGTCCTGGTCGGCCACGCCCTCGACGGCGGCGGCCACGACAACGTGACGGTGGCGGTGGTGCCGTTCGCCGTACCGGGGCCGGGGCGGGAGCCCGGACCCGTACCGGGGGCGGCACCGGCCTGACCGGAGCGGCGCCCGCTGCCGACCGTCCGACGTGTGGAGCACCAAGGAGCCCCGAAGCCCCAGAGCCAGCGCCCAGAGCCAAGAGCCCAGGAGCCGACCAGATGGCGAACTTCTCAAAG